>JBBDSV010000071.1:0-24532 GCA_040904785.1 Nitriliruptoraceae bacterium
CGACGCCGACGCGGATGCGTGCGGCGGTTCCCCAGGTAACGAACCCGTCATCGCCGGTGAGCCACACCGCGGGGTTCGAGACGTCAGGCACCAGATCGAGCAGCGGCCGTGGGTCGTCGAGCACGTTCGTGCGGACGGTGAGCGCCGCTGCGGTCGACATGCGCGCTAGGTCGTGGCGTCGTCGCCCGTGATCCGGGCGAGCGCGGTGGCGAGCAGGCGCCGGCGCAGGTGGTGCGCGACGAGCTGTTCAGTAGCGGGAAGCATGCGCTGGTAGGCCGTCACCAGGCGGTCACCGACGTCCCCGTCGGCGGTGCCGTGCAGGGGGTCGCGAACGAACCGTAGGAATGCGTCCACCGCGGGCGTGGCGATCGCGGCAACGGCCGTGTCGGTGTGTCGTGCGATCTCGAGCAGTTCGCTCAGGGGAAGTCCGGCGTCGAGGAGGACAAGGCCGGCACGTACGGCGCGAACGTCGGCTTCGGAGAATCGAGGGGTGCCGTGCTCGTCGACATGGTGCGGCAGCAGCAGTCCGGCGCGGGCGACCGCGTCCAGAAGCGCCGGCGTGGCGCCGGTCTGCTGGGCGAGGTCATCGAGGGTGTAGGGCGCGTTCTCGTCGTCGGCGACGGCGGAGACGAGCGCCTCGTCGGCGGGATCGAGTGGGGCCATGCGGCGAAGGTAGCCTCGCCGCTGGGGCACGTCGCCGCCGTGCCGCACGAGACGATCGGGACGGGTGTGCCAGATCACGTCGAGCTGCCTGCGCCGGGACGGTCCGGCAAGGACGCGGCACTCGTCCAGGCGATGTTCGACCGGGTCGCACCCCGTTACGACCGCACGAACACGGCGCTGTCGCTGGGACAGGATGCGCAGTGGCGGCGCATCACGGCCGCTGCGGCATCCCCGGCTGGCGCGCGCGTGCTCGACGTCGCCTCGGGGCCGGGAAACGTCGCCCGGCAGCTCGTCGCCGATGGCGCAGCATTCGTGGTCGCACTCGACCTGTCGCTGCAGATGCTCGGCGCCGGTTCCCGGGATCGCGGCGATGACCTTGCGTTCGTCAACGCCGATGCGTTGATGCTGCCGTTCGCGGACGCGACGTTCGACGCGGTGACGATCTCGTTTGGGTTGCGAAACGTGCCCGATCCGCAGGCAGCGTTGGCCGAGTTCGCTCGCGTGACACGTCCCGGTGGACGTCTCGTCGTGTGCGAGTTCGCCGCACCGAGGGCAGCCTGGTTTCGGGTCCTCTACCAGCGGTATCTCGTCGGGCTGCTGCCGCGCATCGCGCGGCGGGTGTCGTCGCATGGGGCGGCGTACCAGTATTTGGCGGATTCCATTCTCGCGTGGCCGTCACGACGGGAAGTGGCCGACTGGATCTCCGATGCCGGGTATCGCGATGTGCGGGTGCGGGATTGCAGTGGCGGGATCGTCGCGATCCACCGCGGGGTGCGGATGGCGTCCGATGGTGACTAGACTGCCCGCAAGATCGTGAAAAGTTTCACGAAGTGCCTGATCAAGGTGTCCACATGGCCGATTCCGTGCCGCACGACGTGCCGACGTCGGCCGACGTCGTCGTGGTCGGTGCCGGTCCCGGCGGGGCCGCCGCGGCCGCGCACCTCGCGCGTCGCGGCCGGCAGGTCGTGCTGCTGGAGAAGGACCGGTTTCCCCGCGACAAGGTCTGCGGCGACGGGCTGACGCCGCGCGTCGTGAAGGCCCTGCTCGATCTCGACATGGTCGATGAGGCGCATGGCCGCGTCGAGGGCTGGGCAACACAGCGGGGATTGCGGATCCACGGTGGACACACCGTTATGGAGCTCGCCTGGCCCGAGCTCGACGACTGGCCGTCCTGGGGGGCGACCGCGACTCGGCGCGTGTTCGACGATGCGGTCGCACGTCGAGCCGTACGTGCCGGTGCCCTGCTCGTCGAAGGTGCCCGCGTGACGGGGCCGTTGTGGCGAGCCGACGACCGTCGCGTCTGTGGCGTCGCTTGGCGTGATGCCGGCGATCGCATGCATGAACTTCGTGCCCCGGTTGTGGTCGCGGCCGACGGCGCAAGCGGGACGTTTGCTCGCCAACTCGGATCGCACCGCCGCGCCGACCGGCCGATGGCGGTCGCTGCACGGACCTACTACACCTCGTCGAAGTCCTCGGACGTGTGGATGAGCTCCTTCCTCGACCTGCGTGATCGTCACGGCGATCTGCTGTCGGGGTACGGCTGGGTGTTCCCGCTCGACGACGGCACGATCAACGTTGGTCTCGGACTGCTGTCGACGTCGAAGGAGTTCGGCGCCATCGACTACCGCCGGCTACTGGCGGCGTGGGCCGGTGGACTCGCGGACGACTGGGAAACGACGCCCGACAACCAGGTCGGGCCGATCACGTCGGGTCCGATCCCGATGGCGTTCAATCGCACGCCGCTGCACCAGAACGGCGTGCTCCTGGTCGGGGATGCGGGCGGGATGGTCAATCCGTTCAACGGTGAGGGCATCTCGTACGCGATGGAAGCCGGTGCACTCGCCGCCGAGGTGGCCGACGAGGCGATCCGCCGGTCGAGCACGGCCGTACTCGACCGTTACGACACCGAACTGCGCCAGCGCTGGGGCGGGTACTACACGCTCGGCAGGGCCTTCACGGCCCTGGTGGGCAATCCGGCCGTCATGCAGGTGTGCACCGAATACGGCATGCCGTATCGGCCGTTGATGGAGTTCGTGCTCAAGCTGATGGCCCACCTGACCGATACGCGACCCAAGGACGCTCACGACGTGATCATCAACACGCTGCAACGTCTCGCACCGGCGGCCTGACATGACGTGTCACCGGATGGGTCGTCTTGCGAGGCGAACCGGGCGCGCCCTACCGTTGGCGACCGCGCCACGGGTGCATTCGCTGCGGTCGGAAGGGGACGGAAATGGTCGGTGAGTTCCTTCCGGTCCTGCTGCTGCTGATCGTCGCGACGGCGTTCGCCGTCGGTTCGGTCGCGGTCTCGAGCCTCGTCGGCCCGCGCATGCCCAATCCCACCAAGTTGTCGGCCTACGAGTGTGGCAACGAGCCGCTCGCCGACGTGACCTCGGCGCGATTCTCGGTCAAGTTCTATCTCGTCGCGATGCTCTTCCTCGTCTTCGACATCGAGGCGGTCTTCGTCTATCCGTGGGCGGTCGTCTTCCGGGAGCTCGGATGGTTCGGATTGGGCCAGATGACCGTGTTCATCGGGATCCTCGGCGTCGCGTTTCTCTACGAAATCGGTCGGGGAGGCCTCGAATGGGACTAGAGAGCAAACTTCCCAACGGCATCCTGCTGACCAACGTAGAACGATTCGTGAACTACAGCCGCTCGACATCGTTGTGGCCGGCGACCTTCGGACTCGCGTGTTGCGCGATCGAGATGATGGCAACCGGCGGGCCGCGCCACGACATGTCGCGATTCGGCATGGAGGTCTTCCGAGCGTCGCCGCGGCAGGCCGACCTGATGATCGTTGCCGGGCGGGTCTCGCACAAGATGGCCCCGATTCTGCGGCGGATCTACGACCAGATGTCCGACCCGAAGTGGGTGCTGTCGATGGGCGTCTGCGCGACGTCCGGGGGCATGTTCAACAACTATGCGCTGGTGCAGGGCGTCGACCACGTCGTGCCGGTGGACATGTATGTGCCCGGATGTCCTCCGCGTCCGGAGATGCTCCTCGACGGGATTCTCAAGCTGCACGCCAAGATCCGGGGCGAGACGTTTGCCGACCAGGCGGCGCGCGCATGACGACGCCGCTGACGAACGCCGAACTCGCCGAGAAATTGACGACATCGTTCGGTGGTGTCGAGACCTCAGAACGGTACGGCGAGCTCACCGTCCACGTCGGCGCCGATCAGCTGGTCGATGTCCTGCGATTCGCCAAGTCCGAGCTCGCGTGTGAGTTGCTCGCTGACCTCGGCGGGGTGCACTGGCCGGCCGGCGACCATGTCATCGACCGCCAGCCGTCGACGACGGGCTGGCCCGAGTACCGGGTCTCGCGTGACGAGGGCGTGATCGAGGTGCTCTACATCCTGCGTTCGGTCACGCGCAACCACTGGTTCCGTGTCGCCGTCGCCACACCCGACGACGCGCCTCGGTTGCCCTCGGTCACCGGGGTGTACGAGACGGCGAACTTCCACGAGCGCGAGGTCTACGACTTCTTCGGTGTCGAGTTCACCGGGCACCCGGCACTGACACGCATTCTCATGCCGGATGACTGGTTGGGTCATCCGCACCGCAAGGACTATCCGCTCGGCGGCGTGGACATCGAGTACCACAACGGCAAGTTCATCCCGCCTCCGCACGAACGTGATCTGCGGGAGGTGGTCGAATGAGCGTGACGCCCCCCGACGTCTTCGTCGATGGTGCCGACTGGGAATCGGTGGTGGACGCCGTCGTCGACGACCGACTGACCGTCAACATGGGTCCCCAGCATCCGTCGACCCATGGCGTCTTGCGGCTGGTGCTGGAACTCGACGGCGAGACGGTCACCCACCTGCATCCGGTTATCGGCTATCTCCACACGGGGATCGAGAAGAACGCTGAATACCGCACGTGGGTCCAGGGCTGCACCTACTTCACCCGGATGGACTACCTCGCCCCGCTGTTCAACGAACTCGCGTTCTGCCTCGGCACCGAGAAGTTGCTCGGTATCGAGGTTCCGGAACGCGCCAGCGCGGTGCGGGTGATTCTGACGGAGTTCAACCGGATCGCCAGCCACCTCGTGTGGCTCGCGACGGGCGGCATGGAGCTCGGGTCGACGACGATGATGACGTTCGGATTCCGCGAGCGGGAACACATCCTCGATCTCTTCGAGTCGCAGTCGGGGCTGCGGATGAACCACGCCTACATCCGGCCGGGCGGGCTCGCGCAGGACGTCACCGACGACTTCGTCGAACGCTGCGAGTCGTTGCTGCGGCTGCTGCCGGAGAAGATCGGCGAGTACGAGGACCTGCTGCTCAACAACCCGATCTGGCGTGACCGGCTCGAGGGCGTCGGGGTCCTCTCGGCCGAACGGTGCCTCGAGCTCGGCGTGACCGGTCCGCTGTTGCGTGCCGCCGGTTCCGTGTGGGATCTGCGCAAGTCGCAGCCATACGCCGGCATCGACCAGTACGACTTCGACGTCGCCACGCACACCGACGCGGATTCCTATGCCCGCTTCCTCGTGCGCCTCGAAGAGATGCGGCAGTCGCTCAAGATCATCCGCCAGGCCCTCGATCGCCTCCCCGGCGGCCGGGTCATGGTCGACGACAAGAGCATCGCCTGGCCGTCCCAGCAGTCGCTCGGCGCCGACGGTGTCGGCAACGACCCCGCATACATCCGCCACATCATGGGCGAGTCGATGGAGGCGTTGATCAACCACTTCAAGTTGGTCACCCAGGGATTCACCGTCCCGGCCGGCCAGGTGTACGTGCCGGTCGAGTCTCCACGCGGGGAACTGGGCTACGCGATCACGTCGGTCGGCACGAACAAGCCCTACCGCGTCCATGTGCGCGAGCCCAGCTTCGTCAACTTGCAGGCGGCCAATGAGATGACCGCCGGCCACATGGTGGCCGATGTCATCGCCGTTGTGGCCTCCATCGATCCCGTCATGGGCGGCGTCGACCGATAACCGAAGGAACGATCACAGATGCCGATCTCTGAGGAGACGCGCCGAGACGCCGAGCGTCTCGTTCAGCGCTATCCCGTCGCCCGCGCGGCGTTGCTCCCGCTGCTGCATCTCGTGCAGTCCGACGAGGGGTTCGTCAGTGACGACGGCATCGCGTTCTGTGCTGAGGCGGTCGGCATCAGTCACGCCGAGGCCAAGGCGGTAGCCACGTTCTACACCATGTACAAGCGCGAAGAGTTCGGCGACTACCTGCTCAGCGTCTGCACGAATCCGACGTGCAAGATTGCGGGCGGCCAAGAGATCTACGACCGTCTGCTCGACGCGTGCGGAGGACACGTCGACCCCGAAGGCTCGGGCGTGATGGTCGAACACGTCGAGTGTCTCGGCATCTGTGATGCCGCCCCGGTCGTGCAGATCAACTACGAGATGTACGGGCCGGTCGCTCCCGACGAGGCCGCCGAACTGCTCGACAAGGCCAAGGCCGGTGACCCGCCACCGTCGAACGTTTCCGGGCACACACCGGCAACATTCCGCGCCGTTGAGCGCGAGCTGTCGGGCATCGACGACGGGGTCGACGAGCACCTCATCGATGCTGCGCGTGCGCAGGCCGCCGCCGATGTCCCGCCGGCGTATCGCTCGGGCGAGACCGACATTCCGGTGACGCATCCGGGGGGCGACCCTGCGGGGCACGGAGGCGCGATCTTCCGGGCGGCAAACTCCGAGGAGGCGTCTGCATGACGACGACGGGAGCGGTCAGCGCGATGTCGTACCGCTACGACGTCGACGGCGTCGATGACATCGAGACCTACGAGCAGTACGACGGCTATGCCGGGCTGCGGGTCGCGATCGACATGGATCCGGCCGAGATCATCGAGGCGGTCAAGGCGTCGGGCATCCGTGGGCGTGGTGGTGCCGGGTTCCCGACGGGGCTGAAATGGTCGTTCGTCGCCCAGGACACCGGCAAGCCGGTCTACGTCGTGTGCAACGCCGACGAGGGTGAGCCCGGCACGTTCAAGGACCGTCCGCTCATGGAGCGCGACCCGCACCAGCTCGTCGAGGGCATGATTGTCGCCGGTCTCGCACTGAACGCGGAACAGGGCTACATCTACCTGCGCGGCGAATTCGCGCACGCCGGCCGCTCTCTGGCGAAGGCCATCCGACAGGCCTACGAGAAGGGCTACCTCGGTCCCGACATCCTGGGTTCCGGCCGCCGGTTCGATCTCACGCTGCACCGCGGCGCGGGTGCCTACATCTGTGGCGAGGAGACCGCCCTGCTCGACTCCCTCGAGGGGCGTCGCGGCCAGCCGCGCCTGCGGCCGCCGTTCCCGGCGACGCGCGGGCTGTTCGGCTGTCCGACAACGGTGAACAACGTCGAGTCGATCGCTGCGGTGCCGTTCATCCTGCGGCACGGTGTCGACTGGTGGCGCCAGTGGGGCACCGAGAAGTCTCCCGGCCCGAAGCTCATGTGTATCTCCGGTGAGGTCGCCGCACCGGGCAACTACGAAGTCGCGATGGGCACCCCGGTCGCCGACATGATCGAACTCGCCGGAGGGATGCGTGACGGCCGGACACCCAAGTTCTGGTTCCCGGGTGGCTCGTCGACGCCGCTGCTGCCCGCCGAGCAGGCCGACGTGCCCTACACCTTCGAGGCGATCGCCGAAGCGGGTTCGCTGCTCGGCACCGGCGCGCTGATGGTCTATTCGGACCAGACCTGCATCGTCGACACCGTGTGGCGCTTCACCGAGTTCTACGAGCACGAGTCGTGCGGAAAGTGCACCCCGTGCCGGGAAGGCAGCATGTGGCTGTCGCAGATCTACCGGCGGATCGAGACCGGCAACGGTCGCATGGAAGACCTCGAACTGCTCGAGGACCTGTGTGACAACATCTTCGGCCGGGTGTTCTGCGCCCTCGGTGACGGCATGACGTCTCCAATCGTGTCGAGCCTGAAGTACTTCCGCGACGACTACTTCGAGCACATCCGGCAGGGACGGTGCCCGCTGGGTACGACCGAGCCGCGCCGCGACATCCCGATGGTCGTCATGACCGGGCAGGTGAGCGCATGAGTGCATCCGAGACGCCGGTCGAGCACGTGACGCTGACGATCGACGGGACCGAGGTGACCGTGCCGGCCGGCACGCTGATCATCCGCGCCGCCGAGCAGTACGGCACGATCATCCCGCGGTTCTGCGACCATCCCCTGCTCGACCCCGTCGGTGCGTGCCGCCAGTGCATCGTCGAGGTCGAGGGCGCGCCGAAGCCGATGATGGCGTGCACCACTCCGGTCGCGCAGGACATGGTCGTCAAGACGCACCTGACGTCGCCGATGGCACGCAAGGGGCAGGAAGGAACCCTCGAGTTCCTCCTCATGAACCACCCGCTCGACTGCCCGATGTGCGACAAGGGCGGCGAATGTCCGTTGCAGGACCAGGCGCTCACGCACGGGTCGAATACGTCGCGGTTCATCGAACCTAAGCGGCGGTATGACAAGCCGGTGGCGATCTCGCAACAGATCCTGCTTGACCGGGAACGATGCGTGTTGTGCGCGCGCTGCACCCGGTTCGCCGAGCAGATCCCCGGGGATCCGTTCATCGAACTGCTCGAACGCGGCGCGCTCGAACAGGTCGCGATCTACGAAAACGAGCCGTTCCAGAGCTACTTCTCCGGCAACATCATCCAGATCTGCCCCGTGGGCGCACTCACCTCGACCTCGTACCGGTTCAAGGCACGGCCGTTCGACGTCGTGACGACCGCCAGTGTGTGTGACCACTGTTCGGCCGGATGCAACCTGACGATCCAGTCGCGCCGCGGTGAGGTCCAGCGGCAGATGGCGCGCACGAACATGGCCGTCAACGAGGCCTGGAACTGCGACAAGGGCCGGTTCGGGTTCGCGCACCTGACGGCATCGACGCGTCTGACCGCCCCTGCCGCGCGTCGAGACGGCGAGCTCGTCGACACCGACTGGGCAGATGCCTTGCGTGCGGCCTCGACGGCGATCCGTACGGCAAAGGATGCGGGCGGCCGTGTGGCGGTCCTGACGGGTGGCCGACTTGCCGACGAAGACGCGTTTCTCACGAGCAAGTACGCCAGGGTGGTGCTCGGCACCGACGACATCGACTGGCGGACCCGCTTCGCTGGCGACGACGAGATGGCGGCGCTCGCGGCGCTCGCCGGGCGTGACGGCGCCACCTACGGCGACATCGACACTGCCGACACGATCGTCGTCGCCGGCCTCGACTCCGAGGAAGAGGTCCCGATCCTCCACCTGCGCATCCGCAAGGCATGGCGCAACAACACGGCACGCGTCATCGTCGTCGGCCCGCACGCCGGCACACTTGCCCCGTTGGCCTATCGCCACGTGCAGACGCCGGTCGGCGGCGAAGCCGGGGCGCTGGAGACGCTTGCCGATGCCGGACTCCAGGCACCGGTCGTGCTCGTCGGTGAACGTGCCGGTCCCGGCGCGATCGCCGCCGGAGCCGCGCTTGCAACATCGAGCGGCGGACGCTTCGCCTACGTCCCGCGCCGCGCGAACGCGCGGGGTGCCATCGACGCCGGGCTCGTCGCCGGGCTGCTTCCGGGAGGCCGCCTCCTCGCCGATGCGGGCGATCGTGCCGAGGTCGAGGCGGTCTGGGGCCCGCTGCCGGCAGAGGCCGGACGGGACACCCGCGCGATCCTCGCCGCCGCGGCGGCAGGTGAGATCGACGTGCTCCACCTCATCGGTGTCGACCCGATCCGTGACGCCGCGTCCACCGATCTCGCGCGAGCGGCACTGGCGAAGGTCGGCACCGTCATCGTCCAGGACCTCGCGCGCACGGACACGGTGACGGAGTTCGCCGACGTCGTCCTCCCGGCGACGGCGCGCCAGGAGCGGGATGGCACGGCCACGAACTTCGAGGGGCGCGCCCAACCGTTCGCGCACGCCGTCGATGCACCCGGGCTCGCGCGCGACGACTGGGAGATCGTGCGGCACCTGGCCGCCCTCCTCGGCCACGACCTCGGTGTCGACGATCTCGCGGCGATCCGTGCGGAACGCAGCCGGCTCGCGCGCCGAGCGTCGGCACACGCGTTTCCGACGCCACAGCCGACAGAGCCTGCGGTCGGCGACGGCATGGCGGCCGAGATCCGGCCGATGCTGCTCGACGACGGCACGATGCTCACCGGCGCCGACGACTTGCGCGCCACCGCACGCAAGGCCGCCGTGCTGATCGCACCTGCCGACGCCGACCACCTTGGTGTCACCGACGGTGACCATGTCGCGGTGCGCGGTGCTTCGGCGACGATGACGCTGCCCGCCCGCCTCCGATCCGATGTCTTGGCCGGGACCGTGGTCGTGCCGGCCCACGCCGATGGTGTGCATGCGGGCGCGCTCGCCGACGCCGACGGTGCGGTCACGATCACCGTGACCACCGTGCCGACGGCGGAGGTCGCCTGATGACGGACGCGCCGCTGTGGGTCTCGATCGTCACGACCGTGGCGGTGTTCACCTATTTCTTGCTGGCGACCGCCCTGCTCATCTGGGGTGAGCGCCGGATCGTCGCCCGCATGCAGTCGCGACTCGGCCCCAACCGTGTCGGGCCGTTCGGGGTGCTTCAGACGCTCGTCGACGGCGTGAAGATGTTCTTCAAGGAGGACGTCACCCCGTCGATGGTCAAGGAACCCGTGTTCACGATTGCTCCGCTGATCGGTGTCGTGGCCGGTTTCCTGTCGATCGCCGTCATCCCGATCGGTGGTGAGGTGACGCTGTTCGGTGAGACGTTCACGCTCGTCGTCGCCGACCTGCACATCGGGGTGCTGTGGGTGCTGGCGATGGGGTCGATCCACGTCTACAGCGTGTTCCTCGCCGGCTGGTCCTCGAACTCGCCGTATCCCTTGCTGGGTGGCGTTCGGTCGAGTGCGCAGATGGTGTCCTACGAGATCTCGCAGGGTCTGGCCGTCGCCAGCGTGTTCATCTACACGGGCTCGCTGCGCGTGTCCGACATCATCGCCGCACAGTCGGGTGACGGGCTGGTTGCCGGCATGCCCGGCTGGTATGCGATCCCCCTGTTTCCCGCGTTCATCGTCTTCGTCGTCGGGATGGTCGCCGAGGCGGGGCGGCCGCCCTTCGACCTCGCCGAGGCGGAAGGCGAACTCGTCGCCGGGTTCCACACCGAATACTCCGGGCTGCGCTTCGGCATGTTCATGCTCGCCGAGTTCATGTCGGTCATCACGATGTCGGCGATCGTGGTCACCCTGTTCCTCGGGGGACCGAGCGGACCGACATTCGGCCTGCCGGCACCGATCGCCGCGGTGCTGCCCAGCATGTGGTTCACCCTCAAGCTCGGGGTGTTCGTGTTCTTCTTCGTGCTGCTGCGCGGGGCGCTGCCGCGGACGCGCTACCACCGGCTGATGGACCTCGGCTGGAAGGTGCTCATTCCGATCGCGCTCGTGTGGACCCTCATCACCGCCGCGTTCGTCTTGCTCAACGCGCAGGGCGGCGTGTCGACGCAGATGCGTGTCGTGTTCGTCGGGATCGCCGCGGTGCTCATCATCGCGATGCTGGCCCTGTCCGCCATCGACACTCCCGCCACCGACAAGACCGAGGAGGTGGCCCGATGATCGACGTCGGCCTGCCGCCCGTCGTCGTCACGATCGCGACCTACGTCGTGCTCGTGGTGCTCGCCTGGGCGCTGCTCAAATGGACCGTGCTCGGCCGTGGATTCTCCGTGCCCCTGCGCACGATGCTGCGTCGTCCGGAAACGGCCGAGTATCCCGAAAAACCTCGCCCCGTGACCCCACGGTTCCACGGCCGCCACCAGCTCAACCGGTACGACGACGGGCTCGAGAAGTGCATCGGCTGTGAGCTGTGCGCCTGGGCATGCCCGGCGGATGCGATCTACGTCCAGGGTGCAGACAACACCGCCTCGGCCCGGTTCTCGCCCGGCGAGCGCTACGCCGTCGACTACCAGATCAACTACAACCGCTGCATCCTCTGTGGCCTGTGCATCGAGGCGTGTCCCACGCGCGCGCTGACGATGACCAACGACTACGAGTTCTCCGAGGACTCCCGCGACGACCTCGTGTGGACGAAGGAGCGGCTGCTACCCGAGGCGACGGACGACCAGCTGCCGACGCCGCAGACCGACTCGCAGGTGCGGGCACGCGGCCACAACTACTACGGCGGGCTCGCGGCGACACCGCCGACGGCGCACGGCGGCACGTTCGATCCGGCCACGGTGTCGGTGTTCTCGCTCGCCACCGACATGGTGCCCGAGGATCCGTCGGAGCCGGACGCATGATGGTGCCCATGACGACCGAACTGGTGCTGTTCACGGTGCTCGGCGCCGTGGCGCTTGGATCGGCGATCGCGGTCGTGGCGATGCGCGACATCGTCCACGCCGCGCTGATGCTGGTCATCAACCTCGTGGCGATCGCCGGGCTGTATCTGGCGCTCGAGTCGTCCTTTCTGTCGATCATCCAGGTGCTCGTCTACGCGGGTGCGATCGTCGTGCTGTTCCTGTTCGTAATCATGCTGCTCGGCGTCGATCGTGATGACTTGCTAATCGCCCGCGGTGCGCGCACCCGCGCGGTGGCGATCACCGCAGGCGTCCTGCTGTCCGGGGCGTTGCTGCTCGCCTTCGTCGGGCCCTACACCTCGGCGGCATCGGTGTGCGGTGCAGCGTCCGAATCGACTGCGGCCGTCTCCTGCGCCGGGCTCGCGGACACGCTCGGCGAGGATGCTTCGGGTGTCGCCTTCCTCGGCCGGCGCTTGTTCACGCGCTACACGCTCCCGTTCGAACTCGCGGCGCTGCTGCTGACGGTCGCCACGATCGGTGCGGTCATCCTCGCCCGTCGCCGGGATCTCGAACCCGAGGACGTCGACCACGACGTCGACGTCGACGCGCAGGGGGAGTGACGATGCCGATCGGCTACTACTTTGTGCTCTCCGGCCTGCTGTTCTCGGTGGGCCTCGTCGGGGTGATGATCCGCCGCAACGCGCTCGTCTTGTTCATGTGCATCGAACTGATGCTCAACGCGGTGAACCTGACGTTGGCGGCGGGTGCCCGCATGTGGGGCGGCGCAGACGGGCACGTGTTCGTCTTCTTCGTCATCGTGGTCGCCGCGGCCGAGGTGGTCGTGGGCCTGGCGCTGCTCGTCAACCTCTTCTTCCGTCGCGGGACGCTCGATGTCGATGTCCCCCAGTTGCTGAGGTTCTGACGTGCTGGCACTCGCCTGGCTCATCCCCGTCGTGCCGTTCGCCGGCTTCGTCGCCGTGCTCGCGGCAACGAAGCGGCTCGGTGACGCCGCGGCCCGAATCGCGCTCGGCGCGGCAACCGTCGCCTTCGCGCTGGCGGCCGGGGTCGCGGCACAAGTCGTCGGCGCCGACGGCCCACTCGTCCGTGAGATGCCGACCTGGATCGTCGCCGGTGACCTCGAGGTCACGTTCTCCCTGTTCATCGATCCGCTGACCGCGGTGATGCTGCTCGTCGTCACCGGTGTGGGATTGCTCATCCACGTCTATTCGCTGGGCTACATGCACGGCGATCCGCGATTCGGGCGGTTCTTCGCCTACCTCAATCTCTTCCTCGGCTCGATGCTCGTCCTCGTGCTCGGATCGAACCTGTTGACGCTGTTCCTCGGGTGGGAACTCGTCGGATTGTCGAGCTACCTGCTCATCGGCTTCTGGTTCGAGAAGGCCGAGTTCGCCGTGGCGGCGAAGAAGGCGTTCATCACCAACCGCGTCGGCGACGTCGCGTTCATGGTCGCGATGTTCGTCGCATTCGCGAACTTCGGCACGCTCGACATCGCCGCGATCAATGGGGCCGTCGGCAGCGCCGACCCGTCGACGGCGACGATGCTGACGTTGCTGCTGCTCGGCGGAGCAGTCGCCAAGTCGGCGCAGATCCCGCTCTACATCTGGCTGCCCGACGCGATGGCCGGTCCGACACCGGTGTCCGCGCTGATCCACGCGGCCACGATGGTGACCGCCGGCGTGTATCTGCTTGTGCGGATGTCGCCGGTCGTCGTCGGTTCGCTTGACGCGATGACGGTGATCGCCTGGATCGGTGCACTCACCGCCCTGATGGCCGCGCTGATCGCGCTGCGGCAGGACGACATCAAGAAGATCCTGGCCTACTCGACGGTTTCGCAGCTGGGCTTCATGTTCATCGCCATCGGCGTCGGTGCATTCCGCGAGGGCATCTTTCACCTCGTGACGCACGCGTTCTTCAAGGGCCTGTTGTTCCTCGCCGCCGGGTCGGTGATGCATGCGATGGCCAACCGCACCGACATCTGGCAGATGGGTGGGCTGCGCCACGCGATGCCGGTGACGTTCTGGACATCGACTGTGGCCTGGCTCGCGATCGCCGGTGTGCCGCCGTTCGCCGGGTTCTTCTCGAAGGACCAGATCCTCACGGAGGCGTACAACCACGGCTTCGGTGCGGTGTGGGCGATCGGGGTCGCCGCTGCCGTGCTCACAGCGTTCTACATGTCGCGTTGGTACTTCCTGATCTTCCTCGGCGCCCCACGGCATCCGCACGGCGTGCACCCGCACGAGTCGCCGCGGTCAATGACGGTGCCGCTGCTCGTCCTCGCGGTGTTCTCGGCGGTCGGCGGCCTTGTGCTCAATCCGGTGCACCACGGTCCGCTCTACGAATTCCTCGCGCCTTCAGTGGCGTCGGCCGACGGCCTGGAGCTGGCCGAGGCGGGGCCGCTGTCCGAAGCGGCGCTGATCGCCATCGCGATCGTGGCCGCTGCGGTCGGCATCGCCGGCGCGTGGGCGGCCTACGTCCGTCGCGACATGTCGGTCGGGCGCCTTGCCGAACCGGTCAGCGGCCGTCTCGCCGAACTCTTCGAGCGCAAGTTCTTCGTCGACGAGCTGGTCGACACCGTCGTCGTTCGCGGCGGTGCGCGTGTTGCCCGCGCCGCCGTGTGGTTCGACACACGGGTGATCGACGGGGTGGTGAATGGCACGGGATCGACCTCCGTCGTCGTCGCACGCATCTCGCGACGGGCCCAGACGGGCCTCGTACGAAGCGCCATCGGCGTGATGGTCGTCGGCGCCATCGCGCTTCTCGCCGTCCTCGCGATCCAGGTGGTCTGACTGATGGGGCTCGTTTCGCTGACCGTCGCGCTGCCGCTCGCAGGCGCACTGCTGCTCGCGCTGACTCGACTGACGGAGCGCGGCGCAAAGGCCGCAGCCATGGCGACGTCGCTCGTCACGTTCGTGGCATCGGTGGCGATGCTCGCGGGATTCGACCGCAGCGAAGCCGGCTTCCAGCTCGCCGAGTCGACCGTGTGGATCCCGGCGATCGGGGCGAACCTGTCCTTCGCTGTCGACGGCATCAGCCTCGTGCTCATCCTGCTGACGACGTTCCTGACCCCGTTGATCCTGCTGGCGTCGTGGGACTCGATCCACGACCGTGTCCGGGCCTACCTCATCGCCTTCCTCGTGCTCGAGGGCGCGGTCCTCGGCGTCTTTGCAGCGACCGACGTCCTGCTGTTCTACGTCTTCTTCGAGTTCAGCCTCGTACCGATGTATCTCATCATCGGAATCTGGGGTGGCAGTGGCCGCCGCTACGCCGCCGTCAAGTTCTTCCTCTACACGCTGTTCGGCGGCCTGTTGATGCTCGTCGCCATTCTCGTGCTCTACAGCCGCACCGGGTCATTCGCCTATGAGGCGTTTCGGACGCTGGCGCTGGAACCGTCGACGCAGATGTGGCTGTTCGGCGCGTTCCTCGTCGCGTTCGCCGTCAAGGTGCCGCTGTTCCCGGTGCACACCTGGCTGCCCGACGCGCACACCGAGGCGCCGACCGGGGGATCGGTGTTCCTGGCCGGCGTGCTGCTCAAGATGGGAACGTTCGGCCTGCTGCGGTACGGACTGCCGATCTTTCCCGAGGCGACGGCGGCATTCGCGCCGTGGCTGGCGGTGATCGCGGTCATCGGCATCCTCTACGGGGCCGTCGTCGCCCTGATGCAGTCGGACATCAAGCGCCTGATCGCCTACTCGTCGGTCAGCCACATGGGTTTCGTCGTGCTCGGCATGTTCGCGCTCAACGCGACCGCCGTGTCGGCCTCGGTCGTGCAGATGGTCAACCACGGTCTGTCGACCGGGGCGTTGTTCCTGCTCATCGGATTCCTGTATGAACGGCGCCACACCCGCCAGATCGCGGCGTTCGGTGGTCTGGCCGCCAAGGTCCCGGTGCTCGCCGGCCTGTGGCTCGTTGTCTCGCTGTCGTCGCTCGCACTGCCGGGACTCAATGGATTCGTCGGCGAGTTCCCGATCCTCTTGGGGACCTTCCAGCGCTGGCCGGCCGTCGCGGTCGCCGCCTCGTTCGGCGCCGTGCTCGCCGCCCTGTATCTGCTGTGGGCCTACCAGCGCATATTCCATGGTCCGCTGGAAAGTGCCGACAACGCCAACACGCGAGACCTGAACCGACGCGAGATCGGGGTGATCGCGCCACTCGTCGTCGCGATCGTGCTGATCGGCGTCTACCCCAAGCCGATGTTCGACCTCGTGGGCCCGTCCGTCGACCGGGTGCTCGCTGAAGTGCAGGAGGGCACGCGATGACGGCCGCCGAGTTGATCGACTGGGCGGCGATCGCGCCGGAGCTGCCCCCGACCGCGATGGCTCTCGCCCTGCTGCTGGTCGCGGTGATGCGCCGCCGGCCGAACGTGGCGGCCCTGCCGATCGGCGCAGCCGGCGTCGGGGTCGGCCTGTGGTTGCTCAACGGCGGGCATCTCGTTGCTGGTGCGGTTGCCGTCGCGCTGGGCTTCACGCTTCCCGCGTTGGTGTTCGCCTTCCCGGCACGCCCGACCCTCGTCCAGGCCTGGGGTGCCGGCTTCGCACTCGCCGGCGCACTGGTGCTGACGGTCTGGCAACAGGCGGCCGTGTTCACCGACGGTGGTTCGATCGTCGCCGAGACCGTGTTCGCCGGTTCGCTCGCGAATGACGGCATCGCGGTCTTCGCCCGTCTGACGATCTATCTCGCGGCGCTGCTCGTCGTGCCGCTCGGCTACGGCTATCTCAACGACCGCGGGATCAACCGTGCCGAGGTCGAGTCGCTGCTGTTGTTGTCGGCGGTCGGCATGGTCGCGTTCGCGACGGCGAATGACCTCATCACGCTCTTCGTCGCCCTCGAAGTGTTCTCGCTCGCGCTCTACGTGCTGGCGGGCCTTGCGCGCCGAGACCGGCGATCGCAGGAGGCGTCGCTGAAGTACTTCCTCCTCGGCGCGGTCGCGTCAGCGATCCTGCTCTACGGCATGGCCCTGACCTACGTCGCGACGGGTTCGGTGGACCTGCCCACGATCGGTCGCACGGTGGGGCTCGTGACGACGCAACCGCTCGTCGCCGTGCTCGGACTCGGTCTCGTCACCGTCGGCATCGGCTTCAAGGTCGCGCTTGCGCCGTTCCACCTGTGGGTCGCCGATGTGTATCAGGGCGCACCGACGAACGTGACGGCGTTCATGGCGGCGGCGACCAAGGCGGCCGCGTTCGCCGCGATCCTGCGGATCTATCTCGTCGCGTTCCCGACGTTGGCTGGGCTGTGGGTGCCGCTGATCGCGGTGCTCGCAGCGGTGACGATGCTCTACGGCGCCTATGTCGCGCTCGTCCAGGACGACGTGAAGCGCATCCTCGCCTACTCGTCGGTGACCCACGCCGGGTATGCCGCGATCGGCCTGGTCGCCAACTCCGACGCCGGATTGTCGGCGACGCTCTGGTACGTGTTGACCTATGCAGTTGGCACCATCGGGGCGTTCGGCTGCGTGATCGCCGTCGAACGCCGCCGACGCGGCGAGGTGACGATGACGGCACTGCGTGGACTGGGGCGGACCTCGCCCGCACTCGCGGGGATCTTCGCACTGTGTCTGCTCTCGCTCGCGGGGATCCCGGCGACCGCCGGATTCGTCGGCAAGCTGCTGGTGTTCCAAGCGGGCATCGCCGCCGGGCACGTCTGGCTCGTTGTCGTCGGTGTCGTCTCGAGCGCGGTAGCTGCCTTCTACTATCTGCGGATCGCCGGTGCGCTCTTCCTCGACGAACCCGATCCCGCCCGCGGTCTACCGGTCGTGACCGGTGGGCTCGCCGCCGGGATCGCCGTCAGCGGGGTGTTCGTGCTCTATCTCGGAATCCAACCGCAGGCGCTCATGCAGCTGGCGGACGCTGCGGCGGTGCTCGCCAGGTGAGTGCCGACCGTCGCGCCGGACCGCGGGCCGCGCGCCTGGCAATCCCCGAGCCTGTGCTCGAACAGCTGGAGTCGCACGGTCTTCCCGTTGGCGGGACCCTCGATGCGGTCGAGCGCAAGCTGGCCGAGCAGGTCACCTCGTCGCATGCGTTCGTCGACGAGGCCGCCCGTTATCTCATCGATGCGGGCGGCAAGCGCTTCCGTCCGCTGCTGGTCGCGTTGACCGGACACCTCGGCGACCCCCATCGGCCGGAACTCGTCGACGCCGGCGTGATCGTCGAACTGGTGCATCTCGCCACCCTCTACCACGACGACGTCATCGATGAGGCGACGGCCCGGCGTGGCACGCCGTCGGCGAACTCGCGCTGGGACAACACCGTGGCCATCCTGACGGGCGACTACCTGTTCGCGCGCGCGTCCGAGGTGTCCGCGGATCTCGGCGTCGACGTCACCCGCATCATGGCTCGCACCTTGGCGCGGCTGTGCGAAGGCCAGATCGCCGAAGTGCAGGGATCCGCCGGTGCGCTTCCGCCCGATGTGCCGCAACTGGAGCCGACGCGCGAGCACTATCTTGAGGTGATTTCGGGAAAGACGGCGTCGTTGATCGCGACAGCCTGCCGGTACGGCGCGCTGCTCAGTGGGGTGGACGCGGTCGGCGTCGACGCGGCCGCTGACTACGGGTGGAACGTCGGCATGGCATTCCAGCTCTCCGACGACATCCTCGACATTGCCTCCGACCATGCAGAGTCGGGGAAGACCCCCGGAACCGACCTGCGCGAGGGGGTGCGCACGCTGCCGGTGCTGATCGCGCTCGAACGCGAGCCACATGGCGAACTCGCCGGAATCCTCGACGGCGAGCTGGACGACGCGGCGGTCGCGCGGGCGCTGGCGTACCTGCGGGACAGCGGAGCGCTGGACGATGCCCGGCATGTCGCGGGCAGCTACGTCCGTGCAGCAGTCGATGCGTTGAGCGTCTTCGACGACCGCCCGGTGACCAAGGCGCTGCAACGCCTCGCGGAGTATGCGCTCGACCGGGCGGGGTGAGGCGTGATCCGCCGTGGAATCGTCATCACCGCCGTGTTCCTGCTCGTCGTCGCGGCACTCATCGAAGTCGCGGCCGTTCCGGTGACGACACGGCTGGTGCGCGCCCGGGTGGACGAGGCGGTCGTCGGCGAGCTCGCGGTCACCGGGGTCCGCCGGCCTGCGGTCGCCGATGTCGTCACCGGCCGCCTGCGCGACGTGGACGTCGAAGTCGTCGACATGGACGCCGGTGGACTTCCGCTGGCATCGGTCGAGGCACGCGTCGACCAACTGGCGTTCGTCGGAGCCGATCCCTTTCACGTCGACGCGACGGTGACGGTCACCTCGGCCGGCGCGACGGCGTATCTCGCCGACCGTGCGCCGGCGGGAGCGCGGCCGACAGCGACGATCACCGCCGATGCGATTCGCATCTCCGACGAGCGGGTCCCCTTCGAACTCGCCATGCGCGTCGATGCCGACGCGGGCAACGTACGGCTGCAACCGAGCACCGGCGACGACCGCTTGTGGGAAGCCCTGGGCCTCGGGCTCACGTTCGCCGTACCCGCGTGCGTGACGATCGACGACGTCGTGCTCGGCGATGGTGAGGCGATCGTGGCCGTGGCCGCGACACTCGTGATCGCCGACGACGGTTCGGTCGGCTGTTGACCCCGCAGCCCTTGGCGTCGATTGTGGGCGAGTCGTGGGCTCGGGCGCTGGCGCACGTCGAGCCGCAGATCCGCGCGATGGGCGAGTTCCTTCGTGCCGAGCAGGCAGCGGGGCGGCCGTTCCTGCCGGCCGGTGAGCGGGTCTTCGCCGCGTTCGCTGCGCCACTCGACGAGGTCCGCGTGCTCATCGTCGGACAGGATCCCTACCCCACTCCCGGGCACGCCATTGGTCTGTGCTTCTCGGTCGCCGCTGACGTCGACCCGCTGCCGCCGAGCCTCGAGAACATCTTCCGCGAGTATCAGGACGACCTGGATCTGCCGCGGCCGCGCACCGGTGACCTCACCCCGTGGGTGTCCCAGGGGGTGCTGTTGCTCAACCGGTGCCTGACAGTCCGGCCCGGTGCGCCCGCGTCCCATCGCGGCAAGGGCTGGGAGACGGTGACCGACGCGGCGATCGATGCGCTCGTTGCCCGCGGGGGGCCGCTTGTGGCGATTCTGTGGGGTCGTGACGCCCAGTCGCTTGCGCCGCGCCTCGACGGCGTGCCGTGCCTGACGTCGCCCCATCCGAGTCCGCTGTCGGCGCGTCGCGGCTTCTTCGGCTCCCGTCCGTTCTCGCAGGCCAACGCCGCGCTCGCCAAGCAAGGGGCCGAGCCCATCAATTGGCGTCTTCCGTGACGTGTGCGGCACCCCTGCGCCGTTGGGGGCGTGTCGTCGAGGTTGCTAGCATCGCGCCGCCGGCCCGCCCAGGGGACCGGCGTCGCAGCGCGGCCCCACCGGGGAGGACCGGGTGACCTTCGAAGAACAGTACGGCGCGGTTGCCGTCGTGGTGCTCTTGGGCGGCGTCCTGTATGCAGGCTTGATGCTGGTCAGCCGGCTCATGCGGCCGTCGATGCCATCTCCGCTGAAACTGACAACCTACGAGTGTGGTGTCGAGGCGGTCGGCTCCGGCTGGTCGCAGATGAACATCCGCTACTACGTCTTCGCGTTCCTGTTCGTCATCTTCGACGTCGAAGCGATCTTCCTCTTCCCGTGGGCCGTCATCGTCGGCGAACTCGACGGCGCGAGCACGCCGTCGGCGCTCTACGCGGTCGTGGCCATGTTCCTGTTCATCGGGACGCTGCTCGAGGGTCTCGCGTACGCGTGGAAGAAGGGGGTGCTGCGATGGGAGTGATGGATCAGGTCGAGCTGCCCAAGCCCATCAAGTACGTCTTCAACTGGGGACGCAAGTACTCGTTGTGGTGCTTCAACTTCGGTTTGGCATGCTGCGCGATCGAGTTCATCGCGGCGTCCACGTCACGCCACGACTTCATCCGCCACGGCGTGATCCCGTTCGCGCACGGCCCGCGTCAGGCGGACCTGTTGGTCGTGTCAGGAACGTTGACTGACAAGATGGCACCTGCGGTCAAGCGCCTCTACGAGGAGATGCCTGAGCCGAAGTACGTGATCTCCTTCGGGTCGTGTTCCAACTGCGGCGGTCCGTATTGGGACAGCTACTCGGTGACCAAGGGTGTCGATCAGGTCATTCCCGTCGACGTCTACGTGCCGGGGTGCCCGCCGCGTCCCGAGGCGCTGCTCGACGGCATCATCGCCCTCCAGGACCGCATCCAGCACGAGTCGCTCAAGGAGCGCATGGCCGGCCGCCGGTTGGACCCGATCACGCTCGGTGCGGACGCACCGTTGGCGCTGGAGGGCTGACGTGACCGAGGTCCTTGCGCGCCGCGACGAGGCGCTGTCCGCCGACGAGATCGCGGCGTTGCTCCGGGATCGATTCGCCGAGGGCATCGTCGACGCCGCCGTGGAGTTCGAGACCTTCACGGTCACCGTCACCACGCCGGTGTGGGCAGATGTCGCACGCATGTGCCGCGACGAGTCGGCCCTGGCCTTCGACATGTTCGATTGCCTGTTCGGTGTCGATGCGCGTGAGGAGGGGTTCGACGTCGTCGCCGTCATCTACTCGACGTCGACCGGCAATCGGCTGGCGCTCCGTGCGCGGTGTGACGGTGGGCGCGACGCGCCGAGCTGCCCGTCGATCACCGACGTCTACCGGGGCGCCGACTGGATGGAGCGCGAGACCTGGGACATGTTCGGCATCGACTTCCCCGGCCACCCCGGACTCGAGCCGCGTCTGCTGACGGTGGAGAACTTTGAGGGTTTCCCGCTGCGCAAGGACTTCCACCTGACGGCACGCGTGGCCAAGCCGTGGCCCGGCGTCAAGGAACCGGTCGAGCTCGATGAAGACGGCAACGTCATCGAGCGGGTCACCGGAATCGGGGATGCGCCTGGGCCCTACGACCTCGACAAGGCGCTGGCAGAGCAGGCGAAGGCGGTCAACGCGCCCGTCGGTGCCGTGACCGAGGACGCGTCGGCCGACGACGACGCCAGCGAGGCCGATGACGCGTCCGACGACGCCGAAGGCACCGAGACGGACGATGCGACCGTCGAACCGGCCGACAGCGACGGTCCCTCGGCGCAGGAGAAGGCGGAGGCGCGCCGTCGCGAGCAGGCCGAGGCGCGCCGGCGCAAGGCCGAAGAACGTGCCGCGAGCGAGGAGCCGGACGGCGACGGGGAGGGTGACGCGTGAGCGATCTGACCACACGCGACCTCGTCCATCCCGGCACGGCGCCCGGCGAGGACATCCATCTCGAGATCGTCGGTGACGGTGACTTCGCGACGGCCGATATGTCCCTGTCGATCGGCCCGGCGCACCCGGCGACCCACGGGGTCTTTCGGATCGTGCTGGAGATGGACGGTGAACGTGTCGTCGATGCCCGTCCGGTCATCGGCTACATGCACCGCGGGTTCGAGAAGCTTGCCGAACACCGCGACTATCGCCAGATCAAGGCGCTCGTCAACCGGCACGACTGGCTGTCGGGGTTCAGCAACGAGATGGGGGTCGCGCTCGCGGTTGAACGGATGCTCGAGATGGAGGTTCCCGAGCGCGCGCAGTGGATCCGCATGCTGCTCGCCGAGTGGAATCGCATCCTCAACCATCTCATGTTCGTCGGATCGTTTGCCATCGAGCTCGGCGCGATCACGCCGATGTTCTACGCGTTCCGTGAACGCGAGGACATCCAGCATCTGCTTGAGAGTGCGACCGGGGGCCGGCTGCACTTCACCTACAACCAGGTCGGTGGCCTCAAGATCGACCTTCCCAAGGGCTTCCTGCACCAGTCGCGCGGCTTGGCGGACACCGTGCGCAAACGCCTTCCGGACTACTTCGATCTCGTGCTCGGCAACGACATCTTCCAGGCGCGTACCAAGGGCGTCGGACCGATGCCTGCCGACGTCGCGCTGTCCTACGGGGTGACCGGCCCGGCGTTGCACGCCACGGGCGTTCCCGAGGACAGTCGCGTCACCGAGCCATATCTCAAGTACGGCGACATCGACGTGCGCGTGCCGGTCGGCGAGAACGGCGACTCGTTCGATCGGTTCTCGTGCCTGCTCAACCGCATCGAAGCCTCCCTCGACATCATCGATCAGATCCACGACCACATCCCGTCCGGCCCGGTCAACTCCAAGCTGCCGAAGATGGTCAAGGCGCCCGAGGGATCCACGTACGTGCGGACCGAGAATCCGCTCGGGCAGCTCGGTTACTGGCTCGAATCGGACGGGGGCCGCACCCCCTGGCGGCTCAAGATGCGCACCCCGTCGTTCTCGAACGTGCAGGCCATCCCCTACCTGCTGCGCGGCGCGCTCGTGCCCGACGCGGTCGCGGTGCTCGGCAGTGTGTTCTTCGTCGTCGGAGACATCGACCGATGATCGCCACCGTTTCCGCCTCGGCCAGCGCGTTCGTCGGTCAAGCGACGTCCATCTTCGCGCTCGACAGCTACGTGTTGTCCCTGGTGCTCAAGATCGCGTTCGTCGTCGTCATCTTCCTGACGGTTCCGCTCGTCGGCGGCTACCTGGAACACAAGGCGATGGGGCGGATGCAGAACCGTCGCGGACCGGTCGAGGCGGGACCGTTCGGCTCGCTCCAGCTCGTCGCCGACGGCATCAAGTTCATCCAAAAGGAAGACATCATTCCGCAAGCGGCCGACCGGTGGGTGTTCTCGCTGGCGCCGGCGCTCACGTTGGTTCCGGTGCTCGTGATCTTCCTCGTCATCCCACTGGGTCCGGGCGTGTTCGCGATCGACCTCGAACTCGGCCTGTTCTTCGCGCTGGCCGTCGGCTCCGTCGGTGTGCTCGGCATTCTCATGGGTGGCTGGGCCAGCGCGAACAAGTTCTCGCTGATCGGTGGCTTGCGTGCGGGCGGGCAGCTGATCGCCTACGAACTGCCACTGATCCTCGCCGCGATCACGGTCGCGGTCCAGGCCGGGACGCTGTCGCTCGTGGGCATCGTCGAGGCGCAGGCGAACTTCCTGCTGCCGGGCACGACGATCAACCTGTGGTATGTGGTGCCGCAGATCGTCTCGTTTGGGATCTTCTTCATCGCCGCGCTCGCCGAACTGTCGCGGCCGCCGTTCGACATGCCGATCGCCGATTCCGAGCTCGTGTTCGGGTACATGACCGAGTACACGGGCATCAAGTTCGCGATGTACATGCTCGCCGAGTACGCGGGCATGATCATGATGTCGGCGCTCATCGTCGTGCTGTTCCTCGGCGGCTGGCAGCCGCTACCGGGCGTGCCGTTGCCCGGCTGCGACGGCACGGCGGGGATCTTCGACTGCGGCGTCGTCGGCACGTTGGCTGGGGTGGGCGTCACGCTGGGCAAGATCTTCGCGATCGTCTTCGTGATCGTCTGGCTGCGCGTCGCCTACCCGCGACTGCGTGAGGATCAGCTGCAGCGCTTCTCGTGGCTGGTGCTCGTTCCCTTGTCACTTGCGAACCTCGCCGCCGTCACGATTGCGAAGGTGGTGTTCTGATGGCGACGACCTCACTGCCGGGCGTCGGCCTGCTCAAGGGCCTTGCCGTCACGATCAAGTTCCTCGGCAAGCGACCGATCACACAGATGTATCCCAAGGAGCGGCCGGACCTCCCGCCGCGCACCCGGGGGGTCATCGCGCTGATGGACGAGAACTGCACGGTGTGCATGCTGTGCTCCCGTGAGTGTCCCGACTGGTGCATCTACATCGATTCGCACAAGGAAACGGTGCCGC
>JBBDSV010000072.1:0-24335 GCA_040904785.1 Nitriliruptoraceae bacterium
CTGCGCGCCGACCTCGCGGGACAGCGGGTCGAGATCGCGCCGCCGTCGAGCGATCTGCAGCTCGCGTGGGTCCGGCACTGGGCCTCCACTGCGCGCGGAGACGATGCGCATCTGGGGGCAATCTCCAACCTGCTCGATGGCGACCTGGTGATCGACGGCCTGGCGCTCGACACCGACTTGCGGTGGCACCTCGTCGTGTCGCTGGCGCATGCAGGTGTGATCGGTGACGAGGCAATCGATGCCGAACTCTCCCGCGATCCGACCGACCTGGGAGAACGGCACGCGGCCACCGCGCGTGCGGCGCGGCCGGATGCCGCGGCGAAGCAGGCCGCATTCGATCGGCTCATTCACGAGCACACGCTTTCGCACACGATGTCGAGGCAGTTGATCGCCGGCTTCGCGCAGCTTGATCAGCGGACGGTGCTCGCGCCCTTCACCGACGCCTACTTCACCGTGCTCGACGAGGTGTGGCGCACCCGATCACTCGACTGGGCCATCGAATTCTCGACCGGCATGTTCCCCCACTGGGACGCGGGCGCCGACCTGCGAGCACGCGTCGACGCCGAGCTGGATCGTGAACTGCCGCGCCCTCTGCGCCGTGTTCTGCTCGAACAGCGCGACACGCTCGTGCGCACGATCGCCGCCCGCGACGTCGACAGTCGCTCGCACTGACGTCGCCACCTCGAGCATCACCAGGAGACACGCATGACGGTCTTTGCCGAGATGGCCGCCGCAAACGCCGCATACGTCGCATCGGGAAGGCACGTCGCCCGCGACGTCGTACCGGCCCGCAAGTTGGTGATCATCACCTGTATGGACAGCCGCATCGACGCGTTCGCCGCGCTCGGCCTCGAGCTCGGCGACGCGCACGTGCTGCGGACGGCAGGTGCGCGAGTGACGGACGACGTGCTGCGGTCGCTGGCGGTGTCGACGGGTGTGCTCGGAACACGCAACGTCGTGCTCCTCGGCCACACGCGCTGCGGTCTGCTCGACACCGACGGCGCACTCGAGACGCGCCTGACCGAACAGCTCGGTCCGCCACCGGGCGGCACGGGATGGTTGGCGTTCGCGAACCCCGAGACGGCAATCCGCGCCGACTGCGCGCGGTTGATGACGTGGCCGAATCGGCCCGACGATTTCCTCGTCGGCGGGTTCCTGTTTGACGTCGATGACGGCCGTGTCCGTCCGGTCGTCACGCCTGGCGACGCACCGAATCACTCTGCCGGCGGCTCACCGACGTCGTGACCGGCGCGCGGCGCGTTGAGCGCTGCGTACAGCGCTTCGCCGTGACCGGTGAGCACAACGAGTTCATCGCCGGGTTCGAACGCGGTTGCGCCCGTGGGAACGACCACGGTGCCACGACGACGGATACTCGTCACGACCGTGCGTTCGGGCCAAGCGATGTCGGCGACTGTGCGGCCGACCGCAGGTGAGTCGGTGTCGATGACCAGTTCGACGAATCGCACGCCCGTCAAGTCCCGGAGCCGATCGGCCTGTCCGCGCTGCTGGGCGCCCAGGCTCCGGTCGATCCCCCGCTGGTAGGCACGCACGATGTCCGCCCGGCGCACCATGCCGACCACATGGCGTGTCTGCGGGTCGACCACGGGAATGCGCCCGACGTCGAGCGTTCCCATGCGACGAACGGCACGGAACACCGGATCGTCGGCTTCCACGGTGACGACCTGGCGCGTACAGATGTCGGCAACCGTGGTGCCTTCGCGGTCGAGGTCACGGCGGGTCACCATCCCCACGAGCCGCCCGTCGTCGTCGACGACGGCGAACCCGTCGCTGCCGGCTGCCGAGAACTGCGGGACGAGGTCGGTGATCGGCAGATCTTGACGGACCGTGGGGTGATTCCGCGTCATCACCTCGCCGACCCGCACGGTCTGGAGCACGTCGAGATCTTCGGTGGCCCCGTAGAGGATGCCCTTCTCGCGCAGCTCCTGGACGTAGATCGAGTCTGTGCCCCGAAGTTCCTCCACGGCGATCGCGACCCCGACGGCGACCATCAGCGGCAGCACCAGCCCGTAGCTGCCGGTCAGTTCGAACACGAGCAGGATCGCCGTCAAGGGCGCACGCGCCGTGGCGGCCAAGACTGCAGCCATGCCAACCAACGCGAAGGCCGCAGGGCGCACATCGGTCGTGAACAGCTCGCTTGCCGCGATACCGAACGCGCCTCCGAGCGCGGCACCAGTGAACAGTGTCGGTGCGAAGATCCCGACGGGAGCGCCCGACCCTTTGGAGAGTGACGTCGCCACAACTTTGGCGAATGCCAGGAGCACGAGCATGCCTGCACCCAGCCACCCCGTCGCGAGCACGCCATCGAGCATCGCCTGAATGGGGTCGCTTCGTGCGCCGATGTCGGGCAGTTCGGACCCGTCGCCGAGCACCTCGGGAAGCGCGAGCGCGATGACACCGACCCCGAGTCCACCGACACCGGCCGTGGCGATACGTCCGAATCTGCGCTCGATCGGCCGGAAAAATCGGATCGACCACACATGTCCGGTGCGGAACCCGTAGGCGATCACGGCCGCCGCGATACCCAGCCCCGCGTAGAGCATCAGCTCTTCAGGCGAACCCAAGCCCAGCCCCGGAGCGGGACGGAACGTCAGGCCTTCACCGACGAGCTGCCGGGCGGTGACGGATCCGACGACTGCGGCGACCACGACCACCTGCAGTGACCCGGCACGACGGATCCCGCCGAGCAACAGCTCGATGGCGAACAGCATCCCGCCGATCGGCGCGTTGAACGACGCCCCGATGCCCGCGGCGGCACCCGCCGCAACGAGCGCACGTGTGCGGTCTTCACCGATAGGCACGATCCGCGACAAGATCGACCCGACCGCACCACCGATCATGACGATCGGCCCTTCCGGCCCACCCGACGCACCGGTGCCGAGCGCGACAGCCGTCGCCGGGGTGGCGACAAAGGGCACACGGAGGCGGAATCGTCCACCCCGTAGCGTGATCGTTTCCATGGTGACGACCACGCCGCCTCCACGAGCCTCGGGTGCGATCGTGGATGTCCACAGTCCGACGACGAGCCCGCCGAGCGTGGGAACGAGGAGCAACTGCCACCACGGAACGGGACTCGACCACGCATGGTCGACGACAAATTCGAGGATGCGAAGCAGCAGCCACGCGAAGACCCCGGTCGCGAAGCCGGTGATCGCCGCCAGGCCGAGCATGACCCCGTCGAGGGCGCGGTCATGTGCCAGCTTGCGACGAACCGGGCGCACGACGCGTTCGAGCTGGCGTGCAGCGACGACGAGCGCGTCCCAGATGCCCGCCCCGGTGTCCTGACTCACGCGTGTGCCCCCCGCTCGAACCAGTCCTCGACGACCGCCAGGTCCACATCGGCCGTTCGCGCGACGTGGTGGTCGGCATGACCGACGCGGTCCGCTGGTCCCACGCCGATGACACGCAGTCCGGCCGCATGCGCGGCGTCGACGCCAGCGGCGGCGTCCTCGATGACAACCGTGCGTGATGATGGCACATCCAGCGCTGCCAGCGCGACGAGGAAGACGTCCGGCGCCGGCTTGGCGCGGGCGAGCTGCGTGCCGTCGACGATCGCCACGAACCGATCGGCGATACCAAGCCGCTCGAGAACGAGTCGCGCATTCTTCGACGACGACCCGATGGCGAGCGCGAACCCGCGCGCCTCGGCATCGTCGAGGACATCGAGCGCTCCGTCGAGCAGATCGTCTGGCCCGAGCTCAGTGAGCAGTCGCGCGTAGTGTGCGTTCTTCTCGGCGAGCATGGCATCGAAGGTCGCCTCAGCAACGGTGCGGCCACCGAGCAGTGCGCGCAGCGAGTCCGCGCGTGAGCGTCCCCGCAGGGCATCGATCGCGACGTCGTCGACAGCGAATCCGTGTCGAGCAGCCAGATCACGCCACGCTTGCGCGTGCAGCTCCGCGGTGTCGGTCAACACGCCGTCGAGATCGAAGATGACCGCCCCGCGCTGCTCACTCACGTCCGCCCCGGCTCGTCGTTCTGCGGCCACACCACGCGTCGGCCCTCCGGCCATGCGCAGGTGCTACTCCCCCAGGCCGCGCGACAGCAGTTCACCGGCGAGTTCGGCGCATGTGGGGCACATCGGGTACTTCGACGGATCGGCGTTGGGCACCCAACGCTTGCCACACAGCGCCGTCACCGGCTTGCCGGTACGGCGCGCACGCTCCAGCTCTTTTCTCGAGACGTAGTGCGCGAAGCGGTCATGATCGCCATCGTCGGTGAATGGCGTCTCGTCGACGTCGGGCTCGACGACGGGTGCTGGCATCGTGTGCGGTCTGGACATGCCACCACGCTACCCCCCGATGCGCACCGATGCCTACGTCGTCGACTGCAGGTCGCGCCGAACGAATCCGACCACCCCGACGGCCGCGAGAACGATCGCGACGGCGACCATCGTCACGCCGGTCGCCGCCGAGAACGGTTCGAGTGGGATCTGCGGCACCAGGCCGAACGGCGACAACCATGCCGTCCACTCGGGCAGTTGGAGCAGGCCACCGAGGTAGACGTCGACGAACGCGGCGACGACGACCACCCACGCGGCGTGCGCGAATCGAGGCGCCCAGCCCACGAGCACGGCAGCGACACCCATCGTCACCCAGACTGCCGGAATGTAGGCACCCGCCGCACGGGCGGCATCGCCCACCAGCCCGTCATCGCCGATGCTCACCGCACCGACCACACCCAGCGACAGTGCGGCGCCGGCCACCGCGACCGCACCCAGAGCCGTCGCGACCAGCAAGTGGCCGCCGAACCAGCGGACTCGGGACACTGCAGTGGCGAGTAACGGCTCCGCGCGGCCTGCGGACTCCTCGTGGCGGATCCGCAGCACTGCCAGCACGACCGCGATCGAGGCGATGATCGCCATCACGGCAGTGATCATGCTCGCGAACGCGACGGTGACGTCGACGCCGCCAGATGTCTCGAGGAATTCGCCGAGCGCATCGATGCTCTCGATCATCGTCTCGGTCTCGCCGAGGACCGAGCCGTAGATCATTCCGAGCAGCGCGAGGCCAGCAATCCATCCGATGCTTGCCGCACGGTGCAGGCGAAACGCGACACCCAGCGGCGTGCGCAGGCTCCGGCCCGCCGATGCTGGGCCGGGACGTGGCCGTCGCAACCCGGCGCCGACGTCACGACGCGACGCCAGCACGGCAGCGACCGCCACGGCCGCGCCTGCCGCCGCCACGCCGATCAGCATCGGCCACCAGCGATTGTCGACGTACACCCGCGTTGCCTGCGCCCACCCGATGGGCGACAGCCACGAGAGGCCGGTCGCGGTCATGTCACCGACAGCACGCACGACGTACGCCGCGCCGACTGCCGCGATCCCGAGTCCGACCGCTCCACGCGGGTGCTCGGTGATCTGCGCGGTCAGGATCGCGATACCTCCGAACACGATGCCGGCCATCACATGCGTCGCGCCGTACAGCCACGACCCGGGCCAGTCGATCCCGTCGAAGCCGCTGGCTCCCAGCGTGACCGCGGTGCACGCGGCGATCGCGGTGCTGGCGATGGCCACGGCGAGCATGGCCGCAGCGAGCGGCGCGTGACGCCCCACGACGGCTGCACGCACCAGCTCCGCGCGACCGGTGGCTTCTTCGAGCCGGGTCGAGCGGACCGCGAGGAACACTGCCATGAGCGCGGTGAGCACGAGGGTGAACCACAGCATCTGGTGCGCGAGCATCGCCCCGATGTGGTAGTCGGCGGCGCCGTGGTTGACCCCCGACATCGCGACCATGGCGGGCGACTCCATGGTTGCTGCGATCGTTGCACGTTCCACCTCGGTGACGTAGAGCCCCGCGAACGAGGATCCGGTGGCCACGGAAGCCAAGCCCAGTCCGACGATCCACAACAGGATTCGCCAGCGGTCTCGACGCAGCAACAGTCGAGTTAGGGTCACCGTGCCGGCGAATTGCTCGCGGCGCCGACTGACGGCCATCTCCGCGGCCGTCATGCCGACACCCCCGAATCGTTCAGTTCGTCCCCGTAGTGCCGCAGCAGCAGTTGCTCGAGCGTGGGCGGATGACTGATCAGCGATGTCACGCCATGATCGGCAAGTGCGGCGAGCACGGTGTTCAAGTGTTCGGCGTCGACGTCGAGCTGCACCCGGTCACCATCCTGGGTATATCCGTGTACGCCAGCCATGTGCGCCAGTTCCGCGGGCGGTGCCGGCATGCGCGCGACGATCGTTGTGCGCGTCAGGTGGCGCAGTTCGTCGAGCGTTCCGCGCTCGACGACCCGGCCGCGGCGAATGATCGAGACGCGGTCGGCGAGTTTCTCGACCTGGGCGAGAATGTGGCTGGACAGCAGCACCGTGCGCCCCTGCGCCTTGATCTCGTGGATGCACTCCTGGAAGACGGCTTCCATCAGCGGGTCGAGGCCCGCCGTCGGCTCGTCCAGGAGAAGCAGGTCGGCGTCACTGGCGAGCGCCGCTACGAGTGCAACCTTCTGCCGATTGCCCTTCGAATACGTCCGACACCGCTTTGTCGGGTCGAGATCGAAGCGGTGACACAGCTGCTCGACACGGCCGCGGTCGAGGTCGCCCCGCAGCCGGCCGAGCACGTCGATGGCTTCGCCACCGGTGAGGCTCGGCCACAGCTCAACATCGCCGGGCACGTACGCCATCTGTCGGTGCAGCGCGACGGCGTCATGCCACGGATCGCGGCCGAGCACCCGGACCGCGCCGGCATTGTGGCGCAGCAACCCGAGCAGAATCCGGATGGTTGTCGTCTTGCCCGCGCCGTTGGGCCCGAGGAAGCCGTGAACCTCTCCGGATGTGACCTCGAGATCGAGGCCGTCGAGTGCGACCGTGCGGCCGTAACGTTTCACGAGCCTTTCTGCCGCAATCGCGTGTTCAGTGGTCCCCATCGTCGACCTCCTCATGCATCGTGTCGACAGCCTCGCGCCACTGGGCGTACGCCGTCGGTGTCAACAGTCCGTTTGCGAGCAACTCGCCTGCGGGCACACCCCAGCGCACCGCCCCGGACGACCCTTCGGTCAGGTCGACACCGAGAAGCCGGCGGACATGGTGGTGCATCGCGACCGCGCCGAGCTGCCAGATCGTGAGCACAATTGCCCGTTCACGCGGATGTTCGGTCGGCCGCAGCAATCCCGAGGCAACCCCGAGCTCCATGTACTCGACGGCGTCATCGACGAGCTCGTCGACCAGTGCGCCGACATGCGCCGAATCATCTGCGAGCACGCGAGCGAGATACCCGAGCAACGGTGGTCCATCGTCGAACGCCCGCAGTGTTTCGAGAACGTCCATCCCGAGTCCCTGAGACATCGCGGCACGCTTGCGCGTGCGAATCTCGGCCACCACGTGGGTGTCACAGGCAGCGCGGAGCCCATCCTTCGAACCGAAGTGGTGGATGACCAATGGCGCCGAGACCCCGGCGTCGGCAGCAATGTCCTTGACGCTGGCCGACAACCCGTCGCGCGCGAATCGCGTGATCGCCGCATCGCGAATGCGCGCCTTCGCTGTTCGATCATCAGCTGGTGCCACGTCTCCGCCTCACGCTGGCCGTCACGGCCGGACCGCCCAAACCCATCACCCAATCACTCACGACTGAATATCATTCAGGATACTAAATCGAATTCAGCACTACGTAAAGGGCGAGGCGCCTGGTATCCGTGATCGTGCGCTGACCGGGAGATTCAGGCCGTGGCCAGCTCGTCGAGGACGGCATCAACCAGTGCCCGATGCGGAGTGAGCAGCGTCGGATCGCCGAGGGCTTCGAGGACCACGAAACGGACGCCGTTGGCGTCGGCCTTCTTGTCCCGCGCCATGATCTGCCACATCGCTTCCCGCGGCAGTGATGGCGGTCGAACCGGCAATCCGAGCGAGCCGAGCAGCGACTGGGCTCGGTCCACAAGTGGCGCCGGGGTGACGTCCATCGCGACACCGATCTTCAATGCGGCGACCATGCCGATCGCGACCGCCTCGCCGTGGAGGATCGTGCCGTAGCCGGTCAGCGTCTCGATCGCGTGTCCAACGGTGTGTCCGAAGTTCAGGAACGCGCGCGCTCCGACCTCGCGCTCGTCGGCCGCCACGACCGCGGCCTTGACGGCGACCGAACGATGCACGAGGTCGATCAACAGCGCCGCATCACGTTTCCCGTCCGCAGGCGCCGACTCGAGCCGGTCGAGCACGGCCTCGTCGGCGATGAAGCCGTACTTGACGATCTCGCCGAAACCTTCTGTAAGGGTCCGCTCGTCGAGCGTTCGAAGGACCGCAACGTCACAGAGGACCGCGAGCGGTTGATGAAAGGCACCGACGAGGTTCTTGCCTTCCGGCAGATTGATTCCCGTCTTGCCGCCGATCGCCGCGTCGACCTGTGCCAGAAGCGTCGTGGGCACGTGGAGAACACCGATGCCCCGGTTGTAGGTCGCCGCCGCGAATCCCGCGAGATCACCGACGACGCCTCCGCCGACGGCGACGATCACGTCACGCCGCGACAGCGCATGTCCAGCCGCGGCACGCCAGACGTCGTGGAGCACCGCGACGTCCTTGGCCTGCTCGCCGTCCGGCACGACGTGGCGCGCGATGTCGATTCCCGCCGACGAGAGGGCCCGTTCGACCGTGTCGACGTACCCGGCCTGCGCGATCCGGTCCTGCGTCACAACGAGTGCGCGCGTCACGCCGGCCGGCAGGTCAACGACATCGCCGAGATCGGCGAGGATGTTCTCGCCGATCACGACCCGATAGGGCGATGCCGCCACTGGCACGTCGATCGTCCGCAGCCGCGTCATGTCATGACCTGCTCGTGTTCGGAAGGGGTGAGCACGTCACCGACCGCCATCGTCCAACTCACGATGTCATCGACGACACGCGAGGCATCCCGGTCGGGAGACACGGTCAGGTGTGTCGACGTCGCTGGCGTTCCTGGACCACCGACGTCGATGACAACCGACGTCAACGCCAGTGCGGCGACGTTGGATGGGTCGTCAGCGACATCGACGTCGAGCGAGACGACGAGATCACTCACACGGGCGAGTTCGGCGACGACCTGACGACACAAGCCGGCGAACCGCTCGGCACCGTGCGTTTCGATGATCGCCGTGACGTCTTCGCCCACCCACTGACGAACCTCGTCGGAGACGTCGACGGCGCGCCGACCGAGACGGACACCGAGCAGATCACCCACACGGCGACGCCGCGCCACCGACCGACTCGCGACGCAGATGTTTCGGCTCATCATCGGCGCGCAACATCGTCGAGGTAGGCGGCGACCGACCGCTTGAGTTCAGCGAGCGTGTCGGACCCGAACTTCTCGAGCAGTGCCGCGGCCAATTCGAAGGCGACAACGTGCTCGAGGACGACGCCGGCACGCGGGACCGCACACGTGTCAGAACGCTGCGTGATCGCCACGGCCGCGTCATGGGTGTCCATGTCGACGGTCCGCAGGGGTCGGGTAAGGCTCGAAATCGGCTTCATTGCGATCCGTAGTCGCACCGGCGCGCCGGTGGTCATGCCGCCTTCGAAGCCACCGGCATGATCGCTTGCTCGCCGATATCCCCGGTCGTAAACGATCTCGTCGTGCGCCTGCGATCCTGGCGTCGCGGCGAGCGCGAATCCGTCGCCGAACTCAACGCCCTTCATGGCCTGCACCGACAGGCAGGCAGCGGCGAGTCGCGCGTCGAGTTTGCGATCCCAGTGCACGTGACTTCCCAGGCCCGGCGGCACGTCGAAGGCGATCACCTCGATTACGCCGCCGACCGTGTCGTTCTCACGGTGTGCGGCGTCGATTCTCGCCACCATCCGTTCTGTCGCGTCGGGATCGAAACACCGCACCGGGGACTCGTCGATCGCGTCGCGGTCGGCCGGGCCGGGACGCGCTGCATCAGACGCGATGCGTTCACCACCGATGTCCACGACGTGTGACAGCACCGAGATGCCGACCGCATCGAGCACCTGCATCGCCAGCGTCCCCACGACGACGCGTGCTGCGGTCTCCCGGGCCGATGCGCGTTCGAGTGCATCGCGGACATCGTCGTATCCATACTTCAACGCGCCGACGAGGTCGGCATGGCCGGGGCGCGGCCGGGTCAGACGCGCACCTCGACCCGAGCCGCGAACCTCGTCGAGATCGTCACGGGGCTGCGGATCCATCGCGTCGACCCACTTGGGCCACTCGGTGTTGTGGATCACCACGCTGACCGGCGAACCCAGCGTGCGACCGTGGCGCACTCCTGCGAGAATTTCAAGTCGGTCGGCTTCGAACTGCATGCGCGGCGAACGTCCGTGCCCGAGACGGCGACGGGCAAGTTCTCGATCGAGCATGTCCTGTGACACGTCGATGCCTGCCGGCAGCCCCTCGATGGTGGCGACGAGCGCGGGGCCGTGGGACTCACCGGCCGTCAGAAACCGCAGGGTCGTCACGGAACTCGTCTCCCGTCATCTGGCAGGTGGGCACTCGTCGCAGTCGTCGCGCACGACCTGACCAGCCTAATGTCCGGGCGCGAGCCAGCGTGTCCGGCGCACACGCGTCATCGAACGGCATTGCGTGCAAGTCCGATCGCGGCAGCCAACTGCGGGCCTTCCGCTGCCAATGACGCCGGAGAGCGCCGCAGACGGTGCGATGGCACGTTTGTGAATGGGTCGCCGATCGTCACCGGGGCGTGGACGACGGAGGACACGCTCTCGGCCATGCCCGCCAGGCGCGCGCCACCGCCGACAAGGCGGACAACGTCGATCGTGCCGTGGACATGATCGTCGAACAGGCGAAGGAGCGTCGAGCGAATGTCGTCGATCAACGCACGCGCCGCCTCGGTGGCGACGCGTTCGACGACTCCCCCGTCGCCACCGATTCGCACCCGCTGTAGCTTCGTCTCTGCCGTCGTGGCGTCACACCGCTCGGCGACCGCGATCGCGTCCACCATCGTGTCGATGCCGCGACCGATGATGTGCGTCGCGACCGGCACGCCGCCGCGGTGGACGAGGATGCCAATGTGCGCGGCACCGAGATCCACGAGCACCTCGCCGGCACGCTCCTCGCTCACCGGCCGACCGACGGCGCGCAGAAGGGCGAACAGGTCCAGATCGACGCCGAGCGGACGGAGATCTGCCCGCTGCGCGACCGCGAGTACATCGGCGACGACGCCGCGTGGCGCCGTGACGAGCAGACCGCGCCGTCGTCGCATCGCACCGTCGGCTGCCGTGGCGTGCAACAGGTGGACATCGATCGCGCGCGACAACGGATCGTCTCCGACGCGGTCTGCTGCGAGATAGCGCAGCTCGGTCTCGAGACGTCGCCCTCGAACCGCGCCCACCGCGACCGGATCGACCGTCTGCTCGGGATCGTGGACGGCGAACCAGGCTCGCCGATGGCGGATCCCTGCGCGGTCGAGGAGCTGCCGCAATGCACGCGCCCGCTCCACTACCGAGCGTGGACCATCGGGCGTGCGCGGCAGATCGACACCACCGAAATTGGTGACCACGGCACGGCCCCGCCGCACACGCACTTCGGCAACCGTGATGGAACGTGTGCCCACGTCGATGCCGAGTGCTGCGCGCATCGTCACGTGCCCAGCAGGACCCGTTGTCCTGCTGCGATCAGCACATCACCGACCAGTACCGCGGCCACCGCACCGAACGCGAGGTATGGCCCGAACGGGATCCGTGATGCCAGCCCAGCACGCCGCGCAGCGATGAGCGCCAACGCAACCGCCACCGCGGTGAAGATCGCTACGTAGGCGAACACGATGACGTACCCACCGCCCAACGCGCCGAGAACGAGCGCGATCGACACGGCGAACTTGACGTCGCCGAGGCCGATGCCTGGTTGGCCGCGCACGCGTGCGAACAACCAGGAGACGGCGAACATCGCCCCGGGCACGACGACGGCGTAGACCAGGCCACGCCAGATCTGCACGTCGTTCGCACCCATCACCCTTGCGGCGACCAAGGTCGCCAACAGCACGAACGGGAGGGGAAACGTCAGGCGGTTCGGAATGATCTGGTGGCGCAGATCGATCGCGCTGGCGACGACCAGCGCCCACATCAGCACGAGCAGCGCGAGCACAACAGGCGAGTTCCCCCAACGCACGACGGTGGAGACGAACAGCAGCGCGGTGACCAATTCGACCACCGGTTCGGTCAGGCCGATGTCGGTGCCGCATGCGCGGCAGCGACCTCGGAGCAGCAGCCAGGAGATGACCGGCACGTTGTCGGCCGCGCGGACGGGTGACCCGCAGTGATCGCAGCGCGAGCGGCGCGGACGGGTGACGCGGCCGCCGCGCGGCCATCGGGCGATCGCCACGGTGGCGAATGAACCGGCGGCGAGGCCGGCGAGCGCGGCGATCGTGAGCGTGATCGCCGCGGGGATCACCGGCAGCCGCCCGCATCGCGGAACGCGGCGACGTTCTGGTTGTGCTCCTCGAGTGACTCCGCGAACACGTGTGTGCCATCGCACGACGGATCGAGGACGTAGTAGCGATACGCCACGTCTGCCGGCTCGTACGCGGCGTGCAGCGACGCCGCACCAAAACCCGAGATCGGCGTCGGCGGCAGCCCGTCGACCTGATACGTGTTGTAGGGACTGTCGATCTCGGTGTCCTCCAGCAGGACCCGCTCGGTGTGCTCACCGCGCGCATACAGCACCGTCGCGTCGATCTGCAGGCGCATGCCGTCGGCCAGCCGACCCTCGATCACACCGCTGACGAGCGAACGCTCCTCATCCACACGGGTTTCGCGTTCGATCAGGCTGGCGATGATCATCATGTCGTAGGTCGATCGTCCCGCCTCGTCGGCCGCCGCACGCGCATCGGCACCAACCTCGTCGAGAACGTGTTCCAACTGGTCGACCATGCGCTGCAGGATGTCGCGCGGCGCGGCCATCTCGAGCACCTCGTATGTCTCGGGGAAGAGCACGCCTTCGAATGGCTCGGTCTCGTCACTGAACTCGGCCGGTTCCGGCAGCCATTCCGGCAGGCGCAGCAGTCCCTCGCCGTTCGCCCCCGCGTCACGCCGTGCGTCGAGCACCTCGCGGAAGTCGTCGACGTCGTAGCCATCGAACTGACTGGCAAGCCGTTCGAGCGTGAGTTCGACTGGAAGCCCTTCAGGCACGGTGAACCACACGGTCGGCGGGGGTGGAGGTCCCTCGGCGAGGATCTCAATGACCTCGTCGTTCGACATCCCGGTTTCGAGCGCGTAGGTACCGGGGAGCAAGCGAGCAGCCAGCCCGGCGTCCTCGGCGGCGAATCGGAACCGCACCGCGCTCGAGACGACCCCGCGTTCGGCGAGATCTTCGCCGACCGCACGAACGGTCTGCCCCTCGGTCACCTCGTAGTCGACGGCGATGCCGGGTTCCACGCCCGAGCCGAAGAGATTGGCGTCGATCCACGCCAAGGTGCCGGCTCCGGCAGCGACGAGCACCAGAACGCCGGCGAGAAACCAGCGTGATCCACGAGACAGCGCCACGTCGTCTCCCTCAGCTCGCGTTGCGCGCCGTGTCGACCGGCGGGGCGGTCAGTGCGTGGCGCCGCCGCTGCGCATCCAGTGCCGACTGCAGAATCACCGCCGCAGCAACCCGATCGACCACGCCCTTGCGCTCAGCACGGGACAGATCGGCATCGAGTAGCAGGCGTTCTGCCTCGACCGTCGAGAACCGTTCGTCGAACATCGCGACTGGCAGTTGAGTGCGTTCCCGGAGCGCGGCGGCGACCATCTTTGCCCGTTGGGCTGCGGAGCCGTCGACGCCATCGAGCCGCCGCGGGTGCCCCAGCACGATCCCTTCGGCTTCGTGTCGTTCGGCAGCACTCACGAGCGCATCAATCAATGGTCGGTCGTCGTTGCGCGGAACCTGCAGTGTTTCCATTGGCGACGCAATGATCTGGCCGGGATCGGATACCGCCACGCCGATTCGGACCTCGCCGAGGTCGAATGCGATCAGCCGCCCCGTCAACGGCAGGTCATCCACGTTCACGCGCACTCCCTCATCGTCTTGGTCGATCGTGCAGTTTGGGCCCGCACGTCATTCATCCACCCACTGCCGCCTGCGCCTGTGTCGCCACGACATCGAGCGCATCGTCCAACCTGTTGCCGAGTTTGCCACCGGCCTGCGCCATGTCGCCACGTCCTCCGGCGCCACCGCCGACGATCTTCGCCGCCGGCTCGAGGATTTCGCGTGCCTCGACCCCGGCATCGACGAGATCACCGGTGACCGCGGCGACGAGTTGCGCCTTGCCATCATCGGTCACGGTGCCGACGACGACGATCGCCTGTTGGCCGAGCAGCCCGCGGGTCTGCGTGGCCAGCTGTCGCAGATCGTCCATCTGGTGACCGTCGAGTCGGACAACGACTGTCGCAACACCATCGATGCGGTCGGCGCGATCGGCCAGCCGTTGTGCGTGCTGGGACAATTCGACCGCCCGCGCCTTCGCGACTTCCTTCTCGGCGACCCGCAGACGGTCGATCATCGACTCGACGCGGGCGACAAGCGTGTCCGTGGGCGCGTCGATGAGCCGGGAGAGCTCCTCGGCGACCATGCGCTCTCGCGACAGGTACGACCACGCGTCCTCACCCGTGAGTGCCTCAACGCGGCGCGTGTTGGATCCGATCGACTCTTCACGCACGATGACGATCGTCCCGATCTTCGCGCCCGAGGGCACGTGGGTTCCCCCGCACAACTCGCGAGAGAATTCCCCGATCGTGACGACGCGGACGACGTCTCCGTACTTGTCGCCGAAGTTCGCCACGGCCCCGGACTGCTTGGCTTCGTCGAGCGGCATCACTTCCGTCGTCACGTGTGGGTCACGCAGCACCCGCGCGTTGATCGTCGCCTCGACCTCCGCGAGCCGGTCGCGCGAGATCGATTCGAAGTGTGGGAAGTCGAAACGCAGACGACCGGGCTGCACCAGCGAACCCGCCTGCTGCGCGTGCTCGCCGAGCGCCTCCTTGATCGTCGCATGCAGGATGTGGGTCGCCGAGTGACTCCGCGCCGTGGCGACACGCCGCGCCCCATCAACCCGTGCGTGCGCTGACTGGCCCGGTCTGACCTCGCCCGCGACGACGCGTGCGCGATGCACGATCAGTCCGGCGAGCACTTCCTGGGTGTCGACGACCTCAAGTCGCCCGCTGTCGGTCTCGATGATGCCCGCATCACCGATCTGGCCACCACCTTCGGCATAGAACGGGGTCCGACCGAGCACGATCTCGACGTCGTCACCTTCGCTGGCGACATCGCCGAGCCCGGCAGGCGTGACGATCGCCCCCACATTGGCCTCGAGATCGAGCGTGTCGTAACCGATGAACTTGGTTGTCCCGACCTGCGTCGCCGCAGCCCGGTAGTGCTCGGCAGGGATGGGGCCATCGCCACGCTTGGCACCCGCACGCGCACGTTCCCGTTGCGCGCCCATCAGTTCGTCGAAGCCGACGCGGTCCAGGTCGTATCCGGCGTCGGCGACAATCTCGGCAGTCAGATCAATCGGGAAACCGTACGTGTCGTGGAGCTCGAACGCCGCAGGCGCGGGAAACGCGCGTGTCTCTTCGCCTTCAAGGTCTGCAAGCACCGCCTCCACACGCTGCAGGCCCTGGCGAATCCGCTGAGCGAAATCGACCTCTTCGGCCCCGGCAACCCGGGTGATCAGCTCGCGTTGCCGTTCGAGGTCCGGGTAACTCGCGGCGAACTTCTCGATCACGCGCTCCATCATGGGCACGATGACGGGCCGGCCACCTCCGACGTCGACGCCGAGTAGTTGCGCGTGCCGCACAGCGCGCCGCAACAGGCGCCGCAGGACGTATCCCCGGCCTTCTTTCGCCGGAAGCACACCATCGCCGATAAGAAACGCCGCCGCACGCGCGTGCTCGGCAAGCACGCGCAGACTCACGTCGCACTCTTCGTCGTCGCCGTAGGTCACTCCGGTCAGTTCTTCAGCGCGATCCAGCAATGGAGCGAACAGGTCGGTGAGGAAGACGTTGTCGACCCCCTGCAACAGCATCGCCATGCGCTCGAGACCGAGTCCAGTATCGACGTTGGTGTTCGGCAGCGCGCCCTGGACGACCCCGTCAGCGTCCTGCAGAGACTGCATGAACACGAGGTTGTAGTACTCGAGGTAACGCTCGCCGTTGACGACCGGTCCGCCGGCCTCACCCCATTCGGGGCCGCGGTCGTAGTTGAGTTCGGTGCACGGTCCGCAGGGTCCCGCGCCGCCGGTTGACCAGAAGTTGTCGGAGGCATCCGGACGGCTGGCGTCGTCAGGAATCCCCACGCGCTGGATGCGCGCTTCCGAGATGTCGGTCTCTTCGAGCCAGAAGCGCACCGACTCGTCGTCGTCGGCGAACACAGTGACCCAGATGCGTTCGGGATCCAGACCGAAGCCGTCGACGGACAGTTCCCAGGCCCATCGGATCGCTTCGCGCTTGAAATAGTCCCCGAACGAGAAGTTGCCCAGCATCTCGAAGAACGACAGGTGGCGCGTCGTGCGGCCGACGTTCTCGATGTCGTTGGTGCGCACACACTTCTGGTAGCTGACCGCACGCGTGACCGGCGGTGTGGCTTCACCGGTGAAATAGGGCTTGAACGGCACCATGCCGGCGATCGTGAGCAGCAGGCTCGGGTCATTTGGGATCAGTGGTGCCGAGTCATAACGACGGTGGCCCTGCGCCTCGTAGAAGCCAAGGAACGTCTCACGGATCGCCAACGAGTCCACCATCAGTCCTTCAACATTGCAGCCGACAACGCCAACTCGCGGCCTCAGCCCGTGCGTGGCGGCCGCCGCGGCAGATCAGGCACCGCGTATCGTTCGCGCAACTCCGCCTCGCGTGCCGCGGCGAGCCGACGCGTCTCCTCCCGCAGACCACGCACCTGGGAGCGCACGCGGGCGGTCACGTCGCTGGGTCCGGCGCCGACGACGCGTGCGGCACCGTCGAATCGCCGCACAATCGATGCCCCGAGCATCACGCCGGCTCCGAGGCCGACGGCAAGGCTGAACAGGCGCCTCACGACGACTCACCTCGCCGTCCGACGACGGTCCGCACAACGCTCACGCGTCACCACGCTTCCGCGACGCACGCGCTGCACCGGTGACGAACGCGGCAGCCTTGATCAGCGGATTCGACACGGTCGTATGCACGACACCGACGAGTTTGTCGGCGGTCGCCGTAATCGACTGCACACCCGCCATGATGGTGTCGACGCGGGCCAATTCCACGTTGACGCCCGACACCGTCTCGTTGACCCCACGCAGGATCGGCACGGTCTCGTCGGTCACCGTCTTGATCGTCTTGACGCTTTCATCGAGCACCCGCATCGCACGCGTGATGAAGACGCACAGCACGACGACGAGCACCCCCCAGAAGATCGCTGCTGAGACAACTGCCCAGTCTCTCACGGTCATGACGTGCCTTCCTCGTCAGCTCGCTCATCTGGTGTGCGGCGCGCCTTCACGGCGCGCGCCCGCAACTCGGCGACACGTGTGGCGATCGCGCCCTCGTGCCCGTGCGGACTCGGCGTGTAGATCCGCGTGCCCTCGAGCGACGCCGGAAGGTACGTCTGCGCCGCAGCGAACCCGTCTGGCTCATCGTGAGGATACTGGTAGCCGGCACCGTGCCCGAGATCGGCCGCACCACGGTAGTGACTGTCGCGCAGATGTGCCGGAACATCTGCGTTGCCCGTACGCGCAACCACACCCAGTCCCGCCGACAAGGCACGCGCGACGCTGTTGGACTTCGGCGCCGTCGCGAGCCCGAGCGCTGCGTGGACCAACGCGTAGCGTGCCTCCGGCAAGCCGACGCGGTCGAGCGCCTCGAATGCGGCGACCGCGAGCGGCAGCGCCTGACGATCAGCCAGTCCGACGTCTTCAGAGGCGAAGATCACCATCCGCCGGGCGAGGAAACGCGGGTCCTCCCCTGACTCGAGCATGCGCAACAACCAGTAGACGGCGGCATCGGGATCGGATCCACGCAGTGACTTGATGAAGGCGGACACTTGGTCGTAGTGCCCATCGGCCGACTTGTCGTATCGGAACGTGCGCATCGCGTCTTCAACATCACCACGTGTGAGCGCTACCGCCGCCGACGGATCGCTGCCTGATGCTGCACTCACGGCGACCTCGAGGGTTCGCAGCGCCACACGCGCATCGCCGTCGGCAACCGCCAACAGATGTTCCACCGCGGCATCGTCGAGCGTGACGCGACCGCAATACCCGCGCTCGCGGTCGGTGCATGCATGCTCGATCACGGCCCGCACCTCCTCATCGGTCAGCGGTTCGAGTCGCAACAACTGGCACCGGGACAACAACGGCGCGTTGAGCTCGAAATACGGGTTCTCGGTGGTGGCGCCGACGAGCGTGACCCATCCCGCTTCGACCCCGGGCAGCAGCGCGTCCTGCTGACTCTTGGTAAACCGATGGATCTCATCGATGAACAAGACGGTGCCGCGATCACGCAGCTCGCGCCGTGCCCGGCCTTCGTCGATAATCCGGCGCACATCTTTGACACCTGCGCTGACGGCCGACAGTTCGGTGAACACCGCGTCGACCTGCGCCGCGATGACATGCGCCAGCGATGTCTTGCCGACACCGGGCGGACCCCACAGGATGAGCGAGGACAATGCTCCCTGCTGCAACATGCGGCGAAGCGGCTTGTCCGGACCCAGCACGTGCTGCTGGCCGACGAGTTCGTCGAGCGACGCAGGCCGCATCCGCGCCGCCAGCGGCGCACCAGCATGCGACACACCGGTCGAGCGCCGGGAGTCGAGGACCGGGTCCGCCGCAAAAAGTTCGCTGTCAGCCACGCCGGCACCGTAGCGCGAGAACCCCGGCCGGCCGACACGTCATGCCGACGGGCGCGGGGCCTCACGCAGCCCGAGCTCGCCGAGCGCGGCGGGGTCGTAGGTCGATGGGGCATCGGTCAACAGGCAGGCACCCGACTGCGTCTTGGGAAACGCGATGACGTCCCGGATGGTGTCGGCGCCGGTCAGGAGCATCACCAACCGGTCGATGCCCGGCGCGATCCCGCAGTGCGGGGGAACGCCGTAGGCGAATCCGCGCAGCAGGAACCCGAATTTCTCCTCGGCGTCCTCATCGGAGATGCCCAGGAAGCGGAATACGCGTCGCTGCACGTCCGCGTCGTGGATACGGACGGATCCGGAGGCCAGCTCAACGCCGTTGAGGACGATGTCATAGGCACGCGCGGTTGCCACCTCCGGGCAGTCCTCGAAGTTGTCGACGAACTCGTCCGCCGGTGCGGTGAACGGATGGTGATTCGGCACCCATCCGTGTGCGGTGGCAGCGGTCGGATCATCGGATTCGGCCGCCGGGTCGAACATCGGCGGTGCGACGATCCACACGAAGCGCCATGCGTCGCCATCGATCCAACCACGCGACTTCGCGAGCTCAACGCGCAGCGCGCCGAGCAGCGTCTGCGCGAACCGTGTCGGTCCCGCACCGAAGAAGATCGCGTCGCCCGGACCGACACCGGTCGCCGAAAGAACTCCGGCGACCTCCTCGTCGGTCATGAACTTCGTCAGCGGACTTCTCAACGTCGTGCCGGCGCCATCGGCTTCGACGACACCCCACGCCAGACCCTTCGCGCCACGGCGCTTCGCCCACTCCGTCCACTCGTCGAACTCGCGGCGCGCCATGGTCCCGCCCCCGGGAACCGGAAGCGCGATCACCGCACCTCCCGCATCGAGCACCGACGCGAACACGCCGACGCCGGTGCCGGCGAACACCGCGCCGAGGTCACACAGCTCGACACCGAAACGCAGGTCGGGCTTGTCCGAACCGAACCGCTCCATCGCCTCGGCATACGTCATGCGAGGAAACGGCATGTCCAACGTGACCCCGAGAACCTCGGCGAAGATCTCCGCGAACATCTCCTCCATGAGCGCGTAGACGTCCTCCTCGTCACCGAACGACAACTCGAGGTCGAGCTGGGTGAACTCGGGCTGCCGGTCTGCGCGCAGGTTCTCGTCACGGAAGCAGCGCGCGATCTGGTAGTAGCGCTCCACACCGGCGACCATGAGCAACTGCTTGAACAACTGCGGCGACTGGGGCAGTGCGTAGGTCGTTCCCGGCTGGAGTCGTGACGGCACCAGAAAGTCTCGCGCCCCCTCCGGCGTCGCGCGGGTCAACTGTGGCGTCTCGACGTCGAGGAAGCCATGCCGCTCCATCACCCGGCGGATGATGCTCACGGTCTTCGACCGGACTGCAAGATTGCGCGCCATGTGCGGCCGGCGCAGGTCGACGTAGCGATGCCGAAGCCGAAGCTCCTCTGACACGTCGAGGTCCTCAGCCACCGGGAACGGAGGCGTCTGCGCCTCTGCCAGCACCTCGATCGACGATGCTGCGACCTCGATCGCGCCGGTCGCGATGCGGTCGTTGACCATGCCTTCAGGACGCTGACGGACGACACCCACGATGCGCACGACCCATTCGGGGCGAACACGGTGCGCAGCTTCGAGCGCCGATGATTCCTCGGGGTCGGCGACGACCTGCACGATCCCCGATCGATCGCGCAGATCGAGGAATGCGACACCGCCATGGTCACGGCGGGTGTCGATCCACCCGGCGAGCTCGACGGTTGCGCCGACGTCGTCCACCCCGAGGGTGCCTGCGCCGTGCGTGCGCAGAGCGCCGTAAGCCGAAATCGTCACATCGTCATCCTTGTCGGCGTCTGATGGCGAGGGTCGCCACACGCCACGAAACAGCGGGACTCACGCAAGCAGTCCGCGGAGCGTCTTGATGAGGTCGTCGCGCACCACCGTCTGCTGCTCGCCCGAAGCGAGCACCTTGCAGGAGACCGTACCGGCCTGCACTTCGTCGCGACCAACGATGAGCGCCACCTGGGCGTTGCGACGGTCCGCATACTTCAGCTGCTTGCCCAGCCGACCGGTGCCGGCGAAGACATCGACCGTGATCCCGGCGCGCCTGACCTCAGCTGCCAGTACAAGCATCTCACGCGCATCGCCCTCATCAACGATCGTCACCACGACCTGGGGCCCGGCTGCGGCCGGAACATCGGCGCGTGACTCGAGTAGCAGCAGAATCCGCTCCAGTCCCAGCGATCCCCCGGTCGCGGCGACATCCTGCTGCTGGAACATGCCGATGAGCCCGTCGTAGCGTCCACCCGCAGCGATCGTGGCGTCGAGGTCGTCGTGAACGACCTCGAACACCGCCCCGGTGTAGTAGCTCAACCCTCGCGCGAGCACGGGCGCATGGACGACCTGTCCCCCGGACACGTCGCCGACGAGGTCCTGCAAGGCCCCCAACTCACCGAGCGCGGCGTGCCCCGCGGGCGTCGCCGCGATCCGTTCGACGAGGGCGTCTGAGCCGGCGGCAAGGTCGGCTTCGAGCGCCGCGACCGCCACATCGGGGATCTCCCGCTGGCGCAATTCGTCGGCGACCCCAGCCACGCCGACCTTGGCAAGCTTGTCGAGTGCGACGAGTGCGTCGGCCTCGCGTTCGCTGCCGATCCCATACGCCTCGATCATCGCGCGCAGCGCCGCGCGGTGATTGAGCTGCACCGTGTAACCCTCGATCCCGAGTGCGGCAAGCGCATCGGTGACCGCGTGGATAGTTGCCGCATCGGCAGTCAGCGACGTCGATCCGACGGTGTCGAGGTCACACTGGATGAACTCACGGAATCGGCCCTTGCCCGGGCGATCCGCACGCCACACGGGAGCGATCTGATAGCGCTTGAACGGCGTCGGCAGCTGTGAGCCGTAACGCGCCGCGACGCGTGCGAGCGGAACAGTGAGGTCGTAACGCAGCGCGAGGTCGGCCTGGCCGGACGACTCGTGCTCGCCGCGGCGGAGAATCTTGAAGATGAGCTGATCCCCCTCCTCGCCGTACTTGCCGGTCAACACGTCCAACCGCTCGAACGCCGGCGTGTCGAGCGGGTCAAATCCGTGTCGGCGGAACACCTCCCCGATCGTCGCGAATGCCCACTGCCGCAACGCCATGTCGGCCGGCAGGAAATCACGCGTCCCTGACGGCGGGTTCGCGTCGATCGTCGCCACCTGTGCCTCGATTGTTCGTCTCTGCCTGCCCGGCGGGGCGCCGTTCAGCTCGTCCGGGTTCGCGCCTCGGCCAGATACGGGTTGGTGGCGCGTTCCGTTGCCACCGTGGTCGTCGGGCCATGCCCCGGCAGCACGAGTGTGTCGTCGTCCAGCGTGAGCACCTCACGCGCCAGGGACCGCAACATCTCAACCGTTGACCCGCGCACGAGATCGGTCCGGCCGATGGCTCCGGCGAACAGTAGATCACCGGAAAGCAGCACGCCGTCGTGCCCCACACCGTCGAAGGCTGCCGGATCATCGCCGTGAGCGGCCGACACGTCGAACGCCAGCTGCATGCGTGCCGCGCCCGTAATGCGGTAGGTGACATGGCCGGGCGTGTGGCCCGGTGTGTGGGCGACGCGAAAGTCCGTTGATGCGAGCGTCACCGTCTGACCGTCGACGACCGTCTCCAGCACGTCGTCGTCGGGAGTCCACGACAGTCCGAACTCTGCGGCGAGCACGTCGAAGGGGGCACCGAATGCTGCCGCGGGGTTGTCCCACAGCCAGCGATCGTCCGCATGGAGCAGCACCGGCACGTCGAACTGCCGGGCGAGCGCTGGGACCGCCCAGAGATGATCGAGATGCCCGTGCGTGAGCAGGATCGCCTCGGGCGTCACCGCCAGGCGGTCGAGCAGCGGTGGAACTGCCGTCGCCCCGTGCTCACCGGGATCGACGATCACCGCACGTGCGGTTGCCCAATCACCGATGACGTAGCAGTTCGTCTGCCATCGGCCCAGTGTGGTGCTGCAGATGAATCGGTCGTCGGCGGCCACGTTCGCCTTGCGTCGTCGTCGGCCGCGAGGCTACCGATCGACCGCGATCGTCTCCGCGAGTGCAGTGACGCTCAGCGGCTGCCGGCCGCCTGGGGAACGAGGCGGAAGGCGTCGTAGACACCATCGACACCGCGGACGGACCGCAGCGCGTACTCGAGGTGCGTGGGATCGCCCAGTTCGAAGGAGAACGTCAACACGGCGACGCGGTCCTTCCGGGTCACCACCTGTGCGGAGGTGATGTTGATGTGCAGATCGCCGAGCACTGCGGTGATGTCGCGCAACAGATGCTTGCGGTCGAGCGCCTCGATCTGGACGGTGACGAGGAACGATGCGGTTGACTCCCCCGACCAGTCGACCGGCACGAAACGATCGCGATCCTTCTGCAGGTCGAGGACATTGGGGCAGTCAGCACGATGCACGGACACGCCGCGACCGCGCGTCACGAACCCGACGATGCCGTCGCCGGGCACCGGTGTGCAGCAGCGCGCAAGCTTGACGAGCATGCCCCGGTCACCTTCTACCTCGACGTCGTCACCGCTGCCCTCCGGCTGGCCAATGCGAATCGGCGGGCCCGTCGGGGTGGGCGACGCCGTCTCGGTCTCGTCGTGCTCCGATTCGGTGAGTTCGTTGACGAGGTGGAGCGCGACGCTCTGTGCAGCCAGGTGACCTTCACCGACGGCGCGGAACAGCGCCTCGACGTCCTTGTAGTTCAGTGAGCGCGCCACATCGGTGAGATCGCCGGATGCCATCGCCCGGCTGTAGGAGACGCTCTTGCGACGCAGCGCTCGCGACACCGCGTCGCGACCGCGCACCATCGCATCCTCGCGGCGCTCGCGATTGAAGTACGCCCGGATCTTCGACTGCGCGCGGGTGGAGGCGGCGATCTGCAACCAGTCGCGCGACGGCCCGGCATCCTCAGCCTTCGACGTGAGGACCTCGACGGTGTCGCCGTTGACGAGTTTGTGATCGAGCGGCACCAACCGGCCGTTGACACGCGCCCCGATGCATCGATGCCCGACCTCGGTGTGCACCGCGTAGGCGAAGTCGATGGGTGTGGCGCCGGCCGGCAGGCCCATGACGTCACCCTTCGGCGTGAAGACGAACACCTCATCCTGGTACAGATCGATTCGCAAGGACTCGAGGTAGTCGCCAGGGTCGGCGACCTCCTGCTGCCACTCCAGGAGCTGTTCGATCCACGCGAGCTCTTCGGCGGTTGCGGAGTCGGATCCGCGCGCGGTGTCCTTGTACTTCCAGTGCGCCGCAACCCCGAACTCGGCCGTCTGGTGCATCGCGCGGGTGCGGATCTGGATCTCCAGCGGCCGTCCCTTGGGTCCGATCACTGAGGTGTGTAGCGACTGGTACAGATTGACCTTTGGCATCGCGATGTAGTCCTTGAAGCGCCCCGGGATCGGCCGCCATGTCGCGTGCAACTGCCCGAGGACCGCGTAGCAGTCACGCACGCTGGACACGATCACCCGCACGGCGACAAGATCGTGGATCTCGTCGAACTCCTTGCCGCGCAGCACCATCTTCTCGTAGATCGAGT
>JBBDSV010000073.1:0-5437 GCA_040904785.1 Nitriliruptoraceae bacterium
GATGGATCTGTGCGACCGCCCGGTCGAGCTGGTCGGCGTCGACGTCAACCAGCGTCGTTCGTGCGCCGGAGACCGCAGCGACGTAGGCGATGCCGCGGCCCATGATCCCGGCGCCGAGGACGGTGACCGCCTCGGGGGCCTGTTGTCGGCTCGATGCGGCGGCGGTCGGCGTCGTCATGTGTCGTTCCCTCGGGGATCGTGCGTGTCGCGGCGTCGTGCACACCCTACGCGGTGGTGCGAGCGCCGCGGCCGACGGCCGGCGTTCGCACCGCACATGGTCCCGCACTCGCCGACCGCGCGTCGATACGATCCTGACGATGACTTCCGAAACTCGCCGCAGCTCGTCACGACGACATTCCTCGTCCGTGGACGCTGCAGCCGTCCTCGAGCAGCACGGCGGGGCACTGTGGACGACGGCCCTGGCGATCTGTGTCGCGGCAGGCGTGCTTGCCTGGTTCTTCCCGGCGCGCGTGCCGCCGACGCCATGGGTCGGCGGTGCGGTGGCGGTCGTCGCTCTTGTCGCCGGTGTCGTGGCGATGCTGATCGCCGACTCGCTCGATTCGGTGATCCGTGGACCACGCCACGTGCGCGCAGCCGCGGGAGAACTCGTCGCGGTGTTGCCACGCGATGCCGCTGCTGACGCCGGTCGGGATCTCGCTGATGCCATTCTCGACACGCGCGTCGACGACGCGGTGATCAAGGTCGGCTTGAGTGCCGTCAGCACCGGGGCGTTCGCGGTCGGCCCCTGGGCGGACGCGCTCGGCGTGTCGCTGGCGGGCCGCGGCGCGAGCGTGTTGGTGCTCGATCTGGCCTCGGGAACGCTGGAACGCGACGGCGCGGCCGAGGTCGCTGCTGGCCGTCGGCGATTCAGCGACGTCGCCGAGATCGACCGCGACCTCCGTCTGGCACGGTTGGGGCCCGGGAGAGATCCGGAACGGGCCTTGTGGGGGTTGCCGAAACTCGTCTCACGACTGCCGGCCGATCTCGACGTGCTCGTCGTCGCGCTTCCGCCGGCCGCGTCCCGGCTGGCGATCGAAGCCATGACGGTGCTCGACCACGCCTTGCTCGTCGCTGAGCGTGACCGCACGACACGTGTCGAGTTGCTGACCGCCTTGACGGCGGTCGCACGGGTACGCGAACCCGCGCAGGTGGTGCTGCTCGACGACCCGACAGCCGACAGGCTCGGGCTGACCGCGGAGTCGACACCGGCCGCTCCGGTAGCACGCGACCCTTTCGGACTCGCCGAACGCCATCTGCTGCCTCCTGAGGGCCTTGCACCGTCGATGCCAACGCCGACGCCTACCTCGACGCCATTCGGCGGCGGACGTCCGGAAGATTCGGGCGATCGCGCCAACGACGAAGCGGGTGGGGAAACGCCGATCGAGTCCCCGACGCAGCGAGATCGGACGGGCGACGACGAACCGACGGCGTTGCTCGGATCGACCGCCGAAGCGCCGAGTGGTGAAGAACCGACCGCGATCCTCGGACCGACGACGGGTGCCGCGCCGACGTCTGGTGCCGACACGCCCCCGGTGGAACCAGCCACGGCAACACCGCAACGCGTCGAGGCCGGAAATCCGCTCGCCCCGTCGACCCCGCCTGCACAACCTCGCGTGACCGACGAGACGGAAATTCCTCCCGCATCGACCGGTGGTGCGCCGATAGCGGACGGTCCGCCGGAAACGGTGTCGCACGACATCGAGGGCGCCGCGCCGACGCGCGCTACGCGTGCTGATCTCGCACCGCAATACGACCGCGAGGCGGCCGATGACGCCGACGAGGAGCCGGCACACTCCGACGTCGCGCCCGCCGGCCCACGCGACGTCGACCTGCTTCTCGGTGCGGCGGCCGCCGAAGCCGCGATGTATGCCGAGGGGGCACCCGACACCATCGACGGTACGGCCGAAGTTCCCCCGATCGGTGATGTTGTCGATGACCAGCCGGCGCCTGGCGACGTGTCGGCCGATGCACGCGCACCCGTCGCCCCGGAGCCATATGCGGCCCCGTCGGGTGAGCAGACGGGGCGGTCGAACGACGAAGACGCCGGCGCCCCGGAGTTCTTGCCGTCGGACGATGTGGACGACGAGGACCCCGACGACATCCTGCGCACGACCGCACAGATGGCGATCCTCATGGACAATCTCGAGGAGCGCGACGACACCTGATCTGGGTGCTTGTTCGCGCGTGCGGTCATCCGGTGCCCGCCGCCTACACTTGCCGACTGATCCCGATGGCGAGACGGGGGAACACGGTGCGACGAATCGTCCTCGCCGTCGCCGTGCTCGCGATCGCACTCGCCGGCTGCGGCGGAGGAAATCAACCCGACACGGTGTCGTGGCGCAACATCGACATCGACGTGCCCGACGGCTGGTACGTGTTCGAGGAGACACCGGACCGCCTGAGCATCTCCAACGTCGACCTGGCGGCATTGACCGAAGCGGGCGAGGTTCCCACCGGCGATGTCGTGGCGATGTTCTTCACCTTCGAACCCGCGACCCTGCCCGAGGACTGGCGGCGGCTGCTCGCACGTCGAGACGCCGAGATCGAAACCGATGACCGCGTGATGGTCGACGGCGACATTCCCGCCACACGGATCATCTTCGCACACCAGAGTGCAGGGTTGCCGACGCGCGAGATGGTCATCATGGTGCCGTCACGCCAGGTCGTCGTGCTCTCGCAGCCGGTCCCGCGTGATGGCCAGCAGGACGCCGGCGAGTTGTTCCTCGAACATCTTCCGACGTTCCTCGACGTCGTGCAGCAGGCTGACTACGGCCGCCCGTTGCTCGACGAGTAGGCGCCGCGCGTCGCGCGGTCATCGCCGGCCTCCGGGCACGCATCGGGCGCTTGACGGCTACCGTGTTGGCTTCCGGGCCGGGCCGATTGCCGGTCAGTGCAGCCCCCGGCGTCACTGCGTGCCGACCCCGATCCCCGTCCGTTACGCGGAGTGTTGTCTCGTGAAGATCACCATCATCGGCGTCGGCCACGTCGGCCTCGTATCGGCCGCCGCGTTCGCGCGTTGGGGGCACGACGTTGTCGGCATGGACGATGACCCGGCCAAACTCGACCAGCTTCGCAGCGGCCGTGCGTGGTTCTTCGAGCCGGGACTGCAGGAACTGCTCGATGAGGTGGTCGCCTCGGGGCGGCTGACGTTCACCGACGATCTCGCGTCCGCGGTCGCTGACGCCGAAGCAGTGTTCGTGTGCGTCGGCACGCCGTCGCTGGCGACCGGTGCGCCGAATCTTGCTTTCGTCGAAGCGGTCGGGCGCAATGTCGTGCCACACGCGACACGGGATCTCGTGCTCGTCGAGAAGTCGACCGTGCCCGCCAATACGGGCAGTCGGCTCGGGCAGGTCGTCACACGGGAACGTGAACGGCTGGGAATCGCCCACCGCATCGAAGTTGCGTCCAACCCGGAGTTCCTCAAGGAAGGTGCGGCGGTCGACGACACGCTGTACCCCGACCGGATCGTCTACGGGACCTCGTCGGAAGCGGCGCGGGACGTGCTTCGTCGCGTCTACCAGCCGCTCGTCGACACCCACGGCTGTCCCGTCGTCGAGACCGACGTGCCGACCGCCGAGCTGATCAAGCACGCATCGAATGCGTTCTTGGCGACCCGGATCTCGTTCATCAACGCGGTCGCACAGGTGTGCGAGCGTGTCGGTGCCGACGTCAACGTCGTCGCCGAAGGAATGGGCCACGACATCCGCATCGGTCACCGCTTCCTGCAGGCAGGACTCGGGTACGGCGGGTCGTGCTTTCCCAAGGATGTCGACGCGTTCGCGCACCTGGCGAAACAGGTCGGCTACGACTTCGCGCTGCTCGACGAAGTGCGGCGGATCAACGCCGGCCAGCGCTCGCTCGTGCTCGACAAGCTCGAGTCCGAACTGTGGCATCTCGAGGACAAGACGGTGGCGCTGCTCGGTGCGGCGTTCAAGCCCGGCACCGACGACCTCCGCGAGGCACCGGCGCTGTATCTGGCCGAGCAGTTGCAGGAGGCGGGCGCAACGGTGCGGATCTATGACCCGATCGCGCTCGACAACGTCGCGAACCAGGCGCCGACGCTGCAACGGTTCGACGACATCGACGAGGCGCTGCAGGGTGCACACGCCGCGGTCGTGTGCACCGATTGGGACGAAATCGCCAAGGTCACCCCGCAGCGCTACCTCGCCGCGCTCGCCTACCCCATCGTCGTCGACGGCCGCAATGTGCACGACCCGGAGATGATGATCGCCGCGGGCGTGCGCTATCACTCGATCGGTCGGCGAAGTGTCGATCCGCTGACCGCCTGACACAGGACTGCGCGTGCCGCTGCTCGCCCGCACGATCGCTTCGCCCGTCGCCATCGAGGTGCGACCGGGCGCACTCGGCGCGCTCGCACCGCTGCTGTCCGACGGTCGTATTTCGACGGGTGGCAAGGTCGCCATCGCCGTCGGTGCGGGACGCGGCGACAGCATCGCTGCCGAACTGCGTGCGCAGTTGCCGCACGCGACCCTCGTCACGGTCGTTGGCGGCGACATCGATGCCGCCCTCGCCCTCATGGATGCGCTTCGTGCCGAGTACTTCGACGCGGTGGTCGGTATCGGCGGCGGACGAACGCTTGACGTCGCCAAGTACGCGGCGAGCATGACCGGGCTGCCCTTCGTCGCGGTCGCCACGACGCTGACACACGACGGCATCGCCTCACCGGTGGCGTCGCTCGACAGTCACGGCCGCAAGGCGTCGTTCGGTGTGCACGTGCCGATCGCGGTGTTCGTCGACATCGACCATGTGCGCGATGCGCCGATCGAACACATCCGCTCCGGTGTCGGCGACGTGTTGTCGAACCTCTCGGCGATCACCGACTGGGAGCTCGCGCACGACGTCCGTGGTGAGGCGGTCGATGGGCTGGCTGTGGCGCTTGCCCGGACCGCGGCCGAAGCGGTCCTCGTCGCCGAGCCCGGCGACGACCGGTTCCTCACGGTGCTCGCCGAAGGGCTGATCCTGTCCGGTCTGGCGATGACCGTGGCCGGCACGAGCCGGCCGTGTTCGGGCGCGTGCCACGAGATCAGTCATGCGCTCGACGCGCTGTTCGCCAGTCCCGGGCTGCACGGCGCCCAAGTCGCGCTCGGAGCGCGGTTCGCGACCTGGCTTCGCGGCGACGCTGCCGCGTTCGCGCGGCTCGACGCTGCGCTCACCACGCACGGACTGCCGCGACGGCCGGCGGATCTCGGGATCAGCCTCGACGACTTCGCCGCAGCGGTCGTCCATGCGCCCGACACCCGACCGGACCGGTTCACGATCCTCGAGCACATGGCGCTCGACGCCGACCGCGTCGACACGCTGGTGAGGGAGTTCGATGCGACCGTCGATCGCTGAGCTGCGCGCCGTCGCGCACCCGGAGGGGCTGCTCGATCGTCGCAGCGGCGAGCACTGGGCGGGACGGCGCTACATGCGGGCC
>JBBDSV010000073.1:5447-24298 GCA_040904785.1 Nitriliruptoraceae bacterium
CGCTGCGCGTGACTCGACTGTTGGTCCCGACTCCGGTGTCGCCGAACGCACTGACGCTGACCATGCTCGTCGTCGGTGTCGCCGCAGCGGTCGTGCTCGCCTGGCCGACCTGGTGGCACGCAGCGATCACCGCCTTCGGGGTGCAGCTTTATCTGCTGCTCGACTGTGTCGATGGTGAACTCGCCCGATGGCGCCGGACGACCAGCGCCGCCGGTGTCTACCTCGACCGACTCGGACACCACGTCGTCGAAGCGGCACTGCTCGTCGCGCTCGGGGTGCGCGCCGCCGGCGGGCCGTCGGCTGACTGGTCTGGATGGCACGTGCTCGGTGCACTGGCGGCACTGGTCGCGGTGCTCGGCAAGGTCGAGACGGACCTGGTCACCGTCGCGCGGGCCGGTGCCGGCCTCACCCCGAAGGACTCGGCGAACGCGGCTTCCCGTCACCCTGGCGTGCGCCGCGCCCGCAGGGCGGTCGCCCGCGTGCCGTTGCACCGCATGGTCGGCGCCGTCGAACTGTCCCTCGTCGTCATCATCGCGGCGATCGTCGACGCGGTCGTGGGCGGGCTGTTGGCGACCCGGTTCGTGCTCGTGGTCGCGGCGAGCGTTGGCACGCTCGTTGCGATCGGCCATCCCATCACGATTCTGACTTCGGAAAGGTTGCGGTGAAACTCGGCGTCGTGATGCTCACGACCGGGTCGCGGCCGGACGAGCTTGCTCGCGCGATCGCGTCCGTGCGTGCACAGCGGGGCATCACGCCGTCGGTCGTTGTCGTGGCCAACACCGAGGACCCGGCGGCTGCCGACGCGGTTGCCGCGGCGTGTGGCGAGGCGACCGTGTTGCGACCCGGCGAAAACATCGGGATTCCCGCGGGGCGAAATCTCGGCCTCGACGCGCTCGGTGACGTCGAGGCGGTCGCGTTCCTCGATGATGACGCCGAACTCGTCGACCGCGATGTGCTCGCGCAGGCTGCAGCGGCATTCACCACGGATCCGCAGCTGGCCGTCGTGTCACTGCGGCTGGTCGATCCCATCACCGGACGCACCGAGCGTCGCCACGTGCCGCGGCTCGTCGTCGGCGATCCGTCGCGCAGCTCGTGGGCGACGACGTTTCTTGGTGGGGCGTGTGTGATCCGGCGCCGAGCGTTCCTCGATGCCGGCCGGCTGCCGGAGGACTTCTTCTACGCCCACGAAGAAACGAGCTTGGCGTGGCGGCTCATCGACCGCGGATGGCGGATCCGCTATCGCGGCGACCTGACGGTCGCGCATCCGGCCCATCCGCCGACACGCCATCCGGACGCCCACCGGCTGAGCATGCGCAATCGTGTCTTGCTCGCGCGCATGCATCTGCCGACCGCGATCGGTGTGACCTACGTCACCACGTGGCTGTGCCTGTCGTTGCTCCGCAATTTTGCCGCGCGGCGTGAGCTGCTGCGCGGTCTGCGAGACGGGTGGCGCATGCCCGTCGACCGTGCTCCGCTGCACTGGCACATCGTGTGGCGCCTGACCCGTTACGGTCGGCCGCCGGTCGTGTGAGCGCGGCCGGTGACACCGAATGGGTTCCCCGCCGCAGTACCCTGCGCACGCCTCGCACACGTTTCGCTAGGACCCTCCTTCGTGTCGTCCGACCATCCGCTTCCCGAGACCGGCCTGCCTGCGCCGGTCATGCCGGACATCTCAGACGATCCGACGGCGCGGTGGCCGCAGCTTCGACGGGTCGGCACCCACGTGCCGCTGCGTGAGTACCTGCGCGAAGTCGTCCGTCGACGCGAATTCCTCGTTGCCGTGCCGTTCAGCGAACTCAAGGCACGCAATCAGGACTCGGTGCTCGGACAGCTGTGGCACCTGCTCAACCCGCTCATGCTCATCGGCATGTATTACCTCATCTTCGCCGTCGTCCTCGGTATCGAAGAGCGGCGCGGCGTCGACAACTTCCTGCCGTTTCTGATCGTGGGCATCCTCACGTTCAACTACACGCGCTCGTGTGCACAGGCCGGCGCGCGGGCGATGACGAAGAACCGTCGGCTCATGCAGTCCATGAATTTCCCGCGCGCGATCCTGCCGTTCAGCGCGCTCGTCGCCGAGTCGCTTGCCCATCTGTATTCGCTGCCGATCATGCTTGTCATGGCGATGCTGGTGCCCGGCGGCCCCCGCCCGATGGTCAGCTGGTTGTTGCTCGTTCCCGCGCTGATCGTCCAGGCCGTGTTCAACCTCGGGGTGCTGATGATCGTCGCGCGGCTGACGTTCCATTTCCGCGACGTGCAGCAGTTCCTGCCCTACATGTTGCGGCTCGTGCTCTACGGGTCGGGCGTGATCTTCCCGGTGAACGCCGATCTCATCACCAACGACACGCTGTTGACGATCCTGCAGATCAACCCGATGTTCAACATCATCGAGCTGACGCGTGGAGCGGTTCTGTACGGCGAGGTCGTCCCGCGGGCGTGGATCATCAGTATCGCTTCGGCCCTGGTGCTGTTCGTGGTCGGCTTCGTGTTCTTCCGTCGCGCCGAGAACGAGTACGGCAATGTCTGAGGCACCGAGCGTGCAGACACTCGTCGGCGACCCGGCCGTCGTCGTCGACAACGTCGATGTCACCTACCGCGTCTACGCCGACCGGGCGCCGAAGCTGCGCAAGGTGTTCACCGGGGCGGGCCGCCAGCGCGAGTACCGCGAGGTGCGCGCGGTGCGCGGCGTCGGTTTCCTCGCCTGCCAGGGGGAGGCGATCGGCATCATCGGCCACAACGGTTCGGGCAAGTCGACGCTGCTGCGTGCGGTCGCCGGCCTGCTCCCCACCGAGGCCGGTGCGATCTACGTGCGGTCGACCCCGGTGTTGCTCGGTGTCGCTGCCGCGCTCGAACCGGAACTGTCCGGACGGCGCAACGTACTGCTGGGCGGCACCGCACTCGGTCTCAAACGTGCCGAACTCGAGGAGCGGTTTGACGAGATCGTCGAATTCGCCGGGGTCGAGGAGTTCATCGACCTGCCGCTGCGCGCGTTCAGCTCCGGCATGCGCTCGCGCCTGCAGTTCGCCATCGCCACGGCTGTCACCCCTGACATCCTCATGGTCGACGAGGCGCTGTCGACGGGCGATGCGGAGTTCAAGGAACGCAGCGACACGCGGATCCGTGAGATGCTCGCCGAGGCCGGCACGGTGTTCCTCGTCAGCCATGCGCTCAACACGATCATCGACATTTGCACGCGTGCCCTGTGGATCGACCATGGCCGGCTCGTTGCCGACGGGGATCCGGCCGAGGTCGTCGCCGCCTACGAGGCGCACGCCGAGCGGCGCAAGGAAGAACGTCGGCGACGCCAACAGGGCGGCTGAGCGACGTGTCCGCCCGCCCGCCGCTCGGCGACAACCCGCGCATCGCCGCCATCCTTCCCGCCCGCGACGAGGCCGCGACCATCGTTGACGCGGTGTCGTCGATTCAGCGGCAGACCCGTGCGGTCGATGCCATCGTCATCGCCGCTGCCGATCCCGAGACCCGCGCGGCCGCATCGTCGCTCGCGGCGGGCGATCCGCGTATCCAGGTCATCGACAACCCCCACGGCGGCACGTCTGCTGGGCTCAACGCCGCAGCGGCGGCGGTCGACGCAGACGTGCTCGTCCGGGTCGATGGGCACGCTGTGCTGCCCGCCGACTACGTCGAGACCGCACTCGACGTGCTCACCGATACCGGCGCGGCAAACGTTGGCGGGCGGCAGGTTCCCGCGGCCGACAACGGGTTTGCGCACGCGGTCGCAGTGGCGATGCGCACCCCGATCGGTTCGGGCAATGCGATGTATCGCGCCGGCACTTCCGCCGGGCCTGCCGATACCGTCTATCTCGGCGTGTACCGTCGAGATGCGTTCGACGACGTGGGTGGTTTCGATGTCGCGTTCGTGCGTAACCAGGATGCTGAACTCAACGCGCGTCTTCGGGCGGCCGGCGACACCGTGTGGTTCGACCCGCGGCTGGCGGTCACCTACCGCCCGCGCGACACCATCGCGGGGCTGGCCGCGCAGTACTTCGGCTACGGCAGGTGGCGGCGGGCGACCGTCGGACGTCATCTCGCATCGCTGCGTCTGCGCCAGATCGCCGCACCGTTGCTCGTCGCGGGACTGCTGGTCGCCGTGGTCACCAGCGTCGCACTCGGTACCCCGTGGCCGGTCGTCGTCGTGGCGGGTGGCTACGGCTGCGCGATGGTCGTCGCGGGTCTCGGAATCGCCCACCGTCCAATCGTGGGGTTGCAGGTCGCGGCTGCGTTGGCGACGATGCACCTGACCTGGGGCTTCGGCTTCCTCGTCGGTCCGCCGCGCCGCGCTTGGCGTGCGGCCACCGTCCCACGACCCCCGAGCGACTGATGGCATCGCCCGACCGCCCGCCGCTGCGCGTGGCGCCCGAACTCGACGACGCGGATGACGAGGCGTTGCCGACGACTGAACGCACCACAACCGCGCCGTCGGTTCTCGGCCGGCTCAATCAGCACGGGTTCCGCCTCATCATGGTGCTCGATGCCTTCGCGGTCATGGCCGCGAGCGTCGGCGTTATGGTCGCCCGCTTCGGCTTCGCATGGCCCGACTACCCCGTCGGGCTGTACTTCGTCTCGTTCGCTGTCACGACGTGCATCTTCGTCCTCAGCTTCTATCTCGGCGGTCTCTACGAACGTGAACCTCGCCTGGGCGCACCACCGGTGCTGCCCCGCGCAGCTCCCCAGGCGCTGGTCGCCGGTGGGGCGGTTGCCTTGCTGACGCTCGCGCTTACGGGCCTCGCCCGGGAACTGGGCCTGACCACCGAACGGGCGCTGCCGTTCCCGATCCTCAACCTGGCGATCGTCATCGGCCTCGCGTCGGCGGCAGTCGCGGTCAACCGTGCGCTGGCCAACGTCGCCCGCACGTCGCGTGAAGGGTTCCCGCGTGTGCTGCTCGTCGGCGCTGCCGACGAACGGGAAGCGGCCGTCGGCAACTTCGCACTGGAGGGCACGCGCGCCATCGTCGTCGCCGAGACCGACGACCCCGACGCCGTTGTCGATGTCGTGGCCAACGCGGCCGTGACCGACGTGCTGCTGCTGTCGCGTGACTGGCTCGACCGGATCTATCCGGACGGCATCCGCGATCTCGAGCTCGCGGGGGTCACCGTCCTCGTGCGCGTTACCGCCAAGGAGACGCTGCTCGGCGTCGACCGTGTGCGAGAGGTCGGTGGGTTGCCGTTCGTGCTCGTGCGACCGCATGCGATCCCGCAGAGTCGGGCCCGTTTCAAGCGGCTGTTCGATGATGTCGTGCTGCTGCTCGCTGCGGTCGTGTGGGTGCCGGTGCTCGCCTTCATGGCGGTCTATCAGGGCTTGGCTGCGGGCCGTCCGTTGCTGTACTGGCAGGAACGTGTCGGCCGCAACGGCGAGACGTTCTGGATGGTCAAGTTCCGCACCATGCGCACCGACGCCGAAGACGACGGCCACGGTCCTCGGCTGGCGACGCCCGACGACCCGCGGATCATCCCGGCCTGCCGCTGGGTGCGTGCCACCCGGATGGACGAGCTTCCCCAGCTGTACAACGTGGTGCGGGGGGAGATGTCGCTCGTCGGCCCGCGCCCTGAACGCCCGGAACTGGTCGAGGCCTTGGCGGCGCGGATTCCCGGCTACGAGCGGCGCCATGAAGTGCCGCCCGGAATGACGGGTCTTGCGCAGATCTATGGCCGCTACCACACCGACGCGGAATACAAGCTCGGCTACGACCTGCAGTACCTCGTGAACTGGTCGCCGGTGCTCGACCTCGAGATCCTCTTCAAGACCGTCTGGGTCGTGCTCGCCCGGCGCCTCTAGTCGTCGTTCGCGCGGCGGCCCGGCATCCCCACGACGCCGAGCATCGTCGTGACCGCATCGTCGTTGAAGCCAGCCTCGCGCAGGGCGGCAGCAAGCCGGTCGGCGAGCAGCGGACTGCCGCAGCGAGGGCAGAAATTGGCCTGACTCGCCAGATCGTCGAGCGTCAGTCCGCATCGCCCGCACGCATCGACCGGGTGTCGTTCGGCGATACCGGCATCACGCAGCGCGTCGACGTAGCCGCGCGCGTAGTCCCACGGCACGTAGCGGGACGGTTCGGGGGCGAACGCCGGTTCGTGCACCGGAGCTTCGCCCGTTTCGAGGAGCAGGGTGAGATTCTCCCGCAGCATGTCCCACGGGTAGTAGTGCTCTTCGGCGCAGTCGTGGCACCAGACGGCGACTCCGCGGTAGCCCTCGGCGCCGAACGCGGCCTCGAAATCGGCGAGGTCGGCGAGATCCTGTTCGACCAGTGCCGCTTCACGTTCGTCGAGCGGATCGAACGTCCCGTCGAACTCGTCGTCGGATTCGCCGTCGAACTCGTCGAACTCGTCGTTGTCGGCCATTCAGCCTCCGTCGTCACGCTCGAGGGTAGCGGTGCCGATCCGTGGGCAGACAGACGGCTCAGTCGACGAGCACACGGCGGGCAGCCGCCTCATCGAGGGTCAGGACCGTGTCGCGGATCGCTTCGACGGTGATCGGAAGCGCACGCATGCGCACACCGATCGCGTCGTCGATCGCGTTGGCGAGCGCCGCCGAGACGGGTGGTGTCGAGCTCTCGCCCACCCCGAGTGGGGGTGCCCCCGGCCGGTCGATCAGCACCACGTCGACGATGGGAACGTCAGTGAAGCGCAGCATCGGATAGCTCGTGAAGTCCCGTGCGGTCACTCCGCGCCGGTCGACGGCGAGCCGTTCGAACAACGTTCGGCTGACCCCCTGGATCGCGCCGCCCTCGACCTGTTGGCGGACCCCCTCGCGGTTGATCATCGTGCCCACGTCGGTGGCGAGCGTGAGTCGGTCGGCGCGCAGCACGCCGGCGTCCACATCCACGGTCACGTCGGCAACGACCGCGACGTATCCGGCAGCGTTGTCGTACTGGCACAGGGCGACACCACGTCCGGCGCCGCTGGGGCCCACACGTGGAGCCCAATCGGCGGCGTCGGCGACGGCGGCGAGCACGTCGCGGGCACGCGCATCCGACAGGTGGGCCATCCGGAAGGCGACCGGGTCCGCACCTGCATGCTCGGCGAGTTCGTCGATGAAGGACTCGATCGCAAAGACGTTGACGAACGATCCCAGCGTCCGGAACGAGCCGGTGCGGACGGGCCCTTCGGCGATGTCGGCGTACGCCTCGACCGGGCCGACCGTGTAGCACGGCACGCTGTTGCGCAGCACACCGGGGTGCGGACCGGCCCAGGTGCGCATCCCGCCGCTGCGCAGCCACCCAGCGATGACCCGGTCGCCGTCGCCCTGCGGCCGTGCAAGCGACGTGTCGGAGACGATGGCGTGGCGCCAGCCCGTCACCGTGCCGGAGGTCAACGACGCGCTCAGGGTGACGGCGGCCGCCGACCCGTACGTCTCGCACAGAAACTCGTCGGCGAGCGAGAACTGCAATCGCACCGGTTGGCCCGGGACCGCACGTGCGGCGAACGCCGCAAGGGCCGCCGCATCGTCGGAACCGTTGTGGCCATAGCAGCCGGCGCCCTCGGCGAAGTGCACGGTGATCCGTTGTTCGTCCATCTCGAACAGCGCGGCCAGTTCCCGGCGCAACGGGTGCATGCCCTGGACATGCGCCCACACGACGAACTCGTCGCCGTCGAACTGTGCGATCGCCGCCGATGGGGCGAGAGACGCGTGCGACTGGTAGGGCATGGAGTAGGTCGCCTCGACATGCGTGCCACGCGCGAGCGCTTCGTCGACGCCGTCGTCCGAGTGACGCTCCAGACGCGTCGCAGCCGCCGCGCGTAGCGTCGAAATCGCATCGCCGGCGAAGGCCAACTCGGTGTTCGACCATCTCGCGCGCGCGTCGAGCGCGGCCGCCGCGGCAATCGCCTGCGGCTGTGTCTCGGCGAGCACGAGCAGCAGCCTGCCGTCGCGGACGACGTCGACGACGCCCGGCATCGCCGCAACCTTGGTCGTGTCGACGTCATCGAGTTCGGCATCGAGTGTCGGCGGCAACACCGCACGTGCGTGGAGCATGCCGGCAGGTGCGAGGTCGTGCAGGAACGCGCTCGCGCCGGTGAGCTTCGTTGCCAGGTCGACGCGTGGCAGCGGCGCACCGATCGGCTCCGCCTGCCAGTCGGCGAGATCGTCACTGGTGATCTCGCCGGTGATCGGTCCTTCGGCCGCAAGGTCGCGGAGCGCGATCGCGTTGTCCGCAGCATCGACGACCACGAGCTTGCCGTCGTCACCCGCAACGATCTGCGCACCACCGGACGGCAGCGACGCAGCGGCGCGTGCGAGCACGAGGCGACGAAATGCGGCTGCCGCAGCAGCGATCGCCGGGCCCGCCTGTGACATCGAGCGGCTGCCGGCCGTATATCCCTCGTCGACGGCATTCGCCGTCGAGGCCGGTATGAGAGTGATCACCTCGGCATCGACCCCCAGATGTGCGGCGGCGATCTGCCGCAGACCCTGCCAGACGCCCTGGCCGATCTCGGAGCGACCGCTGGTGAACTGGATTGTGCCGTCGGAGGCCAGTCGGAACCACGACTCGACACGCGCCCCGTCGGCGATCATCGGGGGCAGTTCACGAGAGGCCGCCGTACCGTCCGGTCGTGATTCGACCCATGCTCGCCCGCCGTGGTCGCACCACAGTCCATCGTCCGACAACGCGCCGTCACCCAGACCAAGCGCACGACGTGCCGCCTGCAGGATGCGGGGATGGGTACCGCAGCGGCACAGATGTCCGTCGAGTGCATCCGTGACCGCCGCGTCGTCAGCAGCTGCACCGGACAGCGCCAATCCGGCAACGGTCATGATCATGCCGTTGATGCAGTAGCCGCACTCGGCGGCTTGCAGGTCTAGGAACGCCCGCTGCACCGGGTGGGGATCGTCCGGCGTGCCGAGACCTTCGGGAGTCGTGATCTGCTGTTCTGCCACGTCACCGCAGGGGGTGATGCACGCACGCACCGGCTCGCCGTCGACGAGCACCGTGCAGGCCCCGCAATCTCCCACCCCACAGCCCTGTCGAGCGCCGGTGAGACCGAGATTGTCACGGAGCACGCTCAGCAGTGGCAGATCGGCGTCGGCAGTCGTGTCGCGACCATTGACCGTCAGCGACACTCCGGCAATCGATTGCGCCATGACGAACCTCTCCCCAGTCGTTCGTGCGCGTGGTCTACCAGATTCGCCCGTCGGCCAACAGCGCCGGGCGCGCACCCGGCCGTCCGTGCCGCGCCGCCGCGGGCGGCGACTACAGTGCCGGGCGGCGCCGGCGGCGCGCACGGACGGTGACCTGCCACGGCGATTGCCGACACTGCGCGGTGGCCCGACGAGGAGCGAAGCGTGCTCGAGACCACGATCGGCGGTTCCCGCCTCGCGCGTGCCGGATACGAACTCGACGACGTTTCGCTCGTGCCCGGCCGACGCACCCGCGACGTCGACCTCGTCGACGTCAGCATTGCGTTGGATGCGTATCCGCTCCAGCTGCCGGTCCTCGGCGCGCCACTCGACGCGGTCATCTCGCCGGCGACGGCCGGGCTGCTCGGCGATCTCGGCGGGCTGGGCGTGCTGAGTCTCGAGGGGCTCTGGACGCGGTACGACGACCCGACCGAGGTGCTCGCCGAGATCGCCACGCTCGAACCGGGGCCTGCAGCGACCGTCAGGCTGCAGCAGCTGTATCAGGCGCCGGTTCGGGAGAACCTCATCGGCCAGCGGGTCGAGGAGCTGCGCCAACACGGCTTCGCTGCTGCGTCCCTGACCCCACAGAAGGTCGAGCGCTACCACCACGCCGCACTGGAGGCGGGGCTCGATCTGCTCGTCATCCACGGCGTGACCGTCACCGCGCAACATGTCGGACGCGCCGACACCACCCCGCTCGACCTGAAATCGTTCACCGCCCGGTACGACTTGCCGGTGATCGTCGGCGGCGTCGCACACGCCACGACGGCATTGCATCTCATGCGGACCGGTGCGGTCGGCGTCCTGGTCGGCATCGGCGCATCGAGCGTGTCGACGACCGCCGACACGCTCGGCATCCACGTTCCGACCGCGACCGCGATCGCCGAAGTCGCCGCGGCCCGGACGCGATACCTCGAACAGTCGGGCCGGTACGTCCAGGTGATCGCGACCGGCGGTATCCGCACGGGTGGCGATATCGCGAAGGCGATTGCGTGCGGGGCCGACGCGGTGATGCTCGGCCGGTCACTGGCGGCGGCCGACGAAGCTCCCGGACACGGTGCCTACTGGGGGCTGTCGAGTGCGCATCACGAACTGCCTCGCGGTCTCCTGACGCGCGTGACGCCACTTGCCCCGATGCGCACGATCTTGCATGGACCTGCACGTCGGGACGACGGGACCGTCAACCTCATCGGCGGGCTCGCCCGGGCGATGGGGGTCACCGGCTGCGAACGGCTCGTCGAACTGCGCGACGTCGATCTGGCTGTGCGCGCCGGCGCCCGCTGATCGTTGCGCCAATGCCATCGACTGTGACGTCGCCACCGACGACGATCGTGCTGTCCGCGCTGGCCGCAGACACCGCCGGAGGTCCGAGCCCGGCGCTGTTGCGGCTCGACGCCCACGCAACCGTGCTCAGCCGGCTCGCCGACCAGTGCCGCCACCACGGCGACGTCGTCGTGCTCGCGCGCTCCGCCGACGTGGAGGCATGCCGCGCGACGGTGGGCGTGCCCGTCGTCGGCGTCGACGACACCGTGGCCGCGGTCCGCTGGCTTGCCGCAGATGCGATCGACCCGCACCACGAGATCGTCGTGCTCGACGCGTCGACGGTCACGCTCGATCTCGGGATCGCCATGATCGCCGACGGTGCGGCGGCGGGAAACCGGCTCGTGATCCGACCGCTGGATGCGCGCGGGGCACCGGTTCGCTGCGCCCGCCAGCGGGTGGTCGCCGCGGGATCGGCCGGCCACCGGCTGCAGCGCGCCAGTCATCGCGGCGGAGGGGCGCTGCGGATCGCCGCGTCAGACCGTGCCATGCTCGGCGAGACGTCCGACGCGCTGGACCAGATGCCGTCCGCACGAGGCGACGGCGTCGCGGCATCGGATGTGACCGCGTGGCTGACCGTCGCACTGGTCCGCGCGGGTGTGCGCGTTCGACCCGTGCCGCTGCCTGCCGGCATGGTGTGGCACCGTGTGCGGGATGCCGCCGATGTTGCCGAGGCCGCGGCACACCTGCAGTCGACCGACGCCGAGGCCGTGCGGCTGACGGGGGCGGTCAAGGCACAGGACGGGTTCTTCACCACGTTCTTCGTCAGTCCCTACTCGCGCTTCATTGCCCGGTGGGCCGCCCGGCGAGGATGGAGCCCGGATCAGGTCACCGCGGTGTCGATGGCTACCGGGGTCGCCGCCGCTGCCGCATTCGCCGTCGGGAGCCGTCCGGCGATGGTCGCCGGCGCGCTGCTGCTGCAGGTGGCCTTCATGCTCGACTGTGTCGACGGCCAGCTGGCGCGGTACGCGCGGCTGGTCACGCCGCTGGGTGCCTGGCTCGACTCGGTGTTCGACCGGGGCAAGGAATATGTCGCCTACGCCGGTCTGGCGATCGGCGGCATCCGGGCTGGTGACGACGCGTCGTTGTGGGTGCTCGCCGCTGCGGCGCTGGCGCTGCAGACCGTGCGCCACACGATTGATTTCGGCTACGGCGTGCATCAGGACCGTGCGCTGGCCAACGCGCAACACGCGCCGTTCACCGACGGTGAGGAGCCTGAACCGGGATTCTGGGACCGTGCCGCGACCGACCCGGTCGGTGCGTCACCGGTGCGTGCAGGCGGAATCGCTGCACGGATCGTGACCGCGTTGCGGCACGCCGAGCGGATCGCGCCGGTCAAATGGGCCAAGCGCATCGTGCCGCTGCCCATCGGGGAGCGGTTCGCGCTCATCTCGATCGTCGCCGCGGTCGCGTCGCCGCGGGCCGTCTTCGTCGCCCTGCTCGCCTGGGGTGGCACCGCTGCGGCATACACGTTCGGCGGCCGATTCGTGCGGTCGTGGACATGAGCGCGATGCGTCGGTCGCACGACCGGCTCGGCTGGACGCTGCCGGCGCTGGCCCGCGTCGTCGAGTACGGCGTGGTGCTCGCCGTCGTCGGCGCGTCCCCGTGGACGTTCGCGCTGCTGGCGACGATCGCCTACCACCACTACGACGCGGTCTACCGACCGCGGACCCGCGGGTCGAACCCGCCGCGATGGCTCGGCTTCGGCGGGTGGCCGGTCCGGGCAGGCCTGCTGGCCATCGCCGGCTTCGTCGGGCTTGCGATTCCTGTCGCGGTGGTGATGACGTGCGTGCTCGCGACGGTCTATGTGACCGAGACCATCGTCGACATCCGCCGCGACGTGCGGGTGCGCGGCACGGCGGATGCCGCCGACATCGAGCAGGAGTGACCATGAACGGCATCGTGCTGGCCGCCGGGGGAGGGACCCGGCTGCGTCCGTTGACCGACGCGGTTCCCAAGACGCTGCTTGAGGTCACGGCCGACGGTCTCAGCGTCCTCGAATTGGCCGTCGCCAATCTCGCTGCGGTCGGTGTTGACGAGATCACCGTCGTCTCCGGCCACGCGCGGGAGGCGATCGCCGCGGTCGTGCCGACGTTCGCCGCGCGCTACGCGGTGGCGATCCACGAGCGATTCAACGACCGCTACGCCACCTGGAACAACGCCTACTCGGCGTGGCTCGTGCGAGACGTGTTCGCGCAAGGGGCCATCCTCGTCAACGGCGACACCGTCCACCCGGTCGACGTCGAACGGCGGCTGCTCGCCGCGCGCGGCGCGGCAGATGTGCTCATCGCCGTCGACGACGACAAGACGCTCGGCGACGAGGAGATGAAGGTGTCGCTCGTCGACGGGCGGCTGCAGCGCATCAGTAAGCGGCTGACGCCGGCGGACGCCGACGGGGAGTACATCGGCGTGACGCTGATCGAGCCGGCGGCCGCTTCGGGTCTCGCCGACGCGCTCGCAGCGATTGTCGACGAGGACCCATCCCAATGGTACGAGGACGGCTTCCAGCGCTACGTCGATACGGACGGGACAATCGCTGCGGTACCGATCGGCGCCGGTGTCGACTGGATCGAGATCGACGACCATGACGACCTCGCCCGCGCACGCACGCTCGAGGTCGTTCGGCCGGGATAGGCCCGTCATGTGCGCACATGCGTCGCCACGTCGCGCCGGCCTGCCGGACACCTCTGATGAGCGGTTATGATTCGCGGGATTCTGCTCGAACCACCTGGAGACAGCGCATGTCGGTCAATCCTGGAGAAGTGCTCGGCGCATTCGTCGCGGATCTGACGTATGACGATCTGCCGGAACGTGTGCGCGAGCGGGTCACGGCCATCCTGCTCGACACCGTCGCTTCCGCCGTTGCCGGTCGGCACGGAGACGAGACGGCGCAGATCCAGGCGTTGGCGCGCAACGTCGCCGGTTCGGGGCAGAGCACGGTGCTCGGTTCGTCGACGAAGCTCGCGCCCGCGGGTGCCGCGCTCGTCAACGGCTATCAGGTCACGGCGGTGACCGTCTGCGACGTCTTCCGGCACGCCCTGTGCCATGTCACGCCGCAGGCCGTGCCCCCGGCACTGGCCGTCGCCGAAGAGCGCGACGTCACCGGCAAGCAGCTGATCGCCGGGGTCGCCGCCGGCCTCGAGACGACCGTGCGGATCGGCTACGGCATCCACTACGAGGCGTTCCGCAAGCGTGGCTGGCACTCGCCCGGGGTCATCGGGCCGTTCGGTGGCGCCGCTGCAGCCGGCAACATCATGGGTCTCGACGCGATGCAGATGCGCAACGCGTTCGGTCTCGCCGGTAGCCAGGCCGCTGGCACCTTCGCGCACTGGGGGACGCCGACGATCAAGTTCCACCAGTCGCGCGGATCGCTGTCGGGCCTGTTGGCCGCCAATCTCGCTGAGCAGGACTTCCTGTCTGCTGCGGACATCATCAACAACGAGGACGGCGGCCTGTTCCACGCCTACTCGGACGGCGGCGATCCCGCCCGGGTCGTGGACAAGCTCGGGGAACAGTGGGATCTCGAGGTCATTGCGCTGCGCCGCTGGCCGGCCGCCAGTTCCATTCAGGTGATGATCACCGCGCTGTTCGCGCTGGTCGAATCGGGCAGGTTCGAGGTCGACGACGTCGAACACGTCGATGTCGAGTTGTCGGAGACGGTCTACAAGCTGCACGGCTCACTGCCGTGGGACACGAAGTTCTCGGCGCAGCTGTCGGCGCCGTACCTGACGTCGGTCATCCTGCACGACAAGGCCTGCTGGCTGGACCAGTTCCAGCCGGAACGGATCTCCAAGGACGACGTCGGCACGTTCGCTCGCAACAAGGTGAACGTGTCGGCTGCGGCCGACCTTGCGGGCACGGCGAGCCGCATCACCGTTACGTTGACGGATGGCACCGTCATTGCCGACGAACGGGCGATCGCCAAGGGCGACCCGGAGGACTTCCCGACGCTCGACGAGATCGTGGGCAAGTTCCGCGAAGCGTCACGTGGCTTGATCACCGACGACAAGGTCGAGCAGGCGATTACGGGGTTCACCGACATCGAGAACGTGGATTCCGTCGCGCAGCTGCTGACCTCAGTGGTGGGCAACGACGCTTGTTGGTGTGCTGACGCCAACCGCCACCGCGGCCTGATCGCGCTGCCGGCGGGTGGCCGGCAGCCGTTGGTGGTGGCGAGGAGCGTGGAGGATGGTCAGCACGTTTGTTCAGGCCGAGTCGGTCGACGCTGTCTGTGCAGCGCTCGCCGAGGACCCGGACGAAACCAAGGTCATTGCGGGGGGCACCGCACTGGTGCTGATGATGCGCCAGGGACTCGTCGACCCGGCGCGGCTCGTCAGCCTTGAGCGTCTCGATGCATTGCGCGGCGTCTCGCTTGACGACAACACCCTCGTGCTCGGCGCGTGCACGTCGCTGACCGATGTCGCCGCTGACGACCAGGTGCTGCAGCGCGCACCGAGTCTCGCGTACGCGTGTCAGCGTGTCGGCAACGTCCGGGTGCGCAATCGTGCGACGATTGCCGGCAATGTCGCCGAAGCCGACTACGCCTCCGACCCGCCGGCGGTGCTCATCACGCTCGACGCCGAGTGTGTCATCCAGGGGCCGGGCGGCGAACGGCGCGCTCCGGTGCGTGAGGTCATCACCGGGTTCTACGAGACCAGTCTCGCCGAGGGCGAGGTCATCACGGCGGTGCGCGTGCCGACGTGGCCGTCGGCCAGCACCTACCACAAGTACATTTCGCGCTCGTCGGAGGACCGTCCCTGTGTCGGCGTCGCCGCGGCCGCACGGTTCGCCGGCGACGAGATCGCTCGTTTGACCGTGACGGTGGGTGCGACCGCCGAACTGCCGCAACGATTCGACGACGTCACCGACGCCGTGCACGGTGGTGTCCTCGACGCGGACACGCGTGCCCAGGTCGCCGCGGCCTACGCCGAACGGATCGAACCGATCAGCGACGCGCGCGGCTCAGCCTGGTATCGCACCCGCATGGTCGAGGTGTTCGTTCGCCGGGCACTCGAGGATCTGGCCCACGCACACGGCGTCGCGGGGGGTGTGCGATGACCGTCAACCCGATCGGGCTCGACTACCCCATGAAGGATGCGCGTGACCGCGTCGTGGGCACCATGCGGTTCACGATCGACCACGAGGTCGAGGGCATGGCCCATGCCCGGGTGGTGCGGTCCATGGTTCCGCACGGCACGATCACCAGCATCGACACGGCCGAGGCGGCGGCGATGCCCGGGGTGATCGCCGTCGTTACCGGCGCCGACCTCGCGGCCGACGACCGCATCGCGTCACCCTTCTTCGGGATCGGCCGCAAGGACCAGCCGCCGCTTGCGATCGGCAAGGTCCGCTACGCCGGTGAGCCGGTCGCGGTCGTTGTCGCCGAGACCGAGCGGCAGGCACGCGCGGCCGCCGAGACGGTCTGGCCCGAGATCGACGAGACTCCGTTCGCCACCGACCACCTCGAGGCCAGCCGGCCGGGCGCACCGGTGGTGCACGATGACTGGCCGGACAACGCCTGTGGAGCGTTCCGCCTGCACCGCGGCGATCCGGACGCCGCCTTCGCGACCGCCCATCGCGTCTACGAGATGACCTACACGACGCCGTCCGCCAACCCGGTTCCGCTCGAACCCCATGTCGGCGTCGCCCACTGGGAGGACGGTCGGCTGACGATGTGGTCGTCGACCCAGTGGCCGCACGTCGTCCGAAACGAGCTGGCGAACATCTTCGGGCTCGAACGCGAGGCCGTACGGGTGATCGCATTTCCGCTCGGCGGCGGATTCGGTGCCAAGGGCCAGGTCAAGATGGAGCCATTGATCGCGTGTGCAGCGCTGGTGGCCGGTCGTCCGGTGCGGCTGCAACTCGATCGTGACGAAGTGTTCTTCACCGTCGCAAAGCATGCGGCGACGATGCGGTTCCGGACCGGTGTCGACGCCGACGGGCAGATGATCGCCCGCGAGATCGAGCTCCACTACGACGCCGGCGCGTACGCGAACACCACCCCGGGTGGCATGGGAAATGCGGTCGTGCGCTCACCCGGGCCCTACCGTTCGCCGAACATCCACATCACCGCCAACGGCTGGTACACGAACACCGTGCCCACGGGCAGCTACCGCGGTGCGTTGACGACCCAGGTCGCCTTCGCCTACGAATCCCACCTCGACGAGATCGCCCACGACCTGGGCATCGATCCGGTGGAGCTGCGCCGGCGCAACCTGTTGCACGACGGCGACGAGTACGCCACCGGCGAGTCGATGCATGACGTCCATTTCGCCGAACTGCTCGACGACGTGGCGAACGCGATTGGGTGGGGTGAGTCGGCGGCAGCAGACGGCGATCCGCCCCACATCCGACGGGGTCGCGGCGTGGCGGTCATCCTGAAGAGCACCCCGACGCCGTCACGATCCGAGGCCCGGATCGCGTGTCGTGCCGATGGCACGATCACCGCGTACTCGAGCGGCGTCGACATGGGGCAAGGACTGTCGACCACGATCGCGCAGCTGGCAGCATCCGCCCTCGGTGTCCATCCGGATGTCGTCGACGTCGTCGATCCGGACACCGACATCACGCCGTACGACGCGATGACCGCCGGAAGTCGACTGACGCACGCGGCCGGGATCGCGCTCGGGCACGCCGCGACAGATCTGCTCGCCGCACTGGCCGAACTCGCGGCCGATCAGATGGAAGTCGCCGTCGATGACGTCGAACACGTCGATGGCGCCGTCGTCGTCCGCGGTGCACCGGCGATGCGCACGTCGTGGGGACAGGTGCTTGCCGACGCCGGCGTTGCCGAGCTCGCTCGCGATGGGGTGTTCCAATCGGAAGGTGGTGCGTTCGCCGAGCCGATGGACGTCAAGGGGGTTGCCTCAGTCCACTGGCATCAGGGTGCCGTCGCCGCCGAGGTCGCCGTCGACATCGAGACGGGCAAAGTCACCGTCGAACGTTGCCATGGCGCGGCGTTCGCGGGCCGGGTGGTGAATCCGACTCGGGCCCGCCAGCAGAGCGAGGGAAGCATCATCATGGGGCTCGGTCCGACGCTGTTCGAGGAGTATCTCCTCGACAACGGACAGTTGGTCAACCCGAACCTGTCGGACTACATGATCCCCTCGGTCCTCGACGTGCCGGTGGCGCTCACCAGCCACAACATGGAACACGTCGACCGGGCCAACAACGAGATCCACGGGGTGGGGGAGATGACGATTCCGGCCGTCGCCCCGGCGGTCGCCAACGCCGTGTTCGACGCGGTGGGTGTACGGATCCGCGATCTGCCGTTGCGTGCCGAGCGGGTGCTGCGCGCCCTCGATGCCCAGGAGACGACCGATGGCTGAGGCCGAAGAGACCGTCACCGTCACGCTCGACGTCAACGGCGAGTCCCGCGAGGTCGAGATCGTCGCCGACGAGACGCTTGTCGAGACGCTGCGTCGACGCTTCGGGCTGCGCAGCGTGCGTGCCACCTGCGGCATCGGCATCTGCGGCACCTGCACCGTGCAGCTCGACGGCCTCGCCGTCAGTTCGTGCTCGCTGCTGACGCAGCAGGTGACCGACGCCGAGATCACGACATCAGAGGGTCTCGCCGACGGCGATGATCTCGCTGCCGTGCAGGAGGCCTTTCTCGAGCACCGCGCGTACCAGTGTTCCTACTGCATCCCCGGCATGGTCGTCGCCGTCGATGCGTGCATGAAGAACCGTCCGGATGTGACGTTCGAGGAGCTGCGCGAAGAGCTGGCGGGCAATCTGTGCCGGTGCGGCACCTACCCCCAGATCCTCGAGGCGGCCCGCGACCTCATCTCGGCCCGCAACCAGGCCGGCTGAGTGCCGCGTCGGCCGGCAATGTCAACGGCCCCCGGCGTTATGTCGCAGCGGGGGCCGTTGGTTGTGTGCCGCGCCGTCTAGGCGGCCGACCCCTGTTCGTGCGCGGCAAGCTTTTCGGTGATCTCGTCGACGTCGAGCACCCAGGCGACGGAGCGGGACATCAGTTCGAGCGCCATGTCGTGGCTGTCGCGGCCGCGTGTGCTGGCCACACAGTCGGAGACGACCACCGGCTTGAGTCCCCGGTTGGCTGCCGAGAACGTCGTCGACATCACGCATGTGTCGGTGTTGATCCCGGTCAGCAGCACCGTGTCGACGTTGAACACGCGGAACAGCAGCATGTCCAACTCGGTGTACTGAAACGAATCCATCGTGCGCTTGGTCGTCAGGTGCAGGTCGCTTTCGGCGACGAGCGAATCGATGACCTGCGACTGCCGCGATCCTTCGACGCGGTCGGGCAGCGGCGAGACGTCGGCGTGTGGCAACTGCGAGATCTTGCGGCGGATGCCTGCCTGCATCAACTGGATACCGGCATTGAAGAAGCCGTTGTCGATCTCGATCTGCCGGCGCACCGTGTAGGTGTGGAGGATCGG
>JBBDSV010000074.1:0-23767 GCA_040904785.1 Nitriliruptoraceae bacterium
GCGCGTCAGACGATGGCGGTGGCCCAGCAGCTGTACGAGGGAGTGAATCTCGGCGGCGAACAGGTCGGCTTGATCACCTACATGCGTACGGACTCGCTGAATCTGTCCTCACAGGTGCTCGGCGAAATCGACATGCACGTACGCGAACACTTCGGTGACAATTTCGCCGTCGACTCGCCCCGCCGCTTCGCAACGACGAGCAAAGGGGCACAGGAAGCACACGAGGCGATCCGCCCGACGTCGATCGCGCGCACCCCCGAACGGGTGCGCCGCTACCTGTCGGCGGAACAGGCACGTCTCTACGAGCTGATCTGGAAGCGCACGGTGGCCACGCAGATGGCGCCGGCGGTGTTCGATCGGGTCGCTGCCGACATCGTCGGGACAGATCGGCGCGGCGAGCTGCTGTTCCGTGTGTCGGGACAGGTCGAGAAGTTCGCTGGATTTCTCGCGGCGTACCGGGCCGTTCGTGATGAGGACGAGGGCGACGAGGAGATTGTCGACCGGTTGCCGCAACTGACCGAAGGGCAGCGACTGGCCCTCGCCGACATCGCGCCCGAACGGCACGAGACATCGCCACCGCCCCGATACTCGGAGCGCACGCTCGTCGAAGCGCTCGAGGAGGCCGGCATCGGCCGTCCGTCGACGTACGCGTCGATCATCTCGACGCTCGAGCAGCGCGACTACGTCCTCAAGGAGTCCCGGCGGTTTTTCGCCACGCCACTCGGTGAAGTGGTCGTGTCGTTCCTCAAGGCACACTTCCACGAGGTCGTCGACCTCAATTTCACCGCCCGTATGGAGGAGACGCTCGACGAGATCGCCGCCGGCGACGAACGGTGGTGTGCGACGGTGACGTCGTTCCTCGACGAGGTCGACACGTGGGTGCGTGAACGCAAGCCCGAGCGTCCGCGGCTTCCCCTCCTCAAACCCGCCGACTGTCCCGTCTGCGGCAAACCCATGGAGCGGGTGTTCTCCGGCAAGTCGAAGCAGTGGTTCGCGTCGTGCAGTGACTGGCCCGACTGCACCGGCACGCTGCCGCTCGAGGCGGACGGCTCGGTCGGTGAACCCGAACCGGAGCCGGAACCCGATGAGGCAGTTCGCTGCCCGGAATGTGGCAAGCCGATGCTGTTGCGGTCCGGCCGGTACGGACGTTTCTTCGGATGTGTCGACTATCCGTCCTGCAAGGGCATCCGCAACCTGCAACAGCGGCTGATGTATCAAGATGCTGACGGTCGTGTGCTGCCGTTCCGGTCGCCGACCGATCCGCAGCACAGCTTCCTCGAACGGCGTACGTCGAGGTACGGCAAGCCGTTCGTGGGTTCGACGGGCTACCCCGACGACGCCTTTGCGGTGTGGTCGCTGCCGATCGCCTCGCCGTGTCCCAAGTGCGGCGCGCCGCTTCGTCCGCCGCCGAAGAATCGCAAGCTGCCGATTGCGGTGTGCACCCATCCCGAGATCAATCACACGTTCGAACTCGAGGACTTCGAGGTTCCGTCGGTGGCGACGTGGACGGTCGTCGAGGGTGTCGAGGCCTACGACCCAGAGCTCGGGGGCGAGCCCCTGGATACCGAGAACGTTCAACCACCGTTGACGATGACGTACACCGGGACGCAGTCGCCACCGGCCAAGAAGGCGACGAAGAAGCGCCGAGGCGGGTCGAAGAAGGCCACGGCGAAGAAGTCGGCCGCGAAGAGGTCTGCTGCGAAGAAGGCCACGGCGAAGAAGTCGGCCGCGAGGAAACGTGCTGCCGACAAGGGCAGCGGCGCCTAGGTCGTTGCGTCGCGGCTAGGGTGGGTCATCATGGCTGCAGACGTTCCCGGGGGCGACGCGCCCGATCACTCAGTGGTGCGCGGGCGATCCGCCACCGCCTATCTCGGCTTGCTCCGCAATCGCGACTTTCGCAACCTCGCCCTGTCGACTCTCGTCTCGACGCTCGGCGACTGGATCGGCTTCCTCGCGATCATCGCGTTGACGGCCGACATTCTCGGCCCGACGCGGGCCGCCGCGTTCGCCGTTTCGGCCGTGATGGCCGCCCGTGTGCTGCCGAGCCTGCTGCTGGGACCCATCGCTGGGGTCTTCGTCGACCGCTGGAACCGTAAGCGCGTGATGGTCGTCACGCACGTCGGCCGCGGGACCGTCATGGCACTCATCCCGTTCACCAACGAGATCCTCACGCTGCTGCTGGCGACGCTGCTCATCGAAGTGCTCTCGTCGATGTTCGCTCCCGCGAAGGATGCGCTATTCCCGTCGCTGATCCGGCGCAGCGAGCTCGTTGTGGCAAACCAGATCAACCTGGTCACGACCTACGGCACGCTGCCGCTCGGAGGCGCGCTGTACGCAGCACTTGTCGCATCGGCCGGCTCACTGTTTCCCCCGGACAGTTTTCTGGCAGGAAGGCCGGTCGCCTTCGCGATCTGGTTCAACGCCGCATCGTTCTTCATCGCCGTGCCGCTCATCGCCCGGTTGCCGGACAACCGTGGCACACAACATCCCTCGGTTGACCCGCGCACCGCGCCCAGCGCCTGGGAGCAACTCAAGGAGGGCTTCCAGTTCATCGGGGGGCATCCGGTCATCCGTGCGCTCGTTCTGGGGGTGATGGTCGCCTTCGGTGCCGCCGGTGTCGTGATCACCGCCGGCGAGTTCTTCGCCGCGCTGCTCAATGCCGGCCAGTCCGGCTACGGCATCCTGGTTGCCGTCGTCGGCGCCGGCATGCTCGTCGGACTGCTTTCGACGGCACCACTCGCCCAGCGCATCGGTCCCGAACGATTGTTCGCACCGGGCATCGGCATCGCCGGATTGGCGCTCGGGATCACCGCAATCATGCCGACGTTGCTCGCTGCGACCGCTCCTGCGTTCCTGATGGGTGTGGGTGCCGGTGTGGCCTTCATCGTCGGCTACACGGTGCTGCAGCGAAATGCCGACGATCGGATCCGCGGACGCACGTTCGGCGCGTTCAACTCTGGTGTTCGTGCCGCCATCTTCGGCTCGACGGTCATTGTTCCCGTGATGATTGGTCTTCTTGGCCGTGAGCGCCGCGTGTTGACGACGCTCGACGATGGCTCACAGGCGCTGCTGTATCCCTACACGTTCGGCGGGGTGCGCATCACCCTGTTGCTCGCGGCCGGATTGGCCATCGTCGGTGCGATCGCGACCGGACGCACGCTCCACCGGGCGGTCCGGGCTGACGCGCGTGCCGACGCGCTGCAGCTGTCGGCCGAGCCGTTTGAGCCGACATCCCGCCGAGGCATTTTCGTCGCCTTCGAGGGCGGGGACGGTGCCGGCAAGTCGACGCAGATCCGGCTGCTGCGCAACGCCATCGAGCGCGCGGGTTCACCGGTCGTCGTCACGCGTGAACCGGGAGGGACTGCGCTCGGTGAAGTGATCCGCGACGTGTTGCTCGATCCGGATTCTGCGTCGATGACGCCGCGCACGGAAGCGCTGCTCTACGCCGCCGCCCGCGCGCAGCACGTTGACGAGGTCATCGTGCCGGCACTCGATGCGGGCGCGGTCGTGCTCAGTGACCGATTCGTCGACTCGTCCGTCGTCTACCAAGGTGTCGCACGTGAACTCGGGGACGAGCTCATCGTCGAACTCAATCGGTGGGCGACCGTCGGGCTCGAACCGGATCTGACGGTGCTGCTGGACGTCGATCCGGTCGAAGGCCTCCGTCGCGCGGTAGACGGCCGTGAACCGGACCGGCTCGAGGGCGAAAGCGCCGAATTCCATGCGCGGGTCCGCACCGGATATCTCGAACGGGCCGCGCGTGACCCGTCGCGCTACCTCGTCCTCGACGGCACCCGGCCGGTGGAGGAGTTGCATCACGAGATTCGCGATGCCGTGCTCGCTCGGCTCGAACCCAAGGTCGAGGCGTGACAGACGTCGTTGGATGGGACGCGGTCATCGGCCAGCCCGGCGCGGTCGCGGCAATGCGCCGCGCGCTGCAAGCCGGCGAGGTTTCGCATGCGTGGATGATGGTCGGGCCGGCCGGCGTGGGCCAGGCAGAGATTGCGCGCGCACTAGGCATGGCGCTCAATTGCACCGAGCGTCTCGACGGTGGCGCGGGGTGCGGGACGTGCTCGGCGTGCACACGGATTCAGCGCGGCGTGCACCCGGCTGTCGTCGATCTCGAGCCGGAGGGAACGTTCCACGTCGTCGACGCGGTCCGCGACGAGTGGATGCCGATGGCAACCCGCACCATGACCGAGGGGCGTCGTCGGGTGCTGCGCATCGTGGCGGCCGATCGAATGAATGAATCGGCGCAGAACGCGTTCCTCAAGATGCTCGAGGAGCCTCCGCCGTCGGTCGTGTGGCTCCTCGATGTCCAAGACGATGGATTGCTGCTCGACACCGTCGTTTCGCGCTGCCGCCATGTCACGCTCGTCCCGTGGGGACCCGAGGCCCTGTATGCGCACGCCGAACGACTCGGCATCGCGTCGGATCGGCGGGCCGCGCTGGCACGAGCGGCGCTCGGATCCCCCGAACGGCTGCGGGCGCTCGCCGAACCGGCGCTGACCGAGGCGCGTGCCCAACACCTCGAAGTCGTGCGTCGGCTCGCCGACAACGGCCCCGGTGTCGTCGTGCCCCTCGCCAAGGAGATCACCGCCTGGGCGAAGCAGCGCGTCGACGCCGTCAAGTCCGAGCACGAGGACGAACTCGTGCGGCTTGAAGACGCATTCGGCGTCGACGGTGGCCGCGGATGGCCTCCCGGCATCAAGAACCGGTTGACCCGTCGATTCGAACGACGTGAACGGCAGGCGCGTCGCCGCGCCCTCGACTTCTTCCTCGAGAATCTCGGCAGCTGGTTTCGCGACCTGCTCGTCGTGCAGTCGGGTGGCAGTGAAGACGCGCTCGTCAACATCGATGCCGTCGATTCCGTACGCCGTGACGCGCCGCTGCTGACGCCGACCGACACGCTCGCATGTATCGATGCGGTCGCCCGCTGTCGCGACGCGCTCGACCGCAACGGCAACCCGGAATTGCAGCTCGAACGGTTGCTGCTGGCGATCGCCCTGCCCGTGTTCGCGCGCCAACACGCGCCTGCCGCGTCGGTGCGGTGACGGCACGTGGTGCCGGCTGGTCGGCGCCTGCGGGCGCTGGCTACCCTGCGCACCCGCGCTGGAGTAGCTCAGATGGCAGAGCAGCCGCCTCGTAAGCGGCAGGCCAGGGGTTCGAGTCCCCTCTCCAGCTCCCATGCAGTCTCGACGTCGGTCGGTGCCGGCCAGGCCGAGATGCGCCCCTCCCGGTGACCTGTTCGCTTGGACCGGCCACGCCGGCATCCCCTTAGCGTGACGGGCGGTGAGACCGGGACACGGCCGCGCCGAGAGGACGGGCGTTTCGGGATGGAACTGTCGACGCGGACCCGCATTCGAACGGGCCTGTTGCTCCTTCTCCTCATCACGGCCGGCACGCGCGTTTGGTACTGGTGGACGGAGCAGCTCAGTGTCATCGATGCCGTCTATCAGACGGCGATCACGATCTCGAAGGTCGGATTCACCGAACTCGTCGAGTTCAGTGAGACGACTCGACTGGTGACCATCGGGGTGATCGTGCTGGGTGCCGGCACGACCGCCTACACCCTCACCGCGCTGTTCGAGCAATTCGCCGATGAGCGCATTGAGAATGCACGGAGGCGACGCATGGAACGCAGTGCCAAGGGGATGGTCGACCACATGATCGTGTGTGGCTACGGCCGCGTCGGCAGCAAGGTCGCCGCCGACGCCGCTCGCAAGGGCGGCGAGGTGGTCGTCATTGAGCACGACGCGGAGCCGTCGCAGGCCGCTGCAGACGCAGGGTTCACCGTGATTCGCGGCAGTGCGACCGAAGACCGAACACGTGAGTCGGCGGGGATCCAGGAGGCTGCCGTGCTCGTCGCGGCGATCGACTCCGATGCCGAGAACGTCTCCATCGTGCTGTCGGCGCGGGCGACGAATCCCGACGTTCGTATCGTGGCGCGCGCGACGACCAACGAGAGCGCACCCAAGCTTGTGCAGGCGGGTGCCGACCGCGTGATTAACCCGAAGACATCGGTGCAAGCCGCATGCTCGCATTCGCTACACGGCCGGCGGTCTCCGATTTCCTCGATGTCGTCCTGCACGGTGACGACATGTCGTTCGAGATGGATCAGGCGGTGGTAACAGCAGAGTCGGACGTGTCGAATCTCTCACGTGCCGATGCGCAACTGCGCCGACGCACCGGTGCGGTTGTCCTTGCCATACAACGCGGTGACGGCTCGTTCGACACACAGCCGGCCGTCGACACGGTCCTGGAGCCAAGAATGACCCTCATTGCCATCGGCACGAAGGAGCAGCTTGGGCGTCTGGGATTCATGTTGGCACCAGAACTTGCACACGAACGGTCGAAACGACGAGGTGAGTGGCCGTACGTGTGACCGGCAACGATCCGTTGGAAGGCAATGACGCGTCGGATCGGCCGGAATTCGCGTGGCACCGCGCAGAGATTCCATGTATGCCGCGCGTGCTGCTGCACGCCTGGTCGGCGATCGGCCGTTCGTCAGATGCAGGAGAGTTTTTCCGGGTTGACAACGCTGTGGATGGAAACGATCGCGTCATCGACGACGTCGGCCGCGAGCAGCCGCACGAGTTTGTCGATTTCCCCATCGACCGCCGCCGCGAGAAATCGTTCGACGATCAACCGATCGTGCTCGTTCGCCGGCTGGCCGGTGTCGCGACGCGGTGCTCCGGCGCGGTCACGCGCGCGAACCGCGATCTGCCGTACCGCGGTCGGATCACGGTCGACGACTTCGGCGATGTCGCCATAGTCGAAATCGAACACGTCACGGAGCCGCAGGACAGCCCGCTCGACGGGGTTGAGTCGTTCAAGTGCGGTCAGCAGCGTCATGCTCAGCGATTCGGCTTCGGCAACCGCTGCGGCCGGATCGTTGCCATCGGTCACGATCGGCTCGGGAAGCCACGGCCCCACGTACGACTCCCGGCGCACCTGTGCCGAGCGCAGGCGATCGATCGCCAGGCGTGTGACCGTCGTTGTGAGGAATGCGACGGGTTCGCGAATGTCCGAGCGATCGGTCGCTGCCCAGCGCAGCCACGCATCCTGGGCGACGTCATCGGCATCGGCCCAGTTGCCGAGCATGCCGTAGGCGATCGCCGCCAGACGCGGGCGGTGCGTCTCGAACTCGTCGGGATCCATGTGCATCACGTCGCTCGGTGCGTGGTGGATTCTGCCACGGCGTCTCAATTGCGAGCCGGCGATCCGTCGGGCGCCTCGCGTGTGGTGCGCAGGCGCAGCCAGTCGGTGAACGTCGGCCCGCCGGTGATCCCCTCGACCGTGGCGATGTCGCCGCGGCGAAAGGCGCGTCCCGTCGCTCCGCCCAGCGGGACTGTGAGGGTGGGACGGCGGCGCCCCGTCGCCCGCAGGTAGTCGCGAATTGCGCTCGCCAGGTCGAGCTCCTCGGGCCCTCCGACATCGGGCGCGCGGCCCGACGCGCCACGACGCATGAGGTCGACGACATGGTCGGCGACGAACGCGGTATCGACCGGTCGTATCGTCACGCCACGGGGCACGGGAACGACCCCGAGCTTTGCGAGGCCGTCGGCGATGCGGCCCACGAAGCTGTGGACTGCGTCGCGCGCGCCACCGTCCAGGGAACGTCTCCATCGGCGAGAATCTGCTCCGCGGTCCGCTTCGCCCGGTAGTAGGCGAACGGGTGATCGTCGATGCCGACGATCGACACGAACAGCAGGTGGTCGACGCCCGCGCTTGCTGCGGCACTGCGAAGGATCCGCATGCCCTCGACGTCGGCGGTACGGCGTGTCGGCTGTGACGCCAGATGCACGATTGCGCCGACGTCCGCGACGGCGCGACGGGTGACGTCCACGTCCGTCAGGTCGTAGGCAACTTCGCCGCGTGTTCGCGGGGTACGCGCGCCGACGCGAACGTCGATGTTTGCTGCACGCAGGCGGGACACGACGTGCCGGCCGAGATCTCCCGATCCTCCGGTAACCAGGACGCGCATGACACTGCTCCTCTGGTTCGGTGTCCTTGTCGAAGACGTGACGGAGCAGCACCGCTGCGTGTGACAGTGTGTGCGACGAATGCGCGATGCAATGCGTTCAGTGCTCTCCGTGAAGGTCATGTCCGACCCGCCGGGACCTCACCGGCTCGCCGGCGCCCGGAACGTCAGCCGGGTGTGGTTGTGGGTCCGGGTGCGCCCGTAGGCGGCCTCGTCGACCGACTCGCCGACAAGATGCAGACCGAATCCACCCGGGGTGGACCGGGTCAGCGGGTCATCTCGTGCGGTGTCGAATCTGCTGCGGGGGTCGAAGGCGGCCCCGTCGTCGTCGAGATGAAGATGGACCATGGTCGCGTCGCCGGTCACGTGCACCGTGAAGCGGACCGTGCCCGACGCCGAGCCGTGGGTGAGCGCGTTCGTGCACAGCTCGTCGGCCACGAGTGCGCATCGGAAGGTGGTGCCTTCGTCGGCGCCCAGCCGTGCACACGCGGACACGACGAACTGGCGGATCGCCGGCACGTCGTCGATCGTGGCGTGCAGGTCGAGCGACTCGCCCGGCGGCTGCCGGGTGCGACGAGACTGGGGGGCCGTCACGGCGGACACGCCGAGGGGTGCGAGCCCGCCGACGATTCGCGGTGATGCGCGCGCCACGCCGCGACGTCCTGGACGCCGCCGCCGCATAGCCTGCATGGGTTCGCGTCCCCATCGAGGTTGTGCATGTCGACGCTGTTGCTGGTCGAGGTCATCGTCACGATGTTCGTCATCATGGATCCGGTCGGCAACGTGCCCATCTTTCTTTCGTTCACGCGTCGCTTCACCCCGGCGGAGCGCAACCGAGCCGCGCTCGTGGCCGTGGTCGCCGCGGCGCTCATCATCGCCGTGTTCGCCGCCGTCGGCCAGCAGGTGCTGGGCTACCTCCATGTGTCGGTGCCCGCGCTGCAAGGTGCCGGCGGGCTGCTGCTGTTGCTCGTCGCGCTCGAGCTGCTCACCGGTCGTGATGCCGCCGACCGCCACGAACCGTCGCCCGGCGACCATGTGGCGGTGGCGATGGTGCCACTCGGCACGCCGCTGTTGGCCGGGCCCGGCGCGATCGTCGCGACGATCGTGTTCGTGAACCGGGCAACGGCACCGGGCGATTATGGCAGCATCGCGGCGGGCATCGCCGTCGTGCTGGCGACGATCTTTCTTGCGCTGCGGTTCTCTGGACTCCTGATCCGCGTATTGCGCCGATCCGGCATCCTGCTGATCAGTCGGATCTCCGGGCTTCTGCTCGCGGCGATCGCCGTCCAGATGCTCGCCGACGCCGTCATCGCGTTCGCGACGATCGCTGCGGCCTAGCGCGTGGATGCGGTCGGCTAGGCTGGCCGGCGTTCAGCGCCGGGATTCGGAGGATTTCAACGATGCGCCGTCTGTTTGCGCTCCTGCTGCTCGCCACGATGATGATCGGGCTCACCGCGGGGGCGGCAGCGGCCGACGACGCCCCGTTCGGAGTGTCTGCCGTGCTGGCGGCCGCGTCCGGCGACCCGGTCGGCCCCGAACCGATGCCGCGGGACGCAGAGGGCAACGCCGCGCGCGATCTGCAGGGCTATGAGGACCCCGAAGTGCCGTTCACGTGGGGTGCCGCATGGATCCTCACCTTCGCTGGCCTGATCGGGGTGACTCTGCTCGTCGGCATCTACTACTTCGGTATTCACCGTCCCGGCAAGCAGTCGACAGAGACTTGACGCAGAAGGGCCCGGAGTGGAGCGTGTGGACTCCGGCCCGCTGATCGACGTTCGCGTCGCGCGGTGGGCGGCGGTGACCGTCGCGCGTCGTCCGAAGTCGACTGTTGCCGACGCGGCGGCGTTGCGCGCCTCGGTTGCCGAGGACCTGCCGCGCATCGATGCGGCCACCCGGTCCTGGTCGGGACTCGGGCGACCCGACGGCCGGCTCGACGTTCGCGTCGTCGGCCGCATGGGGTGGGTCGCTGCAAACCTCGCCGGGTTGCCGTCCCTGTTCGAGCCGCTGCGTGAACGCATCACCCGCATGCCCGGCGCGGCACAGGTGCTGGGGGCGCAGTTCGGGGCACTGTTTGGGCTGCTGTCGTCGCGCGTGCTGGGGCAATACGTGTTGCCGCTTGCCGAAGGCAGCATCGGTCAGCTCGTCGTCGTTGGCCCGAACCTGGTGGAGCTGCGCGAGCAGCACGGCGAAATCGCGGACGACATGCGCCGTGCGGTACTGCTGCACGAGGCGACCCACGGCCTGCAGTTCGAGCACGCACCCTGGCTGGCACCACACCTTCGGATGCTCATCCACCGGTATCTCGCCGACGTGACGTTCGACCGTGATGTCGTTGTGCGGCTTGCCGCAAGCCTGCCGGACACGGTGAGACGCGTGCGTGCATCGGGCAGCATTGAACCGGTGATGGACGTCGTACTGACCGAGAGCCAACGCGACGTGCTCGACACGGCGCAGGGCCTCATGAGCCTGCTCGAAGGGCACGGGTCCGCGGCGATGTTCGATGCCGGCGACGTACTCGTTGCCGACGCGAATGCCGTCCGCGAGGCGTTCAGCGCGCGCCGGAACGACACGTCGGCACGGATTCTCAATGCTGTCGCCGGCCTGGAACTCAAGCGTCAGCAGTACGACCGAGGTGAGATTTTCGTACGTGCCGTGGTTGAGCAGCATGGGATGTCGACCGTCAACCGGGCGTTCGACGGTGCCATGAATCTGCCTGGTCGCGATGAGCTCGACGATCCGGACGGCTGGGCCCGACGGGTGCTCGCCGCATGACGTCGGTGTCCGGCACCGTCGGGCCGCTTCCCGCCGGTCAGCCGCGGATTGCGCTTGTCGCCGAGGTCGCCGCGCGATTGGCGGTGCTCCGACATGGTGCGCGTGCCGTCATCGCCTGTTCGGGTGGTCCGGATTCGACGGTGCTCGCCCACCTGTGTGCAGAAGCACGCCAGGACCTCGACCTGACCCTTGTCATGGTCCGGCACGGACTTCGCGACGATCGTCGCGACGTCGCCATCGTGCAGCAGCACGCCGAATGGCTGGGGCTCGCTGTCGAAATCGCCGCTGTCGAGGTGGCTGCCGACGGGCACGGCTTGGAGGCCGCCGCTCGGGATGCCCGCTACGCCGCACTGCGGCGGGTCGCCGCCGAACGTCGCGCCGCAGCGATCCTGGTCGGCCACACGGCCGACGACCTGGCGGAGACCGTGCTGCTGCGGCTCGCGCGGGGCACGGGTATCGACGGTTTGGCGGCGATGGACGTCGTCGCGGGCGACCTCATTCGTCCCCTGCTGCACATCCGCCGCGCCGACGTGCAGCGGTTCGTGCTGCTTGAGGGACTGCCGACGGCTGGGGACCCGATGAACGACGATCCCGCGGTGCGGCGAGTCGTCGTGCGCCACGAATTGCTCGGCGTGCTCGAACGCGTTGCGGACGATCCGGTCGGTGCGCTTGCGCGTCTCGCTGATCTCGCGCGTGCGGACGCAGCCGTGCTCGACGACATCGTCGCACGGCACCGCGGTCAGATCCGTCGTGTCGGCCCGGTCCGGATCCTGCCCGACGGTCTGCTCGACGACGTCCCGCCGGCGATCGCCCGGCGTCTCGTGCGCGCAGCGATTGCCGACCTCGTCGACACGGCCCCCGATGCCGAGACCGTGGCGCGCGTGCTCGCCCTGCCTGCAGGCTCGGCGATCTCTCTGCCCGGCCCGCTCGAGGTCACCGCTGCGGCCGGTTGGCGCGCGATCGCGCCGCGCTCGCTGCCCCCGAGCCCGATGGCAACACTTTCGATCCCGGGTGTCGCGCCTTGGCCCGCCGCGGCCGTGACCGTGCAGGCGATCACCGCCGAGACGGATCCGTGGCGCGCCCGCCCGCCGGCGGAAGCGAACGGGCAGGTCGCCCTCGCGCTTCCCGAAGCATGGACGCCGCCGCCCGCAGACGACGACGTCGCGAGACGGCCACCGGGGGCGAGGGCCGAACGGATGGTGCTGGCACTGCCTGCCGACGCCGGGCCGCTGCGTGTGCGTCACCGAAAGTCGGGTGACCGGGTTGTGACCGGCGGCGGGACACGCACGCTGCAGGACGTGTTCGTTGATGCCGGCGTCCCCCGGCCGGTGCGTGAGATCTGGCCGGTCGTGACGACGACCGACGGACGTATCGTGTGGGTTCCCGGGATCGTCGCAGACGAAGCGATGCTCCGCGCCGGCCGCGCGCACCCAGCGGTACAGTTGCGGCTCAGCCCATCGGCGAGCGCGCCCGCCATTGCGCCGAGCGCCGATTAGGCTGCGCCCGCATCGCCCCGTGCGCGCGGTGCTGGTGGCCGCGCTCGCACCACAGCCCGCGACCAAGGCCGATGCCGGTGTCCGATCTCGCGCACATTCCCGCCGCCTACCGCGACGACGTCGACCAGATCGTGCTGCCGCAGGAGAAGATTCGTGCGCGCATCGCGGCGCTGGCTGCCGATGTCGATGCCGACTACGCCGATCGCGACGTGCTGCTCGTCGGCGTGCTCAAGGGAGCGATCTTCGTGATGTCCGACCTCGCGCGGCAGTTGACGGTTCCCGTGTCGATGGACTTCATGGCCTGTTCGTCGTACGGGTCGTCGACGTCGTCGTCGGGCACGGTGCGAATCCTCAAGGACCTCGACACCGACATCGAGGACCGTCACGTCCTCATCGTTGAGGACATCGTCGACTCGGGGTTGACGCTCGACTACCTGGTCAAGAACCTGCGGTCGCGCAAGCCGGCGAGCCTCGAGGTGATGGCGTTGCTGACCAAGCCGAGCCGGCGCGAGGTCGACCTCCCCATCCGCTACGTCGGATTCGAAGTTCCCGACGTCTTCGTCGTCGGCTACGGACTCGACTTCGCCGAGCGCTACCGCGGACTCTCGGACATCGTCGCGCTCAAGCCGCAGGTGTACGGGGGGTGACGACCACACCGCTCGTCGTCGGGCTCGGGGACACCCTCTACCGGGTGGAGCGGCCGTTCGGGACGTTGCCCACCGGACAGCGGCTTGCCGACGTCAGCGCCGTCGCCGTGGGCACCGACGGCGACATCTACGTCGTGCAGCGAACTGACCCGCCTGTGGTTGTCTTCGCGCCAGACGGCCGGTTCGTGCGATCGTTCGGCGCCGGGGTACTCGTCGATCCGCACGGAGTAACTGCGGCGCCGACCGGCGGGATCTGGGTTGCCGACCGCGACGCGCACGAGCTCGTGCGATTCACCCCGGCGGGCGACGTCGCCACACGCGTCGGCCGGCGTCATCTGCCCGCACCCGCGGGAATGTTCAACCACCCGGCGGCCGTGCTCGAGGCGCAGGACGGGTCACTCGTCGTCGGTGACGGCTACGGGGACAGCCATGTGCATGTCCTGGAAGCCGACGGTCGCCCGCGCACGCGGTGGGGCACCCCGGGTGGCGGCCGCGGAGAGTTCGCAACGCCGCACGGCATCGCGGTCGACCACTCGGGCGCCATTTACGTCGCCGATCGGGAGAACGATCGTGTCGAGATTTTCACGTTCGACGGAACCTGGACGGCGACCATCGGCGGGCTGTACCGGCCGACCGACCTCGCGGTGCTGGCAGACGGGTCGGTCCTCGTCGCCGACCACACGCCACGGCTGAGCCGCTACGTCGCCGGCGAACTCGTTGGCCGCTGCAAGCCCGTCGCCGTCGTGGCGCACGGCATCGACGTCGCCGCCGACGGCACGATCTATCTCGCCGAACCCGCGCCGCACGATCGCATCACCCGCCTGGTCCCGCGATGAGCCCGGCCGGACGGTTCTGAACGAGCGGACGGTCGGCACAGTGCCCGGTGGTAGCCTCGGGAGAACGCCCTGCGCGCGTCCGGTGAAAGTGGCACGACAGTGAAATCCAGCCAGCGTTTCCTGCGAGGACCCCTTCCGTGGGTGCTTGCGCTCGCCGCTGCGCTGTGGCTCGGCATCAGCTTCGTGCAGAGCGCGAACGCGCCCACCGAACTGACCTGGACCGAATTCCAGCAGGCAGTCGAATCGGGCCAGCTGCAGGGCCAGGATCTCGATGTCACCACGATCGGGAATCGATCGGACACGATCGAAGGCCAACGGCGCCTCGACGGTGACACGGTGCCGTTCACCACGACCTATAACGCCGACGTCAACGGCCCGCAGCTGCGAACTTGGATCGACCGCGAGCTGATCGGATCGGTGCAGTTCGACTCGGAACAGTCGGGGGCGCTGGCGTCGATATTGGCGACCGTGCTGCCATTCCTGCTCATTCTCGTCGTGTTCTTCCTACTAATGCAGAACATGCAGGGTGGAGCCGGCCGTGGCGTGATGCAGTTCGGCAAGTCCAAGGCCAAGATGGTCAGCAAGGACTCGCCGAAGGTCACGTTCGACGACGTCGCGGGTGCGGATTCGGCCGTCGAGGAACTGCGCGAGATCAAGGAATTCCTCGAGCATCCGCAGAAGTTCCAGGCGATGGGGGCGAAGATCCCCAAGGGTGCGCTGTTGTTCGGTCCGCCGGGCACCGGCAAGACGTTGCTCGCACGGGCCGTGGCGGGCGAAGCCGGTGTGCCGTTCTTCTCGATCTCCGGGTCGGACTTCGTCGAGATGTTCGTCGGTGTCGGCGCCAGCCGCGTGCGGGACCTGTTCGAGCAGGCGAAGCAGAACGCGCCCGCCATCATCTTCGTCGACGAGATCGACGCCGTCGGTCGCCATCGTGGTGCCGGCATGGGCGGCGGTCACGACGAGCGCGAACAGACACTCAACCAGCTGCTCGTCGAGATGGACGGATTCGATGTCCGCACGGCCGTGATCGTCATCGCGGCGACGAACCGTCCCGACATTCTCGACCCGGCACTGCTGCGCCCGGGACGGTTCGACCGCCAGATCGTCGTGGATCGGCCCGACCTCGAGGGTCGGCGGCAGATCCTGCAGGTGCACGCGAAGGGCAAGCCGCTGGCCGACGACGTCGATCTCGACGTGCTCGCGCGACAGACGCCCGGGTTCACCGGCGCCGATCTGGCCAACCTGATCAATGAAGGGGCGCTGCTCGCCGCGCGGCACGACAAGCACGAGATCTCTCACCACGAGCTCGCGGAGGCGATCGACCGGGTGATCGCCGGGCCCGAACGCAAGACCAAGCTCATGAGTGACCGTGAGCGCAACATTACGGCTTACCACGAGTCGGGCCATGCAATCGTCGGACACGCGCTTCCGCACAGCGACCCGATCCACAAGATCACGATCATCCCGCGGGGACGGGCTGGCGGCTACACGATGGCGCTGCCCACCGAGGACCGGTCGTATGCGACGCGGGGAGAGCTCGTCGACAAGCTCGCGATGATGCTCGGCGGCCGCGTCGCCGAGGAACTCAAGATCGGCGACGTCACGACCGGCGCATCGAACGACATCGAGAAGGCGACAAAACTCGCGCGTGAGATGACGACGCAGTACGGGATGAGTGCACGCCTGGGGCCGATCAAGTTGGGACGCACCGAGTCGCAACCGTTCCTCGGGCGCGACTTCGGGCACGAACCGGACTATTCCGCCCAGGTCGCGTTTCAGATCGACCAGGAAGTGCGTCATCTGCTCGACGAAGCCCACGACGAAGCTCTCGAGATCCTCGTCGAGAACGACGCGGTGCTCGAAACGCTCGCCCAGGCCCTCCTCGACGAGGAGACGATCGAAGGCTCCCGACTCGAGGAGATCCTCGGTCCTACCGAACGTCGCCCGAGCCGTGCTACACCGGCGCCAGTCGCCGACGACCCGGCCGCAGCCCTCGAGGCGCTCCGTCGCTTGGGTGTCAACGGGCACGGTGACGGCAGCGGGACGACGAACGGCTTCGCGGGCGATGGTGTGCCTGAGCCGTCCGGCTCCGCATCGGCACCGAAGGAGTGACGGGACGTTGGCCGTGGTCGTCGCGGCCACGCGTGCCCGAAAGGAGCGTCCGATGACGATCCACTCGCTCGACCCGATTCATGACGATCCGCCGTTCGAATTCGCGGACGCCTCCGCACGTGTACGGCACGTGACCGGTGTGGAACCCAAGGGCACGTTCGATCACGCCAAGATCGAGCAGGCGGTTCGGATGCTCTTCGAGGCCATCGGCGAGGACCCCGAACGAGCGGGTATCGCCGAGACCCCGGCGCGTGTCGCCCGCGAGTTCGATGAGATCTTCGCCGGCTTGCTCATCGAGCCATCCGACGTGCTGTCGGTCACGTTCGACGAGTCGTACGACGAGATCGTGATGATGCGCGACATCCCCTTCCACTCGATGTGTGAGCACCACCTCGTGCCGTTCGTCGGCAAGGCCCACGTTGCCTACCTGCCGAACGAGTCCGGCCAGGTCACCGGGCTGTCGAAGCTCGCCCGGCTCGTCGATGTCTGCGCCAAGCGCCCGGGGCTGCAGGAGCGGATGACGACGATGATCGCCGACGCGTTGGAGCAGGCGTTACAGCCGCGCGGGGTGATGGTCGTCATCGAAGCGCGCCATCTGTGCATGGAAATGCGCGGCATCCGCAAGCCGGGAGCCGAAACCGTTACTTCCGCCGTCCGCGGGCGTTTTCGCAAGGACGCGGCCACGCGGACCGAGGCGCTCGCGCTGCTGCGCCGGTGACCGCGGTGGGCGAGGAAGTCGCGCCGCTGGCGCCCCCCGACGTCGTCGCCGCGGGTTTCCGGTTGGAGACGTCGTCGCGCACGCTCGTCCAAGCCGTCCTCAACGTCACCCCCGACTCGTTCTTCGATGGTGGGCGGCACCTGGCCGCCGACCATCCCGCGACGGCAGTACGCCACGGCGCGGCGCTGCTCGAGGCCGGCGCCGACCTCGTCGATGTCGGCGGCGAATCGACCCGGCCGGGCGCCGGACCGGTCGATGTCGACGAGGAACTGCACAGGGTCGTTCCGGTCATCCGTGCCCTCGCGCGTGACGGGGCGTGCGTCTCGGTCGACACGACCAAGGCAGCCGTCGCGCATGCGGCGATCGAGGCCGGTGCGGCGATCGTCAACGATGTCTCGGCCGGCGCACTCGACGACGCCCTGCTCGATGTCGTCGCCGAGGCCGACGCCGCCTACGTGCTGATGCACATGCAGGGAACGCCTCGCACGATGCAGCAGGCACCGATCTATCGTGACGTCGTCGACGACGTCCGGATGTTCCTCGCCGAGCGGCTCGATGTGCTCGCCGAGCGCGGGATCGCACGAGAACGGGTCATCGTTGATCCAGGCATCGGATTCGGCAAGACCGCGGCGCACAATGTCGCGCTGTTGCGCGGGCTGGCGCGGTTCACGACACTCGGACGGCCAGTGCTGGTCGGGGCGTCCCGCAAGTCGTTCCTGGGCGCGCTGACCGGGCTCGATGACCCCGAAGAGCGCCTCGAAGCGTCCGTCGCGGCTGCGGTGGTCGCGGTGTTGCACGGCGCGTCGATGGTGCGGGTGCATGACGTCGCCGCCACGGTCCGTGCCGTCGCGGTGGCCGATGCGGTCGCGCGTGGCCGCGGCGAAGGGGACTGAATGGACCGCATCTGCATCTCGGGCATCTCGACGTTCGGCTACCACGGCGTGCTCGACCATGAGCGCCGCTTCGGCCAGCGGTTCACCGTGGATGTCGTCCTGGACGTCGATGTGGCCGCCGCCGCGGCGGGCGACGACCTGGACTCGACCGTCGACTACGCGGGTGTCGTCGCTGCGGCCGTACAGATCATGGAGGGCCAGCCGGTCAATCTCATCGAGACGCTTGCCGAACGCATCGCGGCGCGTTGTCTCGAGGACCGCCGGGTCGACCGCGCCGAGATCACCGTGCACAAGCCGCAGGCACCCGTTGGCGCGCGGGTCGCCGACGTCACGGTCACCGTCGTCCGGGATCGATGACGATGATGGCCGGACCCGTCACGGCGTTCCTGGGCCTCGGTGCCAACGTCGGGGACACGCTCGCCACGCTCACCGCGGCGCTCGGCCGCATCGGCGGACTGCCCGATGTGTCGCTCGTCGACGTCTCGGGCGTCTACCGCACCCCGCCGTGGCCCGGTCCCGACGATCCGCGGGCAGTCACCCAGCAGGACTTCCACAATCTCGTGGTACGTATCGAGACGACGCGTTCACCTGAGGAACTCCTCGACGACGTGCAGCGCATCGAGGCCGAATTCGGGCGTGACCGCGACCGCGAGACACGGTGGGGGCCGCGGCCACTCGACGTCGACGTGCTCCTCTATGCCGATGTCGCGTGCGACACGCCGAGGTTGACATTGCCGCATCCGCGACTCGCCGAGCGCGCCTTCGTGCTCATCCCGCTGCTCGAAGTTTATCCTGGCGGGCAGCTGCCCGATGGCCGTCGGATCGTCCGGCTGGCGATGGAGGCCGACGCTACCGGCATCGAGCTCGACGTGCGTCTGGCGGGTCTTCCCGGCCGGATCGAACGGCCTGAAGGTCCTGCGGGTCCCGGTGCCAGTTTCGGCCGACCGGACGTCGACGATGTCGCGCAACAGCACGGACGTGGCCGCGGCACGGACGCGACGTTGTGAGTGGCGTTGCGATCGTCGGTCCGGGCCGCGCGGGCACGTTGCTCGCGGCGAGCCTGATCCAGGCCGGCGAACGCGTCGTCGCTGTCGCGGGCGGATCGGCGGCGTCTCGTGATCGTTTCGTCGGCCGCTTCGCTGGCGTGCGCGACTGCCGCAATGTCGATGAAGCGGTCAGGCGTGCCCAGCTCGTCGTGCTCGCCGTGCCCGACGATGCGGTCGCCGAAATCGCTGACCGGCTCGCGGTCGACGACGTGCTCACGCGGTCGCACCGGATCGTGCATCTATCGGGCGCACTCGGCTTGGCCCCGTTGCGACGGGCCCGACTCGCCGGCGCATCGGTTGCCGCATGCCATCCTGCGATGACGATGCCGCACGACCGCGTCGATCCGGATCTGCTCGCTGGTGTCGCCTGGGGTGTCACCGCGGACGATGCCGACTGGGCATGGGCCGTCGACCTCATCACGCGGCTTGGCGGGGACGCGCACCGAGTGCCGGAGACGCGGCGGGCGCTGTATCACGCAGCGCTGGCAGTGGGGTCGAACGCCGCCGCCGCGGCCGTCGCCACCGCCCGGCAATTGCTGCTGGCGGCCGAGATCGACCGGCCCGAGGCCTTCCTCGGACCGCTGGTCGACGTGAGTGTGGCCAATGCGCTCGAGCATGGTGCGGCCGCGCTCACCGGCCCGGTGGTGCGCGGTGACGCCGGCACGATCAGTCGCCACATCGCGGCGATCGACGCCGACGTCCCGTCCCTCGGCGCCGCCTATCGTGATGCCATGCGGGTCGTGCTGGATCAAGCGCGTCTGGTGCTCGATGCCGACGCGGCTGCAACGCTCGAGGCGGCCTTGGATGCACCGGGCGCCACGCGGGACGGCGGAGACATGCGGTGAAGCGCATCACGACAATCGCCGAGATGCGCCGTGACGTCGCTCAGCGACGCGCGGCGGGTCGTCGGGTCGCGCTCGTGCCGACGATGGGCGCGCTCCACGACGCCCACCTGGCGCTCGTCCGATTGGCGGCGTCGCACGCGGACGACGTCGTCGTGAGCATCTTCGTCAACCCGACGCAGTTCGACCGCTCCGACGACCTCGCTGCCTATCCGCGCGATCTCGATGGCGATGAGCGAGCGCTCGCCACCCTCGGGGCGGCGCAACCGGCCGTGGTGTTTGCGCCTGAACTCGAGGAGATGTACCCGCGCCCGCCGGTGACGACCGTGCGTGTCGCAGAGCTGACGTCGCGGCTGTGCGGCGCAAGCCGACCTGGCCACTTCGACGGTGTCGCCACCGTCGTGACCAAGCTGCTGGCCATCGTTGCGCCGGACATCGCCGTATTCGGACGCAAGGATCGCCAGCAGTTGGCCGTCGTCGAACGGCTCGTGGAAGATCTCAATCTGCCCGTCGAGATTGTCGCGGCGCCGACAGTCCGTGAAGCCGACGGCGTTGCGACCTCCAGCCGCAATCGCCGACTCGACACCGAGGGCCGCCGCCGCGCGCGTGGCCTCAGCGGCGCGCTCGCCGTCGGGGTGGACATGCTTCGGGCGCTCGCGCCCGACCAGATGCTGCGGGTCGCGGACCTCGAAGCCGCCCTGCGTCGCGAGATGGCCGATGCCGGGTTGACGATCGACTACGCCGAGGTCGTCGAACCTGGCACGATGCAGCCGCCGCTCGGGTCTGCCGTGCGTCCGTCCGACCGACTGGTGCTTGCGGTCGCGGCATACGTGTCAGACGTGCGGCTGATCGACAACGTCGAGTTCGGTGACGCAGGAGACGAAAAACGCTTGCTCGCAGCCGTCGACGCCGACGGGGAATGAGGCAGGGATGCAGGACTGGCACATCCGGACCGACGTGATCGAACGGGCGTTGGAAGAGGATCTCGCCGACATTGGCGATGTGACGGCCATGGCCACGATCCCGGCCGACGTTCCCGGCACTGCTGAGCTCGTCGCGCGCGCTGATGGTGTGCTCGCCGGCATCGCGCTCGTCGCCGCTGTCTACCGGCACATCGACGCCGGCATCACCGTCGACGTTCGGTGCGCCGATGGCGACCGCCTTGCTGCCGGCGACGTCGTTGCCCTCGTTTCCGGGCCGATGCGCGGCATGCTCACCGGAGAGCGGACGGCATTGAACCTGGTCACCCACCTGTCGGGCATTGCGACTGCGACCCGGGCGTACGTCGATGCCGTCGCCGGGACCGGGTGCGTCATTCGAGACACGCGCAAGACCACGCCAGGCCTGCGTTTGCTGGAGAAAGCTGCTGTTCGTGCGGGTGGGGGCCTCAACCACCGCGTCGGCCTGTTCGATGGGCTGCTGGTCAAGGACAATCACGCCGCTGTCGCGGGATCGGTCGGCGCCGCGACACGCGCGGCGCTTGCGGCAGCCGGTGACCGCACGGTGCAGATCGAGGTCGATTCGCTGGACGAGCTCGACGAGGCAATCGATGCCGGTGCGCGCGATGTGTTGCTCGACAATTTTTCGGTCGCAGCCACCGAAGAGGCGGTCGCACATGTGCGGACGCGCGAGGCGAGGCACGGGCGTATCTCGGTGGAGTCGTCGGGAAGCATTCGGCTCGAGAACGTGCGGGCGTACGCCGACACCGGGGTCGACCGGATCTCGGTCGGCGCGATCACACATTCGGCACCACAGCTCGATCTCGCGCTCGACGTTCGCCCGGTCGCGACGACCCGACAGGCAGGGTGACGCATGCTGATTGCGATCGACGTCGGCAACTCCACCACCGTGCTCGGCGTGTTCGTCGGGGACGAACTCGTCGACCACTGGCGCCTGTCGACCGTGGCGCGGCGCACGCCCGATGAGTGGTCGTCACTCATCCACGGCGTCTTCGGACCCGCCGGACGCACGCTGGGCGCGGAGCCGGACGGTTTGGTGATCGGCTCGGTCGTCCCGGCAGTCACCGATGCGCTGCGACAGATGTCGGCACGGTACGTCGACGTCGCTCCGGTCATCGTCGAACCGGGCGTGCGCACCGGCATCGCAATCCGGCACGACAACCCCAAGGAGCTCGGCGCCGACCGCATCGCCAACGCGGTTGCCGCTGCCGCGCTGTTCGGCGGGCCGGCGATCGTCGTCGATTTTGGCACCGCGACTTCGTTCGACGTCGTTGACGCTGACGGAGCGTTCGTCGGTGGTGCGATCGCACCGGGCGTGAGCACCGCAACCGACGCGCTGATCGAGCGAGCCGCGCGCCTGCCCGAAGTCGAACTCGTCACGCCGCCGTCACCGATCGGCCGTTCGACCGTCACAGCGCTGCAGTCCGGTGCCGTGTTCGGCTTCGCCGGGCAGGTTGACGGGATCGTTGCGCGGATCACTCAGACGCTGGGCGCCGGGGTGACGGTCGTGGCCACCGGCGGAGTGGCGCCGGCGGTCCTCGACGCGTGCACGACGATCGACCATCACGACCCGTGGCTGACGCTCAAAGGGTTGCAGCGCATCTGGTCCAACAACCGTTGACGGTACGGTTCGCCGTCAACACCGAGCGTGGATGAACGTGACCGACTCCATACCACCCGACGATGCGCGCGACGAGGCGTCGCGTCTCGACGAGATCATTGCAACCCGTCGAGCCAAGATCGCCGCGCTTCGTGAGGGTGGCATCGACCCGTATCCGGTGCGCTTTCGTACGACCGCCACGCTTGCGGCTGTGCGCGAGCGGTACACGGATCTCGATGCAGGCGTGACGACCGGTGACCAGGTCACCGTCGCCGGTCGCGTCGTCGGCCGCCGCCAGATGGGCAAGCTCCAGTTCCTCGTGCTTCGCGAGGACGGCGCCGACCTGCAGCTGATGTGTGCCGTCAACGCGCTCGATGAGACGTCGCGCACCGTGCTGGACCAGCTCGACATCGGCGACTGGGTCGGCGCCCACGGTGAAGTCCTGACGTCCAAGCGCGGCGAGCTCTCCGTGCAGCCCACGGCGCTGACGGTGCTCGGCAAGGGGTTGCGCCCGCTGCCGGACAAGTGGCACGGCCTGACCGACACCGAAGTGCGCTTCCGGCAGCGTGAAGTCGACCTGACCGTCAACCTCGATGCCCGCCGCGTGTTCGAGGTGCGGTCGGCGACGGTGCGCGCACTGCGTGCCCAGATGGATGCGCGTGGCTTCGTCGAGGTCGAGACGCCGATGCTCCACCCGATCCCCGGTGGGGCGGCCGCGCGACCGTTCGTCACCCACCACAACGCACTCGACGCCGACCTGTATCTGCGGATCGCCCCCGAGTTGTATCTCAAGCGACTGATCGCCGGCGGCATGCGGCGCGTGTACGAGATCAACCGCAACTTCCGCAATGAGGGCATGAGTGCGCGGCACAATCCCGAGTTCACAATGCTCGAGTCCTACGCCGCCTATGACGACTACACCGACGTGATGGAACTGACTGAGGCGCTGTTCGCGCGCGCCGCCGAAGACGTCGTGGGCAGCACCGAACTCAGCTATCAGGGGCGCGCCGTGTCGCTCGCGGCACCGTTTCGCCGGGTGACGCTGCTCGAGCTCGTTCGCGAGGCGACTGACACGACGATCGACTACGACGACTCCGTCGCGGACGTGCGGGTGATCTGTGACGACCACGATGTCGCCTGGGAGCCGTCGTGGACGACCGGAAAGCTTGTGCTGGAACTCTACGAGTCGCTCGTCGAGCACACGCTCTGGGAGCCGACGTTCGTCACCGACTATCCGGTGGACGTCTCCCCGCTGGCTCGCCGGCACCGTGACGACCCGCGGGTGACCGAACGGTTCGAACTGATCGTCACCGGCCGCGAGCTGGCGAACGCGTTCTCGGAACTGGTCGATCCCGTCGACCAGCGAGCTCGTCTCGAGGCTCAGGCCCGTGCCCGCGCTGCCGGTGACGAGGAAGCGATGGTCGTCGACGAGGCCTACCTGCGGGCGATGGAGTTCGGCATGCCGCCCGCCGGCGGACTGGGCATCGGCGTGGATCGGTTGGTGATGCTGCTCGCAGATGTCGCCAACATCCGCGATGTGATCCTCTTCCCCACGCTTCGGCCGGAACACTTCGGGTAGCCGGCGTGTGGCCGATTGGAGTCGATACGGCTGAGATCGGTGGCGCAGAAGGGGGTCGGCTGGCACGCTGCCGTTGCGTTCGGGAATGTTGCCCGGGCCCACGACCGAGGTGGCCAACCGGCCCTGGGTCTGTTGCGGCGATACGTTACGATCGTGGACCGGACACGCGTCGTCCACGGATGCATCGGCCGGCAGCAGCCCGCCTCGTCCGACGCGGAAAGTTGGCTCATGTTCGAGAGGTTCACCGACCGGGCCCGTCGGGTGGTCGTCCTTGCCCAAGAAG
>JBBDSV010000075.1:0-22852 GCA_040904785.1 Nitriliruptoraceae bacterium
GACATCGATCCGCCGCGCACCTTCTTGGCCGAATGCGTGCCGAGCACCCAGGCGAGCGCATCGACGACATTCGACTTGCCCGAGCCGTTGGGTCCCACGATCACCGTGATGCCCGGCTCGACGTCGAGCACGGTCCGGTCTGCGAACGACTTGAAGCCGCGCAGTGCCAGTGACCTGAGAAACACGCTCCCTCCGGGCCTGCGGGGACTCGGCCGCCCGACCTGCGACGGCCACGGACGAACTGGCCGCAGCCTAGCGAGCCATCACCACTCGGAAACCGCCGGTCGGTGAAGCATCCGGCACCCACGAGGCGTCAGATCATGCATTGGCCACAGTGGTAGGTGTAGACGCCCTTCTTGATGCGCGTCCGCTTGATCTCGCGGCGACAACGATGACACGGCAGCCCTTCGCGCCCGAAGACGTGCAGGTGTTCGGCGGGCTCGTCCTCATCGGTGGTTGTCGTCTCGAGCTCGACGTCGTCGAGCGACGAGCCGGCGGCTTTCATCGCCGCGACGATGACTTCTTGCATCGCCCGGTACAGCCGCCGCACCTCCTGCGTCGACAGCGACGCCGAACCTCGATCGTGCCGCAGCCCGGCCTCCCAGAGGATCTCGTCGCTGTAGACAGGACCGATGCCGAGAATGCGCGTCGGGTCGGTGAGAACCAGCTTCAGGGGCGCGTCGGCGGCCGCGAGAAACTGGCCGAACTCCGCCCACGGCGGGTTGTCGTCCAATGGATCGAGTGCATCGGGCGAGATCCCGGCGGCATCGAATGCCTCGGGCGTGGCGACAATGCCGGTGCGCACCGTCTCGGCGTCACCCGGCGCCGACAGATGCAGCGCACCGCCGATGGTGAAGGTGACAACGAGGTGGGTGCCGTCTGCGAGCGATTCGGTCGCCGTTTCCCGATGGAGCGACCCGACATCGCCGGGATCAAGAATCCACGTCAGATCGTCGTCGAGATCCAGGAACACGATGGCGCCGCGTCGTCGCACAGCCTCGACCTTGCGCCCTTCGAGCGCCTTGACGAAATCGGGCCGGGTGCGATGGAACGGCCGCACGATGCCCGGGGTGGCGACAACGACGTCCTTGACGCGCTTGCCCACGACCTCCTTCTCGAGGTCTTTGCGCAGCACCTCGACTTCCGGCAGTTCGAGCACGTCGTCGCCTCCGTGAGCGGCACACGCGCACCGGGCCCTCGGCGCGCTTCACGCCGACGCTAGTCGACAGCACTCCGGTGCCGCCGCACGGACACGCGTGCCCGGCGCCGGACGCGGCGAGATCAGGCGGACACGCGCAGCGCGCGATACGCCTGACGTGCAGCATCCTGTTCGGCGGCCTTCTTGCTCGGTCCCGTGCCCTCACCGACCGCGCGACCGTCGACCATGACCGTCGCGCGGAAGGTCTTGTCGTGGTCCGGCCCGTCGTCGGTCAACGTGTAGCGCGGGACCTCACCGAACTGCGCTGCGGCCAGCTCCTGCAGGCTCGTCTTGTAGTCGAGTGCCGCATCGACGTCGGCGAGTTCGGCAAGTCGCGGGCCGAGAAGACGCTCGATGAGCTCGAAGACAACCTCGAATCCACACGTGAGGTAGACGCTACCGAGCACCGCCTCGAACGTGTCCGCGAGAATCGAGTCCTTGTCCCCACCACCCGAGTTCGCCTCACCACGTCCGAGCCGGACGTAGTCGCCGAGCCGGAGCTCACGTGCGATCGCGGCCAGCGACGCGGTCTTGACCGCAGCGGCCCGGACCTTTGCGAGGCGACCTTCGCGTTCGTCAGGATTCGCCGAGTAGATGCGATCGGTCACGACGAGCCCCAGCACCGCGTCACCGAGGAACTCGAGGCGCTCGTTGTCGTCGCCGCCCGGGTGCTCGAACGTCCACGAGCGATGGCACAGCGCCTGATCGAGCAGGCTGACGTCTTCCATCGGCACGGCGAGTTCCGCCGCCAATTGAGCGGCGGAACGCGTGGAGTCGGCGACCTCGGTCACGATTGCGACCTCAGTCGACCTCGACAGCTGTGCGGCCGGCGTACGCGCCGCAGGTTGCGCACACCGTGTGGGGCCGGATCGGGGACTTGCAACGGGCGCAGGTCGCGTACGTCGGCTTGCGCATCCGCATCCACTGGGCCTTGCGATGGCGGGTTCGTGACCGCGACATCTTGCGCTTCGGGACTGCCATGGGTGTTCCTTCGTCTTCGGTCGCCGGAACGTGGCCGCGCGACACTTCGGCTGCCGTACGGCGCGGTGGGGGAGATCGTGACCGTGTCGGCTACTCGGGCGGCAGCGTCAGATCGGCGAGCGCCGCCCACCGCGGGTCGGCTTCGGCGGTTCGGCGATGGCCGCAGTCGGTCTCGTTGAGATCGGTGCCGCAGACGACGCACAGACCCGCACAGTCTTCGCGACAAAGTACCCGGTACGGCAGGTCGATGATGAGCGCGTCCCGGACCAGCGTCGAAATGTCGATCGCTGTGTGGTCGTCAACGATCTCATAGCCGGCGTCGACCTCGTCGTCATCCGCGTACTTGTCCGGATCAATGAAGAGTTCGGTGACGTCGGCGACGACGTCGCGATCGAGCGGGGTGAGACAGCGGCCGCATGTCAGCGTGACCGCGTAGGTGATCGTGCCGCGCACCAGGATCCCGTCGACAACGGCGTCGAGATGCACCGCGAGTGCGATCGGATCGCGGAGGACCTCGTCGGCGACACCCCACGGCGTGTCGCCGAAGGCGTCCCGGCCAACGGTTTCCTCCACCATCCGGGTCGCACCCGGATGGCCGACGAGGTCGGTCACATTCAGTCGCACGGTCGCCTACTCGTGGTCGGCGTCGCCGAACGCGTCCTCGAATTCTTCTTCGCTCAGCTGGTCGGTTTCGAGATGTCCGCGCAGTCTCGCACGCCCCTTTTCGACCGCGGTCAGTGTCTTGGTCAAGACGACTTCGAAATTCGCGAGCTTGGCGTCGACGTAGTCCTCGGCCTCGAGCCGGATCTGCCGGGCGTGTTCACGCGCGTCCTCGACGATGCGCGCGGCTTCACGCTCGGCCGTCTTGACGACCTCCTGCTCGGACACCAGGCGCGCGCTCTCGGCCTGCGCGTCGCCAAGCAGTCGATCAGCGTCGGCCTGGGCACGTTCGAGGATCTCGTCGCGTTCCCGGATGACCCATCGCGCCTGGGTCAGCTCGTCAGGTAGCGCCTCACGCATGTCCTCGAGGAGTCCCTCGACGTCCGCACGGTTGACCATGACCGACGCCGACAAAGGCACCGCCTTGGCGTCGATAATGAGCTGCTGCAATTGGTGCAGCTTGGCCTCGACATCGAGTGGGATGCTGGAGAGTTCGGACATCACGGTTTCCGTCGGGTTCGCCGGCGACCACCGATGCGCGTGTGCACACGCCGGCCGCTGATCGGTGCAGGGTAGCGGTCGTCGGGCCGCGCCCGTCGGTCATCAAACTGGTCGTCCGGCGCTGGCCTCACGCGCCGGTGGGACAATTCATCCGTCGGAGGCCAGTCGGTCGATCAGTGCCCGCTCGACGTCCGCCGGGACCGTTCCAGCGACCGATCCGCCAAGTCGTGCGACCTCCTTGACGAGCGAGCTCGACAGGTAGGCGTGGTCGGGCCGTGCCGGCAGGAACACCGTCTCCACATCGCCGATCCGAAGGTTCATCTGGGCCATCTGCTGTTCGTACTCGAAGTCGGCGACTCCGCGGACACCCTTGCACACGATGCCGACACCGTGGGCCCGACAGAAGTCGACGAGCAGGCCGTCGAACGACTCGATCCGGACACCGCGCAGCGACGACGTCAGTTGCTCGACCATGTCCACACGCTCGTCGAGCGTGAACAGCGACGACTTGTTGGGATTGTCGACGACCGCGACGATCACCTCGTCGAACCGCCGCGCCGCGCGTTCGATGACGTCGAGATGCCCGTAGGTGACTGGATCGAAACTGCCTGGACAGACGGCGGTCACAGTCACCGCGATTCCTCTCGACGCGTGCCACGATCCGCCGCACCGTAGTACGCACGGTGGATCGTCGTCGCACCGTAGCGGCGCGCACGCACACCGGTCATCCTCGCGGGCCACGTCGGACCCGGCGCCGCTGTCGCGCGCTCGAGCACGATCTGCGCTCCGTCGGCGAGATGCGGCGGCAGCCCGGCGAGCAGCGCATCGACGGTCCCCGCATCGACCGCGTAGGGCGGATCGGCGAAAACGAGATCGAACGGGCCACCGTCGAGCTGCCCGTCGGTCACCGCCCTGAGTACATCGGCGACGACGACGGTCGCGTTCCTTGCCACGTCGAGCGCGTCGATGTTCGCACGGATGGCGGCCACGGCACGCCGGTCGCGTTCGACGAACGTGACGTGCGCGGCACCGCGGGAGATGGCTTCAAGCCCGAGCGCGCCGCTGCCCGCGAACAGGTCGAGGACGCGGGCGGCCGGCACGTGGGCATGCAGCGACGAGAACACCGCTTCGCGCACACGGTCTGCGGTCGGCCGCACCGTTGGCCCATCGGGCACCGCGAGTCGTCGTCCGCGGGCGGTGCCGCCGATGATCCGCATGGCTCACCGCACCGCTTCGGCGACACCGAGCCGCTCGACAATGAAGGCGAGCACCTCGGCCTCTTCGCGCCAGGCGTCATAGCGACCGCTGCGCCCGCCGTGTCCTGCACGCATCTCCACCTTGCAGACGACCGGGCCGCCACCCGTCGCCGTCTCCCGGAGCCCTGCGACCCATTTCACCGGCTCCCAGTACTGCACCCGCGGGTCGTGCAGCCCAGCGGTGACGAGCAGTGCGGGACGGCGTGCCTCCGCGACGTTGTCGACCGGCGAGTATGCGCGCATCACCGCACAAACCTCCGGGTCGGTGGGATCGCCCCACTCGTCATACTCGATCACCGTCAGCGGAATGGAGGCGTCGGACATCGTCGTCACAACGTCGACGAACGGCACTTCGGCGACGGCGACGGCCGCGAGTTCGGGGGCACGATTGATCACGGCACCGATGAGCATCCCACCGGCGGAGCCACCCCGGATCGCGAGTCGATCCGACGACGTCCGGCCTGTGGCCACGAGATGGCGTCCCACGGCGATGAAGTCGTCGAACGTCGCCCTCTTGGACGCGAGCCGCCCCTGTTCGTACCAGGCACGACCCATCTCGCCGCCGCCGCGCACATGCGCGATGGCGAAGACCATGCCGCGGTCGAGCAGGCTCAGCAGCGGAATCGAGAATGTCGGGTCGATCGAGATCTCGTAGGCGCCATATCCGTACAGGAGGCACGGAGCGGGGCCGGCATCGAGGACATCGCGGCGTGCCACGAGGCTGATTGGCACGCGCGTACCGTCTTCGGACGTCGCCCAGTCACGCCAGGTGACGTAATCGTCGGGATCATGCCCGCCTCGAACCTGCTGGCGGGTGACCACGAAGCGCTCACCTGTCTCCAGGTCGAGATCGATGACTTCGGTGGGCGTCACCAGCGACGTGTAGGCGAATCGCACCACACGTGTGTCGAACACCGGATTGGCCGCCAGAACTGCGGTCGAGACCTCGCTCGGCACCTCGATGTCGGTGAGACCGCTGCCGTCCGGCGCACACAGCCGCAACCGTGTCCGCGCCTCGGTGCGCTCGGCGAGCACGAGGTGGTCGGCGAAGGCATCGACGGCTTCCAGCCGCACACCCGGCCGGTGGGGCACGAGCTCACGCCAGGCGTCACCACGGGGATCGTCGGCCGCGACGGCACACAACTTGAAATCGACGGCGCCGTCGGCGTTGGTGACGAGGAGGAAGTCGTCACCGTGATGATCCAGGTCGACGTCGACGCCGTCGCGACGCGCGACGACCTCCCGGAGGTCCCCGTCAGGCGCATCGGCATCGACGGCGTACCAGCCACTGGTCACCTTGCTCGCGGCGCGCACCAGGAGGAATGCATCGGATCGGCTGCGCCCGAGACCCACCCAGAAGCGCTCGTCAGCTTCGGTGTGGAGTAGTTCGTCGTCACCTTGCGGCGTCGCGAGCCGGTGCCGGAACACCTTCCAGGGCCGCCACGCGTCGTCCGGCACGGTGTAGAGGATCGTCGCATCGTCGTCGAACCAGGCGAGCGAACCCGACGTGTGGACGAGTTCGTCGTCGAGCAGCTGGCCGGTGGTGAGGTCACGAAAGCGGATCGTGTAGATCTCCTCACCGGTCGTGTCCACCGCCTCTGCGGCGAGTTGCTGACCGGGACTGACCGCGAAGGCCGCGACACGGAAGTAGTCGTGCCCCTCGGCAGCAAGGTTCTCGTCGAGGAGGACGATCTCGTCGGCCGGCGGCGCGAGTGGATCGACCGCGCGGCGCAGCTCGTCGGGCAGCGCCCGCACATCGCGAATCGCCGGCTCGACGCGCCGGCGTGCATGCACCGGATACTGCTGGCCCGCGCGAATCCGGCGGTAGTAGACCCAGCCGGGTTGCCCCGCAATCCGCGATGGGACAAAGACCGGCGCCGACGCGTCGTCCTCGGCGATCCGGTCCCGGATCTCGGCGAAGATCGCGGTCTCACGCGGCCGCTGCGACGCGAGAACCGCGTCGGCGTAGGCGTTCTCGGCGTCGAGATGTTCCCGCACCGCCGGGTCGTCGCGATCACGAAGCCAGTACCACGGGTCGTCGAACGTCGTGCCGTCCGCTCGCGTCATCGTGCGCGGGCGTTTCGGCGCGGCGGGAGGTCGGGATGTGGCCATCGGTTCCTCGGAAGGCTTCTCGGTGCGCTTACCCGTTGCAGGCGACAGGCAGACGCTATGGCACGCGCGTGGCTCGCGGCCGCACCAGGGGTGCGCCGCGGCGCATCGCGTACCGTGGAGCGGCGACGAAGGAGGTGCCCATGGCTGCCAACGACCACAATGCCCGTGTCATCGAGGAATTCCGTGCCAACGGTGGTGCGGTCGGCGGACCGTTCGCCGGTGTCCCGATCGTGCTGCTGCATCACCGAGGACGCCGAACGGGAACCGAACGCGTGACGCCGGTGGTTGCCCAGATTGACGGCGAGCGGCTGTTCATCTTCGCATCGAAGGCGGGGGCCGACGAGCATCCGCAGTGGTACCACAACCTCAAGGCGCACCCCGAGATCGACGTCGAATACGGCACCGAGACCTTCCCGGTTCGCGTCGTCGAACTCGACGGCGCTGAGCGCGACCGCGTCTGGGAACGGCAGAAGCAGAAGCGTCCACAATTCGCCGACTACGAAGCCAAGACTGACCGCGTGATCCCGGTGCTCGAGCTGATCCGCCAGGCGTGAAGAGCGGTCATACGAGCGGGGATCAGCCGGTCTCGAGCGCGGCGAACGCCTCGAGGCCGGCGAACCGACGAGTGACCTCGGCCCGCCACGTCTGTCGTGCGGCGAGCTGAGGGTCCGCGGCGACGACGTCGCGGGCCAACGCGCGCGTGCGTTCGATGACGTCGCCGTCACGCCGAAGACTGGTGAGTTTCAAGTCGGGCGTGCCCGACTGACGCGCGCCGAACAGCTGGCCGGATCCCCGGATGTCGAGATCGGTTTCGGCCAGGACGAACCCATCGGTTGTGGCGCAAACCGCCTCCAGGCGTCGTTGCGCATCGTCGGTGAGTTCACCGCGCCAGCCGGCGAACAGCACACAGAACGACCGGTCTGTCCCCCGCCCAACGCGGCCGCGGAGCTGATGCAGCTGGCTGATCCCGAAGCGTTCCGCATCCTCGATGATCATGACGGTGGCCTCCGGCACGTCGACACCGACCTCGATGACGGTCGTGGACACGAGCACCTGGGCATCACCGGCACGGAACCGCTGCATAGCGCGGTCTTTGGCGTCGGGCCGCATCTGGCCGTGGACGAGTTCGACATCCAGGTCGTCGAAAACCTCGCCTGCGAGCCGCTCGTATTCCGCGACGGCAGCGGTCCCCGCGATCGCCTCCGATGGGGTAACGAACGGGCAGACGACATACGCGCGGTGGCCCTCGCGTGCCTGGGCGCGGACGAATTCGTACAGCGCATCCCGCCGTGACCGCTCGGCGGGCGTGATCAACTGGGTGGTCACCGGTTGGCGACCGGGTGGAAGCTCGTCGAGGACGGTGACATCGAGATCGCCGTAGAGCGTCATGGCCAACGACCGCGGAATCGGTGTCGCCGTCATCACCAGCACGTCGGGAACGGCGTCGGCGACCGCATCGGCCTTCTCCTTGAGGCGCACGCGCTGACCGACCCCGAACCGGTGCTGCTCATCGATGACGGCGACACCGAGGTCGGCGAATCGCACCCCTTCCTCGAGCAGCGCGTGCGTCCCGATGACGATGTGCACGCTTCCGGCCAACAGCTCACCAAGTACGCGCCGCCGGTCGGTGGCCGACGTCGACGACGTGAGCAGCTCGACCCGCACACCGTCGAGCACGTTGACGCCGAGCGGCGCCAACAGGTGGGTCACGGTGCGGAAATGCTGTTCGGCGAGCACCTCGGTGGGCACCATCAGCGCAGCCTGACGGCCAGCGTCGACCGCGGCGAGCATCGCCCACAGCGCGACGAGGGTCTTGCCCGATCCGACGTCGCCCTGCAGCAGGCGATGCATGGGGCGCGGTGCCGCGAGGTCGCCGGCGATCTCGTCGATCGCCCGGCGCTGCGCTCCGGTGGGGGTGAATGGCAACGACGCGAGAAACTGCGTCGGCCATCCGTCTGCCGACGGGGCGTTGTCGAGACCGACGGCGTCGGCTTCGAGCTGGGCCCGACGCGCCTGGACGCCGAGCTGGAGTGTGAACAGTTCGTCGAAGACCAACCGGCGCCGCGCCCGGCGGGCGACTGCGGCATCGGCGGGCAGGTGGATGTCACGGAAGGCGGTGGCGAGGTCGATGAGATCGTGTTCGGCACGAACATCGTCACCGAGCCAGTCGACGATGGCGACGTCTTCAAGCGCCTGGGCGATCAGTTCGGCGATCTTGAAGCTCGCCAGTCGGTCAACCGCCGGATACACCGCCAGCAGCCGCTGATGCTGCAGTCGCTGTTGTGCCGAGGCGGCGTCGAGTCCGGTGTCGACCCGCCCCAGCATCTGCACGTCCGGGCCCGCCAATTGCAGCGCCCCGCGGAACCGTGAGACCTTCCCGCTGAACGCGGCGACCGTGCCAACCGGCAGCTGTTTGACCCGCCAGGCCTGATGAAAGAACGTCACCGTCAAGGTTGCTCCGCTCGCCTGACGGACCGTTGCCGTGCTCACGTCCATCGGTCGCCGTCTGCCGCGGCGTGCGGTGCGGCGCGTCGACCAGTCGATGACTTCACCGAGGAGCGTCGCCGGCTCGCCTTCAACGACGTCGTGCAGGTCGAGCACTTCGCCCGCGTCGTGATACCGGCGCGGATAGTGCTCCAGCAGATCGCGGACAGTGTGGATATCGAGCCCGTCGGCGAGTCGCTTGGCGATGGCCGGCCCGACCCCCGCGAGGGTGGTGACCGGGTCGTCGAGCGTGCGCGTCACTCTGCGCCGATCCAGAACCGCGCGGGCCGGACGCCGCCGTCGACGACGTCGATCTCGGCATGCGGGCAACAGGTGCGCACAGCCGACTCGACCTTGGCGATCTCGTCGGCGTCGACGTCGGCGCCGACGAGCACGGTGACAAGCTCGGCGGCCTGCGCGTCGATCGCGGCGCAGGCTGGTTCGACCGCCGACGGCGCGTCGGCCGCGAGTGCCACGACCGTGCCGTCCCCGCGCGCGACGATCGCCTCGCCGGTACGGACCGGACCGAGTGGCGTGTCCGAGTCACGCAGTGCCGACACGATCTCGGCCGCCCGCACCGCCGATGCGGCGTCCTCGACGGCCGCGGTGACGACATCGATATCGCCAGCCGCGTCGAACACGGCGACACCGGCGAGCGTGGCGAGCGGATTGCTCGCGGCCGCACACACCCGCACGTCGATGCCGTCACCTTCGGCCAACCGCGCGGCCTGATGGGCGGCGGCGACCCCGTGCCGATGACCCGGGAACACGATGACGCGAACGGCGTTCGCGGCGACGATCGCACGGTGGATCTGGTCGACGGACGGCAGCGCGCCGGCACGGCCATCGACGACCACCGCACCGTGCGACCGTGCGAGTGCGGCGAGGCCATCGCCGGCGAGCACCGCGACGGGCCGGATCGCCGCGCGGTGTGCGGCGGCACGGCGTGCGATCTGGTCGCCGAAATGTTCGACCTGAATGTTGCTGGGCACGCCGAACCGCGTGCCGGTCTCGATCACGGCGCCGACGTCGTCGGTGTGGATGTGGACGTTGAGCACGCCGCCTGCGGCGACAACGGCGACGGAGTCCCCCAGCGTTTCGAGTTCACTGCGCAACGCGGAACGCACCGCGTCGTCCGCGTCGAGCAGGAACTGCACTTCGAACGCCGTCGGTGACGGCGCGACGCCACCCGTCGCGGTCAGTTGCTCGAGCGGCCGCGGATGATCATCGACGACATCGGGTTCTGCGCCCGTGAGATGTCCATGCACTGCCGCAAGGACCACCTCGAACCCGCGCGCGCCGGCGTCGACAACACCCGCGTGCCGCAGCACCTCGAGCTGATCGGGTGTGCGTTCGACGGCTTCAGCAGCGGCAGCGAAAGCGCGCTCCGACGTGGCGACCAGATCGGCACCAGAATCGGCCGCGTCGCGCGCGGCGACCGACGCCGCCCGGATGACGGTCAGAATCGTGCCCTCGACCGGCTCGGCGACGGCACCGTACGCGAGTGAACACGCGGCTTCGAGCGCATCGGCGTACATGTTGGCGTCGACGTGCCGATGGCCTGAGACGACGTCGATGACCGCACGGATCACCTGACTGAGAATCACTCCCGAGTTGCCCCGGGCACCACCGACGACGGCACGGACGACATCGGTGGCGACCTGCGGCGTCGCCGGGTCCGACGCGGCCGCGAGGACATCGCATCCGGCGCGCACCGTCAGCGTCATGTTCGTCCCGGTGTCCCCATCGGGCACCGGAAACACGTTGAGCTCGTCGATCGTCTCGCGGCGACGTTCCAGCGCGGCATGCACACGGGTCAGCAGTGCGGGCAGTTCCCGCACCGAGAGCGGTGCGCCGGTGTCCACCGCCACCCGACCTCCCTGTCGCGACGACCGATGCAGCGTAGTGTCGCAGCACCGCGTCGCGTCACCGCGTATGCAGGGCCCGAGCCACACTGGTAGCCTGCCCGTTTCCGCGCCCGCACACCTGTTGTGACGGGCCAGTTCACCGGCCCGTTCAGTTTCCCGGCGCGGTTGCGCCCGCGCCGCACGGCGCCCACCTCGGACACGCGTCCGTTCGACAAAGGCAGCACGATGGCGTCCACTTGCGAGCTCTGCAATAAGAAGCCGTGGTTCGGCAAGCAGGTCTCCCACTCGCACCGTCGCTCCTCCAAGCGATGGAGCCCCAACATTCAGCGGGTCACCGCGTGGGTCGACGGCCGCACCGTGCGACTCAATGTGTGCACGTCGTGCCTCAAGGCGGGCAAGGTCCAGCGGCCGCCGGTCAAGGCCTGACACAGTCGGATCTGCGGGCGACCTCGGACACACGGCGCGACGGCTGACGCGTCAGCCGTCGTCGTTTCCGGCGTATGCCAGTGCGTCGTCGAGCAAACGGCCGACAAGCCTCGGATAGGGCAGGCCCGCCTCGTCCCACAGACGCGGGAACATCGATCGTTCCGTGAAACCCGGGATCGTGTTGATCTCGTTGACAAGCACCCCGCGACTCTCTGACACGAAGAAGTCGACGCGGGCGAGACCCCGGCAGCCGATCGCCCGAAACGCGGCGACGGCCAGCTGGCGGACACGTGCGATGACGTCGGCGTCGAGGTGTGCCGGGATCACCAGCTCGCTGTCGGCCCGATATTTCGCCTCGAAGTCGTAGAACTCCCCCGCCGGCACGATCTCCCCCGGGTTTGTCACGTCGAGGGTGTCGTGGCCGAGCACGCCGACCTCGAGCTCCCGGGCATCGGTGATCCCGACTTCGATGACCGCCGTATCGTCGTACTCGAACGCCTGCGCCATCGCGGCGTTGAGCCCATCGACCTCGTCGACCCGGGAGATGCCGATCGACGACCCCTGCCGTACCGGCTTGACGAACCATGGCGCCGGCAGGCGGGCGGCCACGTCGGCGCGCACGTCGTCGGGCGCGTTGTGCCAGCGTTGCCGGTGGACGGCGAGATAGTCGGCTTGCGGCAGCCCAGCGGCAGCGAACGTCGCCTTCATCGCGGCCTTGTCGATCCCGATCGACGACGCGGTGACATCGGCACCGACGTAGGGCACACCGACGGTCGCGAGCATTCCCTGCACGGTGCCGTCCTCGCCCCACGGTCCGTGCAACACGGGAAAGACGACGTCGATGACCCCGTGCGAGGCCACTCGCGCACCAGCGTCATCGAGTTCAAAGAGCATCGGCCCCTGTCGGGTGCCGACAAGCGCAGCCGTCGGACCCGTGTCCGCAACTGACGGCAGCGTCGTGTCGGTCGGCGCAGCGATGTTGCCGTCCGTGCGGGTCCACCGGCCCGCGCGGGTGATGCCGATGGGCACGACCTCGTAGCGGGATCGGTCGATCGCCCCGAGCACGGCGCGAGCCGACAGACAGGAGACCTCGTGCTCGCTCGATCGTCCTCCGTACAGGAGCACGACGCGCCTCATGCACGACTCCCGATCCGGGTCCGGCGACCTCGTCGCCGCGCAGACTAATCGCTTGGGCTGCCGTGCGGACCGGCCTCCGGCCCGGGAATCGTCAACGGTCGTGGAATGGGGTCCGTCTTGCCACTGCGGCGAGGATGACGTCGACGATCTCGGCGGTCGTCATCGTCGTGGTGTCGATCACGAGGTCGCGATCGGCGATGTCGGCGAACACGTCCAGTTGCCACAGCACTCCCGGACGGGGTTCTCCGTCGTCGTCGGCGCCACGGAGCTCGAGCACGTCCGGATCGCACGTCAAGCCGATGTGGAGCACCGGGAGATCAACCATCGCACCACGCAGATCCTGCACAGTCGTGCGATCGAGCAACAGATGGTCGAGTGCGACATCCCAGCCGGCAATCGCCCACGTCGCCGCGACACGATGCATCGCACCGACCAGTTCGCGCCCCAACGGCCCCCAGTGGACACGTGACCGGCCGGCTCCGCCCGTCACCGGCGTGAGCAGGTCCCACCAACGATCGAGTTCCGGCCCGAAGGCGGTCAACGTCCGGTCGAGTCCGACATCGAGGAGCGGTTCGGTCCGAACCCGCGGCCACGCTTCCTGCAGCGCGGCCAGCGTCGTCGACGTGCCGACGCCGCTGGGCCCGTCGAGGACGAGCACGAGCCCGGGGTTGCGTGCCTGCCAGTCGCTCACACGTCCATCCCGTAGATCTCCGGCTTCGCCGCTCGAGCGAGCAAAGCATCGGCAAGGTCGCGCGGGTCGCGCCCGTCGTGACATGCGGCGACGACGCCTTCGGTGATCGGCATGTCGACGCCGAGCTGGTGGGCGAGGTCGAGCAAGGCCCGTGACGACCGCACACCTTCGGCAATCATGTTCATCGACGCGAGCACGTCGGCGATCCGCTCCCCTCGACCGAGGCGGTCGCCGACAGTGCGATTGCGGGACTTGTCCGACGTGCACGTCACCACGAGGTCACCGACTCCCGCCAAGCCCGAAAAGGTCAGCGGCAGTCCGCCGAGCGCGACACCGAGGCGCGTCATCTCGGCCAGTCCGCGTGTGATGACCGCGGCCATCGTGTTGCCGCCGAACCCCATCCCATGGGCCATTCCCGCCGCGATCGCGATCACGTTCTTGACGGCTCCGCCGACTTCGACTCCGGCACGGTCCTCGTTGGTGTACACGCGGAAGTAGGGGGCCATGACGGCGCGTTGCACCCGCGCGACACGGTCGACATCTGATCCGGCGGCGACACTCGCCGCCGGCAGCCGCAAGGCACATTCGGCGGCCAGGTTCGGGCCCGACACCACGACGACGCGTTCGGGCCGGCAGTCGAGATGTTCGATGATCATCTGGCTGCCGAACCTCCGGGACGCGACGTCGACACCCTTGATGAGGCTGACCAGCGTCGCATCGGCCGGGATTGCGGTCCCCCAGACGTCGAGTTGTTCACCCAGTCCGACGGACGGAATTGCGAGGACGACGACATCGGTTTCTGCGAGCGCGTCCTGCGGGTCGTCGGTTGCGCGCAGTGCATCCGGCAGCGCGACGTCCGGCAGGTAGGTCCGGTTGGTGTGCGCGCGGTTGATTTCATCGGCGACGTTCCCGCGGCGTGCCCACAGGACCGTTTCTTCGCCCGCGTCGATGCACATCATCGCGAACGCGGTGCCCCAGGAGCCGGCACCCATGACCGCAACCCTGCCCACGTGGCGTCCTTCGGACGATTGGCTGCGACAGTAGCCCAGCGACCACCGCAGGCGTCCCATCCCGCCGATCGTCGGGACCCGTTAGCCTGCCGCCGCATGGCCGTGCACGCGCTCGTTCCGTTTCAGCGCCCCGGGACCGGCAAGTCTCGGCTAGCGCCTGCGTTGACGTCCCGCGAACGCGCCGAGCTGGCACACGCGATGCTCGCCGACGTCGTCGCCGCACTGCACGCGGCAGAGACACTGGCCACCATCACCGTCATGACTCCCGGCGATCCCGCCGAGCGACTGGCCGCGCTCGAGGTCGCCGTCGTCGCCGACGATCCCCGATCCACCGGGTTGGACGCCAGCGTGCGGTCGGCAGCGGACGGTCTGCGGACAACCGACGAGCTTCTGGTCGTCATGGCCGATCTGCCATGCCTGACCGGCGTGGACGTCGGCCGCGTGCTCGCCGCTGCCGACGCGGTCGTGATCGCACGCACCGACGACGGCGGCACCGGCGGGCTGCTCCGCCGACCGCACAACCGCATCGCGACCGCATTCGGACACGATTCCGCCCAAGCGCATCAGTCGTTGGCCCGAGCTGTGGGCGCCCGCACGTCGGTGGTGACGCTCGACGGGTTCCGGCGGGACGTCGACGTCATCGACGACATCCGGCAGCTCAACCCCGACGATGTGGGGCCGCACACCGCAGCCGCGCTCGAAGCGATCGGCCTGCCTACCGGGTCGCGGAGTCACCACCCTCGCGGGCCCGACGACGGCGAGTCCGTGCCCGCTGCCACATCACGGTGATCCCGACCAGTACACCGATCAGCAGCGAAGCGACCAGCAGCACGATCAGCGGAATACCGCCAGAGATGATCGCGCCCGTTGCATCGGTGATGACCTGCGTCTCGCCGAAGATCCACGAGAAACTCACGCGCTGACTGTTGGCGACGGCGAACACACCGAAGAGCACCGCCAGCACGACGACGACACCTCTGCCGATCTGCTGCGTGATGGGCGTTGGTGGCGGTCCAGTTTCCGTCTCGGATGCATCGCCAGGCGACGCCGCCGCATCCGCATCTGGCCCCTGCGGTGGGGCCGGCGATGGCGGGGGACGGTCGACCGCCTGTGGTTGCGGGGCCGGCGACGACGGGCGCAACCCGGACTCGTCGGCTCCTGTCGGTCCGGATGCGTGGTCGTTGCTCACGTCTGCCTCCTCGGTCACCGCTATCCTGCCGCGTCACCGTCGAACGTGCGAGGAGAATTCGTATGCCACAGGGCACGATCCGGTCGTTCTCGACCGAGTCCCGTGAAGGTTCCCTCCTCGACGATCAACTGCGTGAGCATACGTTCGACGCCGAGGCGTTCCGCGCCTCTGGCTTGCAGACATTGCGGATCGGCCAGCGTGTGCGCTTCGAACTGCATGAAGATCCGGATCGCGCCACGCCACGTGTCAGCCACCTCAACGTGATCAGCCTCTGACGCCTCCCACCTGCCGGCGGCGGTGAGCCGGCTTCAACGGGCCCGTTCGATCTGATCGAGCAACGCCGCGCTGCGTTCGAGCAGCCCCGGACCCGGTTCGAGCCCTTCGTCGGCCGCCCAGTCGCGCGTCTCCTCGAGCACGCTGCGCAGGTGTGCGGCGGCGTCCGGCGCCCCCGACCCGTGTGTGGCGAGCGCCGCGCTCGCGACGGTGTCGGGACCGAGATCGACCAGTTCCCGGAACAATCCGGAACGATCGGGTTCGTCGCGCCAAGCCAGCGCGCACGCGGTCGCGAATTCGGGTGACTCGAGATCGCCGTCGGCCGCCACGATCGCCAGGTGCATCACGGCCTTTGCTGCGAGCCGGTCGCCGTCCGCGACGGCAGCGACGAGCGGGGCGTACTCGGCCAACTGGTCATCGGTCACCAGCGGTGCGTGCAGCTGCAGATATTTGGCCCGCACAGGCACCGGCTGATGCACGTCGAGGTCGTCCGGCACGTTGCCGTCGGCGAGCCAGGCCGACAACGGGCGCGCCTGCGACCAGTAGCGCTCGGGGTCGCTGGCAGCATCTGCCGGCATGGCGACGGTTTTGTCCACGTCGACGGTGTAGCTGACGAGGCCGGGGCCGAATCGTTCGACCTGGCTTCGCGCATGGTCGAGCGACAACCACCCGGACACGCGCTTGCCCTGCGCGAACCGGCCGGTCGCCGCCGCGTCGAAGGCGTCGACGGGGCCGAGCAGCGACGAGAGATCTGCACGCGTCCGCAGGCCCTCCTCCTCAATGCAGGGCAAGCGCGCGAGACGGGTCAGATGAACAACGGTGTGTCTGGCCATGGACAACTCCGAGTGGGGTGCATCAGCAACACTGCGTCACGGCCGGGGCTCCGGTCACCTCGGGGGCAACTGGTCGACGCGATTCCGCGGTACGGCGGGGTCGGCGGCATCGGCCGCTTCGATCTCGTCGCGGTGGATGCCCAACAGGAACAGAATCGCATCGAGATACGGGACCGACAGTGCCGTGTCGGCGTGGGCGCGCACCGCCGGCTTGGCGTTGAACGCGATCCCCAGGCCTGCCGTGGCGAGCATGTCGAGATCGTTCGCGCCGTCGCCGACCGCAACGGTCTGCGACAAGGGAATGTGCTCGCTTTCGGCGATCTGCCGCAGCACCCGTGCCTTGCCGGCCCGATCGAGGACGTCTCCGCGCACTTCACCCGTGAGGCGACCATCGACGATTTCGATGTCGTTCGCTGCGGTGTGATCGATACCGAGTTCGGCCGCGAGCCGATCGGTCAGCACCGAGAATCCGCCGGAGACGATCGCCACCGTGTACCCGAGACGTTTGAGCGTCCGGACGAACGTGCGTGCGCCGGGGGTGAACTCAATGCGCTCGGCCACGCGGTCGAACACCGCGACGTCGAGCCCCGCCAGCAGCCGGACGCGTGCGCGCAGCGCCGCTTCGAAGTCGATCGCGCCGTCCATCGCCTGTGCCGTGAGATCGGCGACCTGGCCGGCGCAACCGGCCTCCTCGGCGAGCAGGTCGATGACCTCGTTCTGGATCAGGGTCGAGTCGACGTCGAGGACGACGAGCCGCTTTGCACGACGTTCAAGACTGGCCTCCTGCACGGCGACGTCGATGTGGTGGTCGGCGGAAGCGTCCACCAGCAGTGAACGCATGCGCGCAGTGTCGCCGTCGGACACGCCGAACTCGTAGGCCACGACGGGATAGCGCGCGAGACGTTCGATCCGATCGATGTTGCCGCCCGCACCCGAGATCGCTGCCGTCACCGCCTGCAGCGCCGCCGGCGCCAGCGTCTGGGCGATGACAGTGACGATGGCGCGATGCTGCGGGGCGGAAGGCGGCGCATCGGAGTCAACAACCTCGAATTCGAGTTGCAGACCGTGTTCCCACCCGTGGAACAGCAGCTCCTTGAGGACGTCGTCTGCCGAACCGACACCGATGAGCAGGCCCAGCGTCAGTCGCTCGCGGACGGAGACCTGCTCCATGTCGTACAGCTCGGCACCGGCACGAGCGAGTACGCCGAGCAGGCCCGTGGTGATCCCCGGGCGATCGTGGCAGGTGCACCGGACGAGCACGGTGCGGTGATCGGTGTCCATCGCCGCGAGGGTAGCCGTGACAGGTTCGGCACCCGGCGACATCTGGCCGACCGCCGTCCGGGCGGACATCGCGCCACGCGTATGCTCGCAGAATGCGCGATGCGTGGTACTTGACGACCAGCGCCGTGGTCGCCGTCCTCGGCGTCACGGTGCATACCACCGTTCCGGTCGAACCCGTGGGCGCCGATGTGCCGCCAGCTGCCGTCGACGCCACCGATGATGCCGACGACGAGGTCGTCGAGGTGCCACGACCTGCCGAACCGGACGCTCCACCAACCTGGGGACAGGACGTCGACGGCCTGCTGCGCTTCCGCGGCAATCTCACGCACACGGCATACGGATCGGGCCCGCTGCCCGCCACCCCCGAGATCGCCTGGCGGTTTCCCGACCGCGCTATGTGCATCACCGAGGCGATCACCGTCGAGGAGACCGACGACGAGGGCGAGGTCAGCCGCGTGCCCAGCACGCGCGAATGGTGCGGAACCGGCTGGACGGGCCAGCCCGTCGTTCGCGAACTCGAGGATGGCCGCCAGGAGGTCGCCTTCGGCGGGTTCGACGGCCTCGTCTACTTCCTCGATGGCCAGACCGGTACACCAACGCGCGAGCCGTTCCGTACGGGATTCCAGATCAAAGGCACGGGCTCGTTCGATCCCGATGGCTACCCGCTCTATTACACGGGATCCCGCGACGGCTTGTTGCGAATCCTGGCACTCGACCGCAACCCGGTCGCCGAGGTGTGGAGCATGAGCGCCCACACCGAGGGCGTGTGGAACAACGACTGGGACGGCAGCCCGGCGATCGTCGACGACGTGCTCTACGTCGGCGGCGAGGACTCCTGGTTCCGCGCCGTGCGGCTCAACCGCGACTACGACGCCGACGGCCGGGTAACCGTCGACCCCGAAGTCCTGGTCGAATGGCCGGCCTTCGATGACGAGCTGTTCGCGGCGATCGGCGACCGCAACGTGTCGATCGAGAACAGCGTTGCAATCGACACCGCCCGGGACCGCCTCGCGTTCGCCAACTCCGGCGGGCGTGTCATCGTCCTGCGCCTCTCGGCGTTATCGCGCGGCCGCGTCGAGGTGCTGCTCGATGTGTGGCTCGGCGACGACATCGACGCATCGCTGGTCATCGACCCTGCCGACGGGGCGCTGTTCGCCGCGGTCGAACTGCAGCGGTTCCTGCCGCGCGCGAACGAGGTCGGCCAGCTCGTGCGGCTCGATGTCGACTCGCCGGCCGACCCGATTCAGTGGTCGGTCCACGTTCCGCCACGGCGTGCCGACGAGGACGGCGGGATCTGGGCGACACCGGCCTTGCACGGCGGGTTGCTGTATGTAGCAACGAATCCGGGCGAGCTGCTCGTCGTCGACGCCGCGACGGGAGAGGTCGTATTCACCGACGAGCTCGGTTGGCACGCGTGGTCGTCACCGGTCGTCGTCGAGCGCGACGGGCATGCGCAACTGCTGGTCGCCACGTGCACCGACCCGCAACTGCGCGGCTACGACCTCACCGACCCTCGCGCCCCACAGGAGCTGTGGCGCCTTCCCCTTGCTGGTTGCATCGAGTCGACGCCGGCCGTGTGGGATGGCCGAATATGGGTCGGGTCACGTGACGGGTTCTTCTACGGCATCCACTAGGACGTCACGGGGCGAAGGTGCAGGTGACCGCGTCGTCGGCGACAACGATGTCGACGAGGAATTGTCCGGTCCGTCCGGTGTCGGCGAGTTCCGCCGCTCCCCTTGCGCCGATCGGGCCCTTCGACGGAAGTTCGACCGCCGCCGGGGTCGGCGAGCTGTCGTCCGCGACGAGGCGATCGCCCGGCGCGGTCCCGTCGAGCGGGAAGGCCGTCATCTCGCCGATCAACGCGTCGCGTGCCCGCGCAATCTCCCCGTCGTTCGCGGCCAGGATCTCGCGCCACAGCGGCGGGTCGGCATCGGCGACACGCAGCACGTCACCGAGCGAGCCGCCGGCGAATGCCGCCATCCCGTCGGCATCGAGCGCGTGGAGCATCTTCCGGTAGCTGAACGCGAGCAGGTGCGGCAGGTGGCTTGCCACGGCGGTGAACCGCTCGTGATCGGCGACCGACAGGAAGCAGGGGCGCGCACCCATCTGACGGATGAACGCCACGATCTGTCCGAGACGGGGGACATCGATCTCGGCGTGGGGAACGATGATCCATGCGGCGTCGACGAACAGGTTGTCGAGCGCCGCGTCGAATCCGGCTTCCACTCGTCCGGCCATCGGGTGGGTCGCCACGAACACCGCGTCACCCGATGACGACGGCACCTCACCCACCGGCCGCAACGCCGCGGCGATCGGGCCCTTCGACGAGGCGACGTCGATGACGGTGACGTCGTCGACATCGGCAGCGAGCAGTTCGGACCACAGCGTGGCGACGCTGCCGGGGGGAACGGCGAGCACGACCAGCTCACACCGCCGGGCGACGTCTGCGGCATCGGCAGCGACCCTCGCCCCGGCGTCGGCGAGTCGTCCACGAACCGCCGCATCGTGGTCGTAGGCGATGACATCGCGACCGAGGGCACGCAATCGGCGGACGATCGACCCGCCGATCAGTCCGGTGCCGATCACCCCGATGCTGGCCGGCGGCGCCGACAGATCGGGGTGCACGTCGACCACCGCAGGATCCTTGGACGCGATCGAGATACGGCGGACTGCACGTCACGCCATCGGACAGCCTAGTGTCCCTCGTCACTGCCGATCCGGACACGCGAAGGACCGAACCGACGTGAACGAACCGTATCCGTCGAACCCGACGCTTTCGGCGCTCGAGGAGTACTTCACCGACACGACGGCACGTGCTCGTGCCGAGGCGCCCGACGCCGACTGGGTCGACTGGTCGATCGGCGATCCGGACGAACCCACCCCGCCGTTCATTCGCGACGCACTCGTCGACGCACTCGGGCCGGTCTCGAGCTACCCCACGACATCCGGAACCCCCGAGCTTCGGGAGGCGATCGCCGGATGGGCGCGACGGCGACACGGCGTCGACGTCGATCCTGACACCCAGATCCTTCCCGCGGCCGGCAGCAAGGAAGCGATTTTTCACCTGCCTTTCGCCGTGATCGACGCGGCTGGCACGCGGCGACATGTGCTGTGGGGTGACCCGGGATATCCCGTGTACGCACGAGGTGCGCAATTCGCTGGCGGCGTATCGGACCCCGTGGCACTCGAGCCCGAGGGCCAGTGGCGGATGGAGCTGGGCGACCTCGAGCCTGAACGGCTGCGCCGCGCCGCGATCGTCTGGGTGAGTTACCCGCACAATCCAACTGGCGCCACCGTCGACGTCGACTACTTCCGTCGCCAGGTCGACGTGGCACGACAGCACCGCATTCTGATTGCCTCGGACGAGTGCTACCAGGAACTGTGGTTCGACCGTCCCGCACCCAGCATTCTCGAAGCCTGTGACAACGACTACACGGGCGTGCTCGCGTTCGTGTCGCTGTCAAAACGTTCCGGCATGACCGGCTACCGCTCCGGCGCGATCCTCGGTGACCCGCAATTGATCGCGACGCTTCGCCGCCTGCGGGTCAACATCGGCACGGCATCACCAACGTTCATTCAGGCGGCGGCGACGGCCGCGTGGCGCGACCAGGATCACGTCGACGAACGCCGCCGAATCTTTGCGGCCAAACGCGACATCGTCCTCGGCTTCCTGCGTGACGAAGGCTTCCGGGTCGCGCACTCGGACGGCACGTTCTATCTGTGGGTGCAGGCGCCAGGCGGCGACGATGTCGGCTACGCGAACGCGTTGCAGCGCATCCACGTGCTCGTCACACCGGGCCGTGCCTTCGGGCCCGCAGGCACCGGGTGGTTCCGGATCGCGCTGGTTCCCACGGTCGACGAGTGCCGCAGGGCCGTCGAGCGATGGCGAGTCGCGATCCGCAACGCGGCGCTGCCCGGCACGTGACAGTTAGCGGCCGCTGCCGGCCGTCTGACGCCGTCGGTGGACCCAACCGGCGATGAGCCCGAAGATCCACACGGCTGCGAACGCGCCGGCGACGAGTGCGACGACGAGCGGCACCGTCCCCGCCTCGGGTGACGCGAGCGACGCATCGCCCATCGACGCGTTCGACGGCCACGGCCACAAGACACGCGCACTACCGATCATGAGACCGAGCATCACGGCGAGCACGAGATCGTGGGCACGGGCGAGCAACCAGTTGAGCGCGGTGGCGAAGACCGCGAGCCCGGTGACCGCACCCGCCACCATGACGACGAGTGCGACGACGTCGCGTGTTTCAACGGCGGCGAGCGTGGCGGGATAGAGCCCGACGACGAGCAGCAGGAACGCGCCGGACACCCCCGGAAGGATCCACGCGCAGGCGGCAACTGCCACACCCGCGAACAGCAGTGGAAGTCCCGGCGCGGCGACGGTCCCTGGGGTCAGTCCCAGGCCGACGAAGGTTGCGGCCGCCGCGAGCACGACGACCGCGCCGTGTCGCGGGCGCGGACGATGGAACTGCGTGCTCGCGACAGCGGCCGCACCGAGCACGAGACCCAGAAACACCGCCGACATCGCCATCGGTTCGGTATCGATCAATTCGCCGAGCACACCGGCGAGCGTCGCGATGGTGACGGCCATGCCGGCCAACAACGCACCGACGAAGGGCCACTCGATCACAAGCACCGCACGACGGGCGGGCGCCCACCGGCCGCGAATGAGCAACGACAACACCCGAGCACCTTGGCGGATATTGGCGATGAGTCGCTCGTAGATGCCGAACACGAGCGCGACCGTGCCGCCCGAGAACCCGGGCACGACCTCGGCGGCACCCATGGCCGCACCGACCACGAGCGATCCCGCGATCGCCAACGGGTTCGTCAGCGGCTGAGCGACCTCAGCAGGCCGCGGCGCTCGAGCCGGATCATCCGCCGTGTTCGCGCTCGACGCATCGTCGGTCATCGCCATCACCTCCCGGGTCGCGGGCACGCTA
>JBBDSV010000076.1:0-22331 GCA_040904785.1 Nitriliruptoraceae bacterium
TGTACGCCGTGATGTTCGCCGGTTCCTGGGAATGGAGCCACGTACGGTTCAGCGAGAGCCGCGTCTTCATGGCGATGGCGATGGGTGGGACGATGGGTCTCGTCATGCTCGCCTGGATGCTGAACATGTACCGCAAGACGGCGGCCAACCTCATCGTCGTCGGCGTGTCCTTGGTGCTGCTCGCTACCGGCGTCGCCCTCGACCGGACCCAGGCGAACGTCAACGACGTCGACTTCATGGAGGGGATGATCCCGCACCACTCGCTGGCCATCACGCGGTCGGAGCGGTTCGACTCCGCCGACATGCGCGTGTGCGAGCTCGCCGTTGCAATCAGCGAGGCACAGCGTCGGGAGATCCTGGAGATGGACTGGCTCATCAACGACATTCGCGAGAACGGGGTCGCGGAGACGCCAGAGGAAGCCGCGGAGCGGCCGGTACCGGACTTCGCCCGCGCAGCGCTCCGCGGGTGCCCGCCGCCGAACTAGTGGTCCGCATGTGCTGCGTTCGCGCAGCGCGAAGGCTGCCGCGGGCCAGGAACCCGACGCGGCCACGATGGGCGACCCCGAGACGGTCAACGCCTACCGTACGGACGCCATGACGGTTTGCCGCACTGTCCTCTCCGGAATGCGCCACGGCGACGAGGCCGCGACGTCAGCGCTCCGGCGCCGTGGCGTCGCCGGAGCCGTGCGCGACTCGTCATCCGTTTCCCGGTCGGCCAACGGAATCGGCCCTGAGATCCCAGCGAGGACGGAACGGTGACCACACGCGCAGAAGCGCCCCGCCCCGCCGTCGTGCTGCCGCTCCTCCGCGCCGCGCACTTGGGACCGTCGGTCGCGGTCACGACCATCGCGGCCCTGTTAGCCCTCGCGCTGGGACTGCCCGTGTATGAGGGCGTTGTTGTCACCATGGCCGTGTTCGCCGGCCAGCTGACCATCGGCTGGGGCAACGACCTGCTCGACGTCGACCGGGACCGCGAGGCTGGCCGGAGTGACAAGCCGCTGGCGAATGGCGACCTGACACCGTCCTTCGTGCTGCGGTGGCTGATCGTCGCGGCCGCCGCCTGCGTGGTCCTGTCGTTGCTCGCGGGCTGGCGCAGCGGGGCAACCCATCTGGCGCTCCTCGTCGCCTTCGGGCATCTGTACAACGTCTCCTTCAAGGCGACGTCCTGGTCTTGGCTTCCGTACGCCGTGGCGTTCGGCTCACTACCCGCCGTCGTCAGCTTGGCGAACAGCCCGTCTCAGTGGCCGCCGACGTGGATGGTCGGCACCGCTGCCATGCTCGGGATCGCAGCACACTTCCTCAATACCCTGCCCGACCTGGAGGACGACGTGGCTACCGGCGTGCGAGGGCTCCCGCACCGGTTGGGCGCCGTCCGGAGCAGGCTCATCGCCACGGCGTTGCTGGTCCTCGCTTCAGCCTTCGCCGTTCTCGGCCCCGCCGGCGCACCGGCCACCTGGGCCTCGACGGCTCTTGCCGTCGTGGTCGCGCTCTCGGCCCTCGCGCTGTTCGGACGCGGCAACGCGCCGTTCTACGCCGCGATCACGATCGCCCTGGTCGACGTCGCGCTGCTCGCGGTGGTTGCCGTGTAACTGCCGTGGACCAACAGGAACGCATCGAGGTCGACGAGCACATGACGGCGCAGGTCTGGATGTTGTGGTTCACCGAGTTGCCGGACGAAAGCGGTCGATTCCGGGTGACCGTGTGCGACCTGCGGTTCCTACCGGACCGACGCCACGAGCGCGACAGCCCGGCACGGTCCTTCGTGGGCGCTCGGTATGGTTGGGTTCCTCTCACGCCTCGAGCCGTCAATGCCGCAAGCGATCGGCACCGACCGCGAGGGCACCGCGATCCCACGATGCTGAAACCCGTGGTGGCCGGACGGATCATGATCGGCATCGCCATCGTCGGTGCCGTGGCCAGCCTCGTGGCGGGAGTCGTCGGCCGCCAACTGGTCAGCGACTTCGAAGACGGCCTCAAGCAGAGCCTGGCGCTGTCCGCGGCGGCACTCGACACGGTCGACGACTCGTTCGCGATCGCCGATGACGCGCTCGAGATCGTCACAGCAGGCGTCGCGGACGCCGAAGGCGCCGTTGGTGGGCTCGGTCGGAGCATGGCCGAGGGCCAGACGGCGCTCGAAGCGCTCCGAGCACTCACGGGCGAAAACGTCGCGGACTCCCTCGACGCCCTCGAAGCGACTCTGCCCGCGGTCGAGCAGGCTGCCACGTCGATCGATCGGACGTTGTCGGCGCTGAGCGCGCTTCCGTTCGGCCCGTCGTACGCGCCGCAGCGTCCGTTGGGTGCGACGATCGGCGAGCTGCGGGAGAGCATTGCCGGTCTGCCCGACGAGCTGCGCGATCAGGCCGAGCAGGCCGAGCGCATGAGCGACGAGCTCGCGTCGGCGACCGAGGGGACCATGGCTACGGCCGATGCGCTGGGAGCGATCGCCGAACGCCTGGCGGTCGCCTCCGAGCTCATCACGCAGTATTCGCAGCGCACCGCGCAGGCGCGTGATGTCGTCGAGGACCAGCGGCACGCGCTCGCCGTGAGCGCCAGACAGGCTCGGATCCTGATCGTGGGCTTCAGCGCGCTGTTCGCCGTCAGCCAGGTTGTGCCGTTGTATTTCGGCCTTGCGCTGTCGCGCGGACACCTCACCGTGGGCAAGGCTTGATGTCGTCCAGCGGTCGGGGCCACCGATCGGACAGTGTCGACCGTGCTGGTTTGTGCCACGATGATCGGTACCGCACGCACCGGCGGACGCTGACGGACCAAGTCACGTCGACGAGCCGCGACCCCCGAGTATCGGAGGGATCATCATGACACCGCTTGCTCCGCTCCTCGCGCAGGTCGAGGTCGCCAGCACCAACTTGCTGGTCCTGGGCATCCTGTCGCTGTTGGCCGGGATCCTGATCTTCGTCGTCCCGCGCGTCCTCAGCTACATCGTCGCGGCGTATCTCGTGCTCGCGGGGATCTTCTGGATCATCGCCGGAATCTGAGATCGTCGCCACGCGATGCTGCTGCGTGAGTGGCGTGAATTCCAACGTCGTCACCGAGCGCCTCGGCCACTCCACAACCGCCGACACCCGGGTCGCAGACCAACACGTCCGGATCCACGCTGCACCAGCCTCGATCTGGCTTGCGAGAAACATCGGCGAGGATCATGGTGGAGCGACTCAGTCGCTGCCGTAAGGCCGCGTGATGATCTCCAGCAAGTGTCCGTCCGGATCGAGGAAGTACACCCCTCGGCCACCGTCGTCGCGGTTGATCTCGCCCGGCCGGCGGCGGCCAGGGTCTGCCCAGTAGGGCAGCTCACGCTCATTGATCCGCTCGAAGACCTGCTCGAACTCCTCCTCGGTGACGAGGAAGGCGTAGTGCTGGGAGGTGATCTCGCCGTCGGTCTCGAGATAGTCGAGGCTGACGCGGTTGCCCGTGTCGATCACCATGAACGGACCGAACGGTGCGGGATCCGGCAGCCCGAGCACGTCGGCCAGGAACCGCGCTGACACCTCAGGATCACGTGCCGCCACGATCGTGTGGTTGAGCTCAACGGTCATGGCGGCGTCTCTGACCGGCGACCGAACAGGGCGACCCCTCCTTGGAGTTCCTTGGAGTGTGTCCGCGTGGTGGTCTCGCTGTTGTCATCGAACGCGCGACAAGCCAACCAGCCCGACGACCGCGGTCATCGCATCGTTGATCCTCGCGAGGCTTCAGGTTGGCACGACGTCAGCGACGGGGAGCTATGCCGGTTGTCGTTCCTGGCGGGGGATCATCGGCCGCCGGCGGCCTGGAGGTTGAACTCGCATCGGTGCCCCGGGTCGGTTCGGCGGCCGGTGGTCCCTCGTGGGCCGAGGGCGGCGCAGACGCGTCCGCGGGGATGTCCGAATGCGGTCGTTGCGTTGCCGGTGACGTGCCCCCGCTCAAATCGTGCGCCGCGCCGGCGGTGTGCCCGCGTTCGGCTCTCCGCTGTGGTGAGTCCGCCGAGCCGGTTTCGACGGCTGGGCCCCACGGGAACCTCAGGCGCCGAGCGTCCCAAATACCTCGTAGACGAGGAAGGCCGGCCACAGCAAGCCCTGGATGACGGCGAGGATGTACTCGCCGAGCGTGTCGGCCTGCTGCCAGAAGTAGACGGCGGCACCGAAGATGCCCAGACCGTAGATGGCACCACCACCTGCCGCGGTGCTGGATGAACTCATGGAAACTCCGTTCGTGCGTCAATGGCTGCGTGGCAAGTGTGCGCACTCGATAGACGCAGTGCGTGCTTTTGCCGCGTGGCAGCCCCTTGCAGTTAGTTGATGCTGCAACTACTATCGTGATGTCGAGACAGGATCGAACATGAGAGGTATGCAGTTCGGCATCTTCAGTGTCGGCGATGTGACGCCTGACCCCACCACAGGTCGCACACCGACCGAGGCGGAACGCATCCAGGCCATGGTGGCGATCGCCAGGCAGACCGAGGCGGTTGGCCTCGACGTGTTCGCCACCGGGGAACACCACAATCCGCCGTTCGTGCCGTCCTCGCCGACCACACTGCTGGGGTACATCGGCGCCCAGACTGAGCGGATCATCCTGTCAACGGCGACGACGCTGATCACCACCAACGATCCGGTCAAGATCGCCGAAGATTTCTCGATGCTCCAGCATCTGGTCGGCGGACGCGTGGATCTCATGCTGGGACGTGGCAACATGGCGCCGGTGTATCCGTGGTTCGGATACGACATGCGCGACGGCATCCCGTTGACGATCGAGCACTATGGACTACTCCATCGCCTGTGGCGGGAGGAGGTCGTCGACTGGGACGGCAAGTTCCGCACGCCGCTGCGCAACTTCACGGCAACACCTCGGCCTCTGGACGGGGTGCCGCCGTTCGTGTGGCACGGTTCGATCCGCAGCCCAGAGGTGCCTGAGCTTGCCGCGACCTACGGCGACGGGTTCTTCCACAACAACATCTTCTGGCCGATCCGACACACCCAGCAGATGGTCCAGTACTACCGCGAGCGCTACGAGTTCCACGGCCACGGGGCGGCCGACCAGGCGATCGTCGGCCTCGGCGGCCAGGCCTTCATCCGGCACAATTCCCAGGATGCGGTGCGCGAGTTCCGTCCCTACTTCGATGTCGCGCCCGTGTATGGCCATGGGCCGTCACTCGAAGAGTTCACGGAGCAGACGCCGTTGACGGTCGGCAGTCCCCAGCAGGTGATCGAGCGGTACGCCCACATGCGCACGCATGTCGGCGACTACCAGCGTCAACTCTTCCTGATGGACCACGCTGGCCTGCCGCTCGATGTCGTCCTCGAACAGATCGAGATCCTGGGGACCGAAGTGGTCCCGGTTCTGCGGCGCGAACTCGCGGCTGGACGGCCGGCGCACGTGCCCGACGCCCCGACGCATGCGGCGCGGCGCGCGGCGGCCGGTGAGGCGGCGCGCGACGTGATCGCACCGGCAACACACGCCTGATCCCCGGCGAGCATTGCCGTAGAGGTGATCACCCGTCGGCGGGCGGCACATCCGGGGTCGGCGGCACCGCATCCGCGCGGCGCACTTGGCGTGCCTGATTCGCTTCGGCCTCGATGGCGATGATGAACCCGACGCCCCACACGACCGCGGCGATCGCCCAGACCGTACGCAGCGCCGACGCGGCCGTTACCAGCAGGCTGCCGAGTCCGTGGGCGAGGACGAATACGCCGGCGATCCATCCGGGTAGCCGCCATCCCGAGACCTTGAATGCGGCGACGAGTCCGATGAGCACCGTCACGATGGGATAGATCCCCATGAACGTCCAATGCCCGAAGTCGAAGTGCTCGTCGCCCGGACCACTGGCGAGCTGAGTGCCGAAGCTGTCGATCGCGAACATCGCGAGTGGCACCGCGGCGGCGACGACGAGTGCGAGCAGCACCCGGCTTGGCGGTGCGACGCTGCGAAATTTCGCCCGCATCGGTGACGGGTGGACAATGAATGCGAGCAGCGAGAACACGAGCACGCCGGACAGGATCGGTACGGCTTCGGGCGGCAGATTGGCGTATGCCAGCGCGATTCCCAGCGTCACGACCCCGAGGATGACGTAGCTCCACGCGGCACCGATGCGTTGCTGTGGGCGGACGACCTGGGCGACGACCGCGGCGATGACCGCCCAGTGGATCAGCGCGACCATGAGCATGTGGATCGCGTGCGACGGATAGGCGCCGACCTCGCCCCAGCCACCCCATACGGTGACAGGGACGAGCAGATACCACGGTCGCGTCTGGACGATGTCGCTCAACAGCAGCGCGACGAAGATGATCGCCACGATCCAGAACACGACGAGACGTGTTCGGCTCGGAGCAGGGATGTCCCGGTCGACGACCCGGGACGCACCAGACGTCGAGTCCACCCCATGCGACTACCTCCCGCGGCAGCGGCCGGCACGAAGCGTGTCGGCGCCCGGCGCGGCGAACGTTGCCGCGCCACCGGGACGAACTCTAGGTCGTGGACCCCGCGGTGGCGATGGTGTTTTCGTCGGGCGAGCGGTGCCCTTCGGTGGAGAGGTCGACACGTCGCAGAAGCTGTGCGTTGAGCGCGACGACGATGGTCGAGGCGCTCATCAGCACGGCGCCGAGCGCCATCGGAAGCGTGAAGCCGATACCGGCGAGCACGCCGGCCGCCAGGGGGATCGCAAGAACGTTGTAGCCGGCCGCCCACCACAGGTTCTGGACCATCTTGCGGTAGGTCGCCCGCGACAGGTTGCGTACGGCGAGCACGCCGCGCGGATCGTCGGACGCCAACACGATGCCGGCGGACTCGATGGCCACGTCGGTCCCTGCGCCGATCGCGATACCCACATCGGCGCGGGCGAGCGCGGGAGCGTCGTTGATCCCGTCACCCACCATCGCGACGACGAGGCCACGATCCTGCAGCTCGCTGACGGTCGTCGCCTTGTCTTCGGGAAGAACCTCGGCGAACACCTCGTCGATGCCGAGTTCTTCCGCGACGCTGTTCGCGACCTGGGATGCGTCGCCGGTGACCATCGCGACGCGGACGCCCGCGTGGTGCAGTGCTGTGACCGCGGCGCGCGAATCGTCACGGACCTGATCGGCGAGAGCGATCGCGCCGATGGCTCGGTCCCCGCTGATCACGTGCAGCACCGCGTGCCCAGCAGCGACCCACGCGTCAGTGTCGTCCTCCATCTCGTGCCCGGCGTCGATGCCCAGCTCGCGCAACAGGGCGGGGCCCCCGACGGCCACCTTCGTGCCGCCGACGGTGCCGCGAACGCCGCGACCGCTGAGTACATTGAAGTCGTCGACCGCGGGCAGATCGCCGACGTCCTCTCGCGCGCGGGCGTAGATCGCGCGCGCCAGCGGATGTTCGGATTCGGCCTCGAGTGCACCGGCCAGGCGCAGCAACTCGACCTCGTCCGTCCCGCTCGCGGTCGCGATGTCGACGACCGCGTGTTCACCGCGCGTCAGCGTCCCCGTCTTGTCGAACAGGACGACGTCGACCTCGCGTATCCGTTCGAGCGCGAACCGGTCAGTGACGAGGATGCCGGCGCGTGCCGCCTTTGCTGTCGAGATCGATGTGACGAGCGGAATCGCCAGGCCGAGCGCATGCGGGCAGGCGATGACCAGCACCGTGACGGTTCGGCTCAGCGCAAGGTCGGGTGCGCCGAGTGCCGACCACACGACGGCGGTCACCGCACCCGCCAGGACTGCGACGTAGAACAACAGGGCCGCGGCGCGATCGGCGAGCGCCTGTGCGCGCGACCGGGACGTCTGTGCATCGGCGACGAGTCGCTCGATACCGCCGAGCGTCGTGTCGTCGCCCGTTGCGGTGACTTCGACGCGCAGGCGAGCGTCCGTGGCGACGGTGCCGGCGACCACGCGGTCGCCCTCACCGCGCTGCACCGGGGTCGACTCGCCCGTGATCATCGATTCGTCGACGGCCGCTTCGCCGGCGAGCACGGTGCCGTCGGCGGGAATGCGGCCGCCGGGTCGCACCAGGACGACGTCTCCGACGGCAAGGTCGTCGATGCGGACGTGTTCGACATTTCCATCGGTGTCGATCCGTTCGGCATCGTCGGGCAACAGTTCTGCCAGCGCGGCTAGTGCCCCTCGTGCCTGCCCGATCGCGCGCATCTCGACCCAGTGGCCCAGCAGCATCACGACGATGAGCAAGGCGAGCTCCCACCAGACCTCTTGGTCGAAGGCGCCCAGACTCGTCGCCATCGACGCGGCGAATGCGACGCTGATCGCCAGGGCGATGAGCAGCATCATTCCGGGTGCACGGTCGCGGGCTTCCTGTGCGCCACCGGAGAGGAATGGCCAGCCGCCATAAAAGAAGGTCACGGTGCCGAGCGCCGGAGCGATCCAGGCGCTGCCCGGGAATGTCGGTGCGGTGTAGCCGAACCATTCCTGAATCATCGGTGCCCACACGACGATCGGGATCGCCAGCGCGGCGGAGACCCAGAAGCGGGTGCGGAACATCGCGGCGTGATCGTGGTGACCGTCGCCGTGGTCGTCGTGTCCGCCACCGGAGCGGTCGTGGGAGTCGTCGTGATCGGTGCGCGTTGACGCGTGTCCGGTCGCGTGGCCGTGTTCATCGTGTTGCACGGTGGCCCTCCTCGAGCGGTCAGCACTATACCCCCATGGGGTATATGTGTCACCCGCATTCTGCGCCACCCGGGTGGGGCACGCCGGCGCGCTGTGGCACGCTTGTCTTGATCGTGTGGCAGGCGGAGGTGCAATCGGTGCCTGAAGGCGAGCTCGAGATCGTCGTCGCCGACATCACCACGCTCGCCGTCGATGCCATCGTCAACGCGGCGAATCCGGCACTTCGGGGCGGCGGCGGTGTCGACGGGGCGATCCACGCGGCGGCTGGACCCGAACTACTCGCCGCGTGCCTGCAATTCGACGAAGTCGCGCCGGGCGTCCGGTGTCCGACGGGGGACGCGCGCATCACGCCCGCCTTCCAGCTGCCGGCCACGTGGGTGATTCACACGGTCGGGCCGGTGTGGCGCGATGGCCGGCACGGTGAACCCGCGGCATTGGCCAGCTGCTATCGCCGCAGCATCGATCTCGCCGTCGAACACGACGTGGCGTCGATCGCGTTCCCGGCGATCAGTGCCGGCGTGTACGGCTACCCGCGTCCGGCGGCGGCACACATCGCGGTCACGACGCTTCGGGAGAATGCGGGGCGGATCCCGCGCGTCGTCGTGTGCGCCTTCGACGCCTCAATGCGTGACGTGTATCTCGACGCCATGGCCGATGCCTGACTAGTGCGTGGGGGCCACGGGATAGGGCGTGAGCAACTGGTCGACCGGGGCGTAGTCGTCGGTTAAGACCGGAGCGCCGGCGGTCCACGCATCGATCGCGGGGCCATGGAGCACCTCGTCCACCCGAGCGCGGCGACGATTTGCCGCCACGATCTCGTCGATCGGCAATGCGGTATCCGACGCCACGACGACGTGATTGCCTCCGACGGTGCCATCGCGGGCAAACGCACCCGGATGGCTGATAACCGCGACATGGTCGAACACCGCGCCGACGGTCGCGATCTGTGCGCGCAGGAACGCCTTCGAGCCGTGGTCGAGCACGTTCATCACAAACAGCCCGTCGCTGGCCATGTGGGTACGGATATCGGCGGCGAACGGTCTTGTTGCCAGGTGCCACGGAACGGCAACACCACCGAACGCGTCGCCGATGACGAGATCGAAGGGCCGTGCCGGCTGCAGCCGGCGAATTGTCATGCGTGCGTCACCGGTGACGGTCTCGACGTCGTCGCCAGGGGTGAAGCCGAGCTCGTCGACGGCGAGCTCGACCAACAACTCGTCGAGTTCCAGCACGGTCGACGTCGAGCCGGGATGCGCATGACGCAGGTAGCGCGGCATCGTGAGCGCACCCCCACCGATGTGCAGGGCATTGAGGGGTTCGCCCTCCGGTGCGATCGCCGTGATGACGTCAGAGAACCACCCCGTGTAGGCGAATTCGAGATAGGTCGGATCGTCGAGATCGACGTAGCTGTGCCGAAGTGTGTCGAGCCACAGGACGTAGCCGTCGTCACGGCCCGGATCGGCGGTCACGTAGGCGCAGTAGTAGGTCGATTCGAAGGCGCATGGGTGACTCGCGGCAAACGAGAACGCCCCGGTGGCGACCGCCAGCACGAGAACGCCCACCTGTGGCGGCCGCGGCCGCAGCCAGCCCCACACGACCGCACCCCCGACGATCAGCCCGATCGCCAGCCCGCGGATCGTGGGCCGAGTCGGCCAGGCAGCGATGAGCACGAAGCCGGTGGCGAACACGCCGACGATCGCGCCGGCCGTGCCGATCGCCGACAGGCGTCCGACGACCCTGCCCGTCTCGGCGAGCGACGAGAGCTGGATCTTGATCACCGCCGGCGTCACCGCCGTCAGGACCGCTGCGGGCGCGAAGAAGGTCGCAAAGGTCACGATGACCGTGGTCGTGGCCCCGGCACCACGCATTCCGGCGCCGAGCGTGTCGACGATGGGGACGGTGACGAACGACAACATGCCGCCGGCGACGATCAGCGGCCCGAGCAAGCCGCGCGGATCGACCCGGTCGGCCGCCCGTCCACCCCACCAGGATCCCGCGGCGATCCCGGCGAGGATGACGCCGATCGACGCCGTATAGACCTCGTGGGTGACCCCGACATACGGGGCGAGCAGCCGTGCCGCCAGGATCTCGAGCACGAGGACGGCGGCCGACGACACGAACACGAGCGTGGCGGCGACGAGGCGGGGCATGGCGCGGCAGCCTAACCGTCGGGCGGTCATCGCTACGCTCGACGGCGATCGAGGAGGCACGATGTCGCACGCGATGGAGTACCGCCGACTCGGACGGTCCGGGATCAAGGTGAGCGTGCTCAGCCTGGGATCGTGGGTGACGTTCGGCGACCAGATGGACGTTGACGGTGCCGCCGAGTGCATGGCGGCCGCGTTCGATGCCGGCGTGAACTTCTTCGACAACGCCGAGGCGTACGCCGGGGGCGAGTCCGAAACGGTGATGGGTCGCGCCCTGGCCGAACTCGGTTGGTCGCGCCACGAGTTTCTCGTGTCGAGCAAGTACTTCTGGGGCATACACGACGGGCCGAATTCGAGGCACACGCTGAACCGGAAGTATCTCCTCGATGCCGTGGACGGGTCGCTCGAGCGCCTCGGCTTGGACTATCTCGACCTCATCTACTGCCACCGTCCCGATCCCCACACGCCGATCGAGGAGACCGCACGGGCGATGTCGGATCTCATCGACCGCGGCAAGGCCGTGTACTGGGGGACCTCCGAATGGAGCGCGGACGAGATCCGCGCGGCCTGGGACGTCGCCGACCGCTACGGGTGGCACAAGCCGGTCGTCGAACAACCCCAGTACAACCTGCTGCATCGCGACCGCGTCGAGCACGAATACCGTCGGCTGTACGAAAATCTGGGTCTGGGGACGACGGTCTGGTCGCCACTGGCTGGCGGGTTGCTTACTGGCAAGTACGTCGACGGGATCCCGGCAGGAAGCCGTGCGACCATCCCCGGCTACGAGTGGCTGCGCAAACGCTACGAGAATGAGCGCGCGAACGCAGTCGTACGCCGGCTGCAGGCCGTTGCCGATGAGCTCGACGTCCGGCTCGCGCAACTGGCGATCGCGTGGTGCGCGAAGAACCCGGATGTGTCATCCGTGATCACCGGTGCGTCGCGCGTTGAGCAGGTGCGCGAGAACATGGATGCGCTCGACGTCGCTGCGGCGCTCACGCCGGACGTGATGGAACGCATCGACGCGATCGTGGCCGACGACTGATCGGTCCCGACACCACTTCGGCGCACATCGATACGACGACGATCGGGAGGACCTCGTGGCTGAATACTGCTACGTGATGAAGGGCTTGTCGAAGATCGTGCCTGGCGGCAAGGAAGTGCTGTCGGACATCTGGTTGTCGTTTCTGCCGGGTGCCAAGATCGGTGTGATCGGGCCGAACGGCGCCGGCAAATCGACCCTGTTGCGCATCATGGCCGGCATCGACACCGAGTTCGACGGCGAGGCGTGGCCTGCCAACGGCGTGACCGTCGGCTACCTGCCGCAGGAGCCCGAACTCGACCCGTCGCGCTCGGTCAAGGACAACGTGCTCGAGGGGCTGGGGGAGACCGCCGGGCTCGTCGATCGTTTCAACGCGTTGACGGCGAAGCTTGCTGAGCCCCTCGACGACGACGAGATGCAGCGCGTCTACGACGCGATGGCAACGGTGCAGGATGCGATCGATGCCGCTGATGCGTGGGATCTCGACCGGACCATTGACGTCGCGATGGACGCCCTGCGTGTCCCTGACGTTGACGACGTCACCGTCCTGTCCGGCGGTGAGCGCCGCCGCGCCGCGCTGTGCCGGCTGCTGCTGTCGAAGCCCGACATCCTGTTGCTCGACGAGCCGACGAACCACCTCGATGCCGAGACCGTCGCCTGGCTGCAACGACACCTGCAGGAATACGCCGGGACCGTCATCGCCATCACCCACGACCGGTACTTCCTCGACGAAGTCGCCGAGTGGATCCTCGAACTCGACCGCGGACGCGGCTATCCGTTCGAAGGCAACTACTCCGGGTGGCTCGAGCAGAAGCGCGCGCGCTTGGCGCAGGAGGAGCGCGAGGAGTCGGCGCGCCAGCGCCAGCTCGCCGAAGAAGCCGAATGGGTGCGCCAGACGCCGCAGGGACGGCGTGCGAAGGCCAAGGCACGGGTTCAGGCCTATGAGACGCTGCTCAATCGCCAGCGGCCGAAGCAGATCACCAAACCGGTCATCATGATTCCCGACGGTCCGCGACTCGGTTCGGTCGTCGTCGAAGCCGACCACGTGGTCAAGGGTTTCGGTGATCGGCTCCTCACCGAGGACCTCACGTTCAGCCTGCCACCAGGAGGCATCGTCGGTGTCGTCGGACCGAATGGTGCCGGCAAGACGACGTTGTTCCGGATGATCGTGACCGCGGCCGGGCGCGCTGAACTGCTGGAGGCGCCTGAAGAACCCGACGAGGGCACCGTGCGGGTCGGGGACACGGTCCAGCTGTCGTATGTCGACCAGTCGCGCGCCGATCTGAACGCGAAGAAGTCGGTGTTCGAGGAGGTCACCGGCGGCGGCGACTGGGTCCAGCTCGGTTCGACTGAGATGGCCTCACGTGCGTACGTCGCGGCATTCGGGTTCAAGGGTGGTGACCAGCAGAAGGATGTCGGATCGTGTTCCGGCGGGGAGCGCAACCGCATTCATCTCGCGAAATTGTTGCAGAACGAGGCCAACCTGCTGCTGCTCGACGAGCCGACGAACGACCTCGACGTCGACACGCTGCGTGCGCTCGAAGAGGCCCTGCTCGATTTCGCGGGCTGCGCGGTGATCACCAGCCACGACCGCTGGTTCCTCGACAAGGTGGCGACGCACATTCTCGCGTTCGAAGGTGATTCCCGGGTGGTGTGGTATCCGGGCGGCTATTCGGAGTACGAGCAGGACGCACGCGCCCGCCTCGGCGACGATGCGCTGCAACCGCACCGCATCCGCTACAAACCGCTCACCCGGCGAACCGGCTGAACCGTCCGCCTTCATCGCTGCCGGTTCGTCAGGCGCGTGCAATCCCGATGATGACGGTGTCGGGCGGCACCACGTCGGAGACCTGCGCCATGAAGCCGATGTCGGCGTGGGCGCTCGACACCGCGATCTCGATGCGCGTCACGTCACCAGGTGCGGCATCGGGACGATCGATGATCCACAGTCGATGCGCGTTGACCATCTCGTCTTGGACGTCGAACTCGTCGAGATCGTCCAGGTTGTCCTCGAACCACGCGATGGTCGCGTCGATGTCGTCGTGCGACGCGTAGAAGTCGACGATATAGCCATCGACCTGGTGGTCGGGAAGGAACAGCTCGCTCGCCGGGTAGTACAGCTCGGGTCGCTCGTCGGTGCCGCCGGCGGGCTCCTCGTCTTCGGTGTCGCCGCCGTTCTCTGCGGGCGCCTCATCGGCAGCTGACGGCTCCTCGGGCGTGTCGTCACCACCACCGCAGCCGAGTGCGAGCAGCGCGAGCGCGAGCATCGGCGCGATGCGGCGCATGCGGCGCAACCGTTCCGTCGTCATCGTGGCCTCCGGGGGTCATGGGCCGCGGGGGCCATCCACCGACGGGTGCCGAGCGGATGGCCGTGCCATGACACGGTACCGGGTCACGTTCATCGTCACGCGGCGGTGATCGGACGTTCGGCCGCGGCGAGCCGGGCGTGTGCTCGGCCGACTGCGACCAACGCGCGTTGTAGCGTCGCTGGCACGCGACGAGGATGATGGATGACGGGCCCACGGATTCACGACTATCTCGAGATTCGGACCGCGGCTCCGGTCAGCTGGTCGCCCCACGGGCGACGTGCACTCATCGCGACGAACGTCGCCGGCAGTTCACAGATCCATCGCCTCGACATCGGGACACGCGGTGCGCCAGAGCCTGTTGACAGCGCCGCGCTCCCCGCGGTTACTGCCTTCGATGACCCCGTCGCCGCCGGCTACCTGCCCGTACCGGTTGTCCGTGGGGGCGTCGCGCATGACCTGCTCTTCGCCGCAGACGCGGGCGGCAACGAACGCACCCAGCTCGCACTGGGCGCCGACGAACCGGCCGAGCCGTACGAAGACTTCGATGCGCTGACGCCGCTGATCGTCGATCCCAAACATGTGCACCGGCCCGGCGGTGTCAGCCGTGACGGTAGATGGTTGGCGTACGCCACCAACGCCCGTGATGGCGTCGCGTTCGACACCCATGTCCGCGACCTCGCCGACGGTGCCGACCGGGCGGTGCTCCACACGGGAGGCTGGACGAGCCCCGAAGGTTTCTCGCCCGATGGGCGATACCTCGCCGTCAGCGAACCGACGACGCTGCCCGGGGACAATCGCCAGTACCTCGTCGACCTCACCGGCGTGCCGAACTCGGCCAGCCCGGGCGACGACGCCGTCATCGAGGTGGCACCCCACACCGGCAGTGCCACGGTCGGCGCTCCGTCGTGGCTCGACGATGGCAGCGCCTACTTCTTCGCCAGCGACGTCGGGCACGAGTTCACCGGCATCTGTCGGGCGACACCACACGGGCCGGCCACGCGGGTCATCGACACCGGCTGGCCGACCGGGTGCGCGATCGACTGGTCCGGACGGAATCTGCTCGTCACCAGCAACGAGGGTGGATGGTCGCGGCTGCGGGTGCACGATCCACACACGCTCGCGCAACGCGGCGAGATCACGCTTCCCGGTGCCGGTGTGGTCACCAGCTACCGGCTGCGCCGCGATGGTCGCGCAATGCTGCTCGGATTCTCCTCGCCGTCGATCCCGGGGGACACCTGGTTCGTCGATCTCGAGACCGGGGTGTCGACGCGGACGACGCACAGCCGGTGCGACGTCGACCCGGCCACGTTCGTCGCCGCTGAGCCTGCCGTCGCCACCGCCCATGACGGTCGCGTCATTCCGCTGTTCGTGTTCCGTCCACGCCATGTCGGCGGACGTGCGCCGGTTGTCGTCGTGCTGCACGGTGGACCCGAGAGTCAGTACCGGCCGTCATTCGCGCCGCTCACCCAGTACCTGGTGGCACACGGATTCGCGGTTGTCGCGCCGAATGTGCGTGGTTCGACCGGGTACGGCCGGACATTCCAGCACCTCGACGACGGCACGTTGCGCCACGACGCTATTCGTGACTTGGCGGCCGTTCACGACTGGATCGCCGCGGACGAAGGTCTCGATGCGTCGCGGGCAGCGCTGTACGGCGCGTCGTACGGCGGCTATCTGGTGCTGGCGGGGCTCGCGTTCCAACCCGATCGTTGGGCCGCCGGAGTCGACATCGTCGGCATGTCGAACCTCGTCACGTTCCTCGAACGAACCGCCGAATGGCGTCGCGCGTTCCGTGAACGCGAGTACGGATCACTCGCCACGGATCGGCAGATGCTGGACGATCTGTCCCCGATCCATCGGGTTGGTGACATGCGAGCGCCGGTCTTCATCATCCACGGGGCGAACGATCCGCGCGTGCCACTGCACGAAGCCGAACAGATCGCGTCGGTGCTGCGCCAGCGTGGGATCAGGACGGAACTGCGTGTCTACGACGATGAGGGACACGGCTTGGCGAAGCTGCGCAACCGGCTCGACGCCTACCCGCGGGTCGCCGCGTTCCTTCACGACGTGTTGCACGCACCCGCCTGATCGGGGTTGTTCACCGCGGGCCGGTCGGCGGACCGCTCGTGGCGTGCAGGGCGATGACGACCCGGCCCGTGGCCACCGCACTTGCGGTGCGTGCACGCTCAGCGGCCGCGACGGCGACCCACCCGGTGTCGGACTCGATCCGAACAATGCGCGCGTCGTGTGCGACGATCATTCCCTGGCCATTCGCGTCGGCGGTGATCACGTCCACCCGTGCTCCCGGGGAGAGATCGGTGAGCAGGTCACTCGGTATCGGCACCGCCATGTGGCCGGGCGGGACGAGCCCGGACAGTCCCGTGTGCGATAGCACGTCCTCGGTCACCGGAACACCTCGTGCGACCGCGCCACGAAGCGTCGTACCGACGACCGATTCGGCGTCTTCCACCGCGGCGGTTGGGACGAGATCGCGTGGCCAGCGAACGATGGTGACGTCGTGCGGAGTGATGGTCGTGCCTGCTTCGAGTGTTGTCCGTGCGACGACAACCGCTGCAGCAGGCCCGTAGGGATGCGCGAACGTTCGTACGGTCGTTGCGGCGAGCATCATCGCGGCAACGCAGACGAGGGAGAGCACGCGCACGCGCGGCGGCTGACGCGCCCACCATTCGGCGGCACGGTCGATCGCCGCGGGGAACGCGAACGGGCGTCCCTCGACGAGCGTGCGAAGTCCGGGGCGAGGCATGCGCCGCAGTTGACCGGCAGTCGCGGCTGCGCCCGATTTGGAGGCCTCGCGGGCTGTGGATGGCGCGACGGCGGTAGGCGCCGTCGTCCGAGATGAAGCTAGGCCGACTTCTTGTCGGTCGTGGTGGCCGACGATGACGTCGCGGCTGCGTCAGACGATGCTTTCGACGAGTCGTCCTTCGTCGTCTCACTCGAGGAAGATCCGCTGTCGTCGGCTCCGCTACTCGAGGTCGTCGACGAAGACCTTGTCGACGACGCGTAGTCCTTCAAATGCCAGCCCGAACCCTTGAAAATGAGGCCAGCGGCGCTGAAGACCTTGCGTAGTTCGCCCTGGCAGGCCGGACACGTCGTCAGCGCGTCATCCTTGAACGATTGCACGACCTCAAGATGTTCGCCGCAGGCACGGCACGCATATTCGTATGTTGGCATCGGTCGCTACCCCCGGGGCGGGTTGACGAGAGCCCAGCGAACGCGTCGCTGGCACTCACCGATCACGAGTGCTGATGATGCCGCAGCGCGCCCGTGACTGCAACTGTGCTGCCACCGCTCGGCTCACACGCGGATTGTGCGGGTCGGTGTGACGACAAGATCCACTGAGGCGTCGAACGGCTCGACGGGAATCCCGTCGATGATCTGCTCGTCGAACGCTACGCCGATCCGCAGCGTGGTTCGGGATGCCAGGAACCGGTCGTAGAACCCGAGCCCGTGGCCGATCCGATGGCCGCGCAGATCGAAGGCGACCCCGGGAACGACGATGACGTCGAGGTCGTCGCCGGGCTGCGGTTCACCGACGGGTTCGTCGATGGCGCGGTATCCGGGCACGAACGCGGTCGTGTCGTCGACGGCGATCACGACGAGGTGTTTGCCGTCGACGCGCGGGTAGGACGTCCGGCTGCCACGGGCACGGACTGCCGCCGCAAGCGCGTCGACGTCGACTTCGCTGCCCGTCGCGCGATATGCGAGCACGTGGGCCGCGTCGTCCACCTCGCGAAGGCCGAGCAGCCGTGCGCAGATCGCTGCACTGTGTGCGTGTCGGACAGTCGGATCCATGGCGGTGCGGCGCGCGAGTACTGCGCGCCGAATCGTCGCCTTCGCCTTGGCGACGGTCTTGTCAGATGCGTCTGCGGCCATGGGCGGTGCGCCGATCCTGGTGGTTGCCGTGGGCGCCAACTGTGCCACAACGGTGGGTGTCGATCGCTACGGTGCGCGCCGGCCGACGGGGGAAGGCCGAAGGTGGACGGGGGATCGACAAACGCTGCTGCGGTCTGGCGTGTCGCGATCGGCGTGTGCAGTCTTGCGCTGACCATCTCGGGCGGCGCATTGCTCGTCGACGCGGTGTCGCGCAGTGTGCAATCACCGCATGTGCCTGTCGACAAGGGCGCGGTCGCTCCGCGTGGCGTCGCGGAGGCGCCGGTCGTGCACGCGCCGTCGACGAGGCACCACGCCCCGGCCGTGCGTGACGTTTCGTCCGGCCCGCAGTCCGCTCCACCGCGTCGCCGGGTTGCGTCCGAGACGGCAGCAACGGCGGTGTGGTTCAGCCGCGATGGCACGCGAGTCGTCGTCGATGTGCCGCGTGCGATCGTCGACGGCGTGACCGTGGAGCATCTCGCCCAGGGGGTCGGCTGGTATCCGCACAGCGCCAGGCTGGGGACCGAGGGAAACGTCGCGCTCGCGGGGCACCGCACGACGCACGGTGCGCCGTTTCGCCACCTCGACGAGCTCGTTGTCGGCGACCGCGTGCATTTGGCGGACGACGCGGGCGGCATATGGACGTACCGCGTGGTCGAATCGCGTGTCGTCGCGCCTGATGACGTGTGGGTGGTCGGCAACGACCCACTCGGAAAAGGGCGCGCAATGGTCACGTTGACGACGTGTCATCCGGTTGGCAGCGCGGCGCAGCGCCTGGTCGTGTGGGGCGAACGTGTCGGTGTCGAACGGCCGCAGATGCTGTGGGGGTCGCAAGGGCGCCACCGCTAGGCTCGACGTGACAATGTCACAGCGCACGCCGGGCGTGCGGTCGGAGAGGAGCGGCGAACCGTGGTGGTACGCAAGGCCGTTCTTCCGGTGGCCGGCCTGGGCACCCGCTCGCTCCCCGCAACCAAGGCGATTCCGAAGGAACTGCTGCCGATCGTCGACAAGCCGGCGATCCAGTACATGGTTGAGGAGTGCGCGCGGGCGGGACTCGACGACGTCCTGCTCGTCACGTCTTCGGGCAAGTCGGCGATCGAGGACCATTTCGACCGCTTGGGTGCGCTCGAGCAGCTGCTCGCCGAACGCGGCAAGACCGAGGACCTCGCACTCGTGCGAGGGCTGGCCGACATCGCGACGGTGCACTCGGTCCGTCAACCCGAGCCACTGGGGCTGGGACACGCCGTGCTGATGGCAGAATCGCACGTTGGGGGTGCGAGTTTCGCCGTGCTGCTGGGCGACGACATCGTCGATCCCGGCGCCCCGTTCCTCGAACGGATGCTTGCTGTCCACGAAGATGTCGGACGATCGGTCCTCGCCCTCATGGAGGTGCCGGACGACCACACCGAGCTGTACGGCATCGCGACGGTCGAACCGGCCGGTGACGACGGGTACGTCAACGTCGTCGACCTCGTCGAGAAACCGCCACGGGGTGAGGCGCCCTCGAATCTCGCGATCGTCGGCCGTTACGTGCTCAGCAACGACATCTTTGCGGCGCTGCATGAGACCCCACCGGGGCGTGGAGGGGAGATTCAGCTGACCGACGCCTTGCGGACCCAGGCGCGGCAACAACCGATCGTCGGGGTGAAGCTCGATGTGCCTCGCTACGACGTCGGCGACAAGCTCGGCTATCTGCAGGCCATCGTGGAGTTCGCCGCTCGCGACGACGAGTTCGGTGAGGACTTCGTGGCGTGGTTGCAGACGTGGATGCAGGAGCGCACCCAATGACGGACTTCGTCGGTCACGGTCGTGACGTCGTCACGCCTGCGGACGAACTCGTTGCGGTCGAAGACCATCTCGCGGCGATCCTCGACCTCGTCCCGCCGGCCGAACCCATTGCGCTGCGCCTCGTCGACGCGCTCGGACTCGTCCTTGCCGAGGACGTTGCGAGCGAAGTGCAACTGCCGGCGTTTCCGAACTCGGCGATGGACGGCTATGCGGTGGTCGCCGCGAGCCTGGCAGGAGCCAGTCCGGAGACGCCGGTGATCACCCAGGTCGTGGGCGAGGTCGCGGCAGGCGCAATTGCGGAGGTCCCCGTCGGTCCTGGGCAGGCGATGCGGATCATGACAGGTGCACCGCTACCGGAGGGCGCCGACGCCGTCGTTCCCGTCGAACTGACGACCGATGGTGCCGGAACCGTCACGTTCCACCGTCCCGTCGACCCCGGTGCGCATGTCCGGTGGCCCGGCGACGATCTCGAGCCCGGCCAGCCGCTTGTATCGCGCGGCCGGCGCGTCTCGCCGGCCGAGGTCGGGCTGCTCGCGGCGGCGGGCGTCACCCGTGTGCTCTGCGTGCCGCCTCCGCGGGTGGTGGTGCTGTCGACGGGCGACGAACTCGTCCGCCCAGAAGACGCGCCCGTCCCGGGACAGATTCGCGACATCAACGGCGTCATGCTCGCCTCGATGGTGCGGGCCGCAGGCGGGGTCCCGTTCTTCGCCGGCATCGTCGGTGACGATCAGAAGGATCTGCTTTACGCCTTCGACTCCAACAGCGGGCATGCCGACCTGTTCATTTGCACCGGAGGCGCCAGCGCCGGTGTTCGCGACATGCTCCCCGAGGTGATCGCGGCACTCGGTGAAGCCGAGAAGGTCAAGGTCGCGATGCGTCCGGGCATGCCGCAGATCCGGGGCCGAATCGGCGGCGTGCCGGTGATCGGCCTGCCGGGGAACCCCGTCTCGGCATTCGTGTCCTTCGAGGTGTTCGTCCGGCCGGCGATCCGCAAACTCCAAGGCCGTCGCGACGTTGCGCGGCCGCGGGTGAGCGCGACGGCGACGGTGCCGCTGACTGCACCGCCCGGCAAGCGCGGATACGTCCGCGTGACACTCAAGCGCGACGGTGCGCGGTGGCTGGCGACGCCGACCGGGCCGCAGGGCTCGCACGTGGTCAGTTCGATCGCCCACGCCGATGGTTTGGCGATCGTGCCCGAGTCGGTCACCGAGATTCCCGCGGGACAAGCGGTCACCGTCTCATTGCTCATCGACTGAGGTGCCTCGTGAGTGATGCGACACGCGACGACGGTCTGACCCATCTCGACGAGCGCGGGAATGCGCGGATGGTCGACGTAGGAGCCAAGCCGGCGGCATCGCGTGTCGCGGTCGCGACCGGCCAGGTCGTGATGGCCCCGACAACCGCCGAACGGCTGGTCCGCGGGGACCTTCCCAAGGGCGATGCCCTGCCCGTCGTGCGGATCGCTGGAATTCAGGCGGCCAAGCGCACCCACGAGCTGATCCCGCTCTGCCACCAGCTTGCCCTGACATCCGTTGATGTCGAAGTCGAGGTCGACGCCGACTCGGGGCTGGCAACGATCACCGCGCGCGTCGCCGCACACGATCGCACCGGAGTGGAAATGGAGGCGTTGACTGCTGTTTCGGTTGCCGCGCTGACGCTCTACGACCTCGTCAAGGCGGTGCAGCGAGACGTCACCATCACCGACGTGCGACTGCTCGCCAAGTCCGGTGGCCGCTCCGGGGAGTATCACGCGGGTTCGTAAGCTCGGGCACGATCCCGCCGCTTGCGTCGTTCCCTGCCGTTCGGACGTGTTCGGGGTGCTTCGATGCGAACAACACCGGTGTTACCGTCTGTCCAACCCGCCGGCCACGGCGGTATGTGACCGCGGAGCTGCACACCGTGGAGGTCCGGTGAGGGTGGCATGTCCGGTGTGAACATCGCACTGCTCGTGCTCGCGCTCGCCTGGGTCTACGTGTTGGTGCCGCCGGCTGTGCGGTCGTGGCAGACGTCGCCGCAGGCGACCGTCGGAGGATTCGAGCGCGCCATGAGACTCTTGGGAAGCGGCGGTGGTCGGGACGACCGCCCGGCGTCTCCGGAACCGTCGAGCGTTCGACGGCGCGAGGACCCGGTCATCGTCCTGCGGCGCACGCGATTCGTGCGCCTGCTCGTGCTCACCGGAGTGATGCTCGCTGGTGCCATCGTGCTCGGTGGCCTCGCCTGGGTGTTGTTCGCACTCGCGCTGATCGCGACGATCGCCTACGTCGTCGTGTTGCGACGACTAAAGGTGCAGCGGGACGAAGCACGAGATGTCGTGCGTGAACTGCACCTGCACCCGCCGGATGCGCAGCATCGTGATCACGATGACCTCGAGTTGACCGGCGTGGCCGTTGGCGCGAGCCACACGGTCCGGCTTCGCCGGTGGGACGGCTGACGCAGCCAGGCCTGCGCAGGAGCGGCGTTGGCGGCCCCTTCGGCACGTCGGTAGCATCGCCGCTCGGCCACGGCGCACTTCGGTGTCGATCGTGCTTCGAGGGGGTGTAGCTCAGCCTGGCAGAGCACTTCGTTCGCAACGAAGGGGCCG
>JBBDSV010000077.1:0-21687 GCA_040904785.1 Nitriliruptoraceae bacterium
CCTGCGACCTCTTGCGTGTCGAGCAAGCGCTCTAGCCGACTGAGCTAACGCCCCGGGGTACGGCGGCGAAGCGTACCGACCGACGTCACCGGCGGCGAACCCGCCCGTACGGCAACGGCGAGCGGCCGCGACAACTCACGAGACGACCCACGTGATCGGACCGCCCCACGGAAACATGTCGGATACAGTCGCGTATCTGAAGACACGACCGTATTCGACCTGTTCGATCGCCCGGGGGCGCTCCTGTGCACCGTTGGATGTCGCTGCTGCGCATGGGCGGCGCGCTCGCGCTCTTCGCGCTGGCGCCGATGTCGGCAACCGCGAGCTCCTGTGCGCCAGACGGTGAACAGCATTTCGTCGCGCAATTGCACGGTGATGGCGACGTTGCCTCCGGGCATCGCGTCGACGTCGATACCCCGGATTGCACGACCACCGACCATACGGCAGCTCCCGTCGGGGTCGCGATTCTGCATCGCACCGACCAAGGCCTCGTCGAACACGCAGGTCTGGGGTCAGAGGCTGGTGATGTACGCACGCAAGTACGCGTCCGCGACCGAACAGCCGTGCGCCGCGACCTCGTGGTCGATGGTCCGCTCGGGCGCACCGAGACCGAGGACGTCATCGGTGTGCCACAGGTGGTGATGATCGAGATCGACTACCCCCGCGGGTGGACCGTGACCCAGCCGGTAGCACGGGGGGTGACGACCGAGTTCAACGATGGCCGGACGCGGGTCATGACCGCAGCCGTGATGTTCACCCCGATCACCGCGGACGAGTTCGTACTTACCGTTGACGCGACGCCGGGCCGCGGAACGCCGACCGTCCGTGTGCGCACGTCTCCGGTGAGCCATGTCGACCGGACCGGCATCCCTGGTGAACTGCTGTCGGCACCCGAGGCCGCGGTGCTGGGAGGGCTCGCACAGCTCGTGCACGAAGGCACGCTCGAGCTCGTGGACGGGACACAGGAACTGTCGGACAGCACGACCGAGTTCGCCGATGGAGTCGCCGAACTCGCTGACGGCGCTCGCGAACTCGCGGACGGCATGACCGAATATGCCGACGGCGTCGCCGAACTCGACGACGGCACGACCGACATCACCGACGGCGCGGCAGAACTCGTCGAGGGCACCGACGAGTTCGCCGACGGGATCGACGACTTGGCCGACGGACTGCGGCAGCTCGCCGACGGTGCGAACGACGCGGCGAGCGGCGCCGCCGGTGTCTCCAAGGGCGTGTCATCGATCGAATCCGCCTATGCCGCGGTTGCCGGTGACCCGGCGTCACTGGCCGACATCGCGGCGGCCCCTGCGCCGATCCAGACCCTGTACGGGACGCTCGATGCAATTTTCACCGGTTCCGATCAGCTAGACGACGGCGCCGACGCGCTTGCCGACGGTCTTGATGAACTCGCCGACGGGCTGGATGACGTCGCAACGACTGCCGAAGGCACGCTGCGCGACGGTTCGGCAGAGCTCGCGGACGGAACGCGCGAGTTCGCCGACGGTCTCAATGACCTCGCCGAGGCAATCACCGAGCTTGCGGACGCGGCGAACGACCTCGCCGGCGGAACGGCGGAACTCTCTGATGGATCGGCCGACGTGGCCGACGGTGCGTCTGAACTCGCTGGTGGCACGGCCGAGCTGGCCGATGGCGTGCGCGAGATGCCGGACGCCGTCGCCGAGATCCGAGGGGTCGCCGACCGTGCCGGGCACAAACGAGCCGAGCTTCGTGCGCGCATTCATGACGGCGTGGAGCGCGCCGCGACCGTACCGATCACCAGTGCGGTGTTGACCGCGCCGGGGCAGACACCTGCCGATCCGTTCGTCGTCGGCGCGTTGGCCGCGACGACGGTGCTGCTGGCCGGCCTCGGAATCGGCCGGCACGGAGTTCGCCGGAGGCTTTTGCGATGGTTGACGCACCGGGAGGCCGCGACATGACGACCCGACGGACACGTGCCGAACAGCAAGAGGAGACCCGGCGACGGCTGCTGGACGCCGCTTCGGCGGTCTTCGCCGAGTCCGGCTTCGAAGGCGCGTCGATCGACGCCATCACGCAACGCGCCGGATACACCCGCGGTGCGTTCTACTCCAATTTCGCGTCGAAGGCGGAGCTGCTCATCGCGCTGAGCGAGCAGCGAATGGCGGCGATGCGCGCCGAGTTGCTTCCCCGCGTCGCTGACGCGACGGGCGACGCACAATTCGAAGCCGCCGCAGACTGGCTGCTGACGCAGTCACCACCGACAGAGCTGCTCCTGCTCGTCGAGCTCGGCAGGCTCAGAGATCGATCTCCTGAAGCGGACGACGTCATCGAACGCTTCGTCACGACTGCGCGCGGGTTCATCACGGACACGATTGCGAATGCGACCGCGCTGTCCCCCCGCGGCGACGATCGCGACGACGCGATGACCGGCGCGATCCTGGCAGTCGTGATGGGCGCGCAACTGCTCCGCCATCTCGACGTGAGCGTCGATCCCACGACCTTTTCCGCGCTGCTCGCCGCCGCGATCGCGCCGCACGACACCCACCGAGCACAACCATGATCCGGCTGCTCGACATGCTCGCACGGCTCGCCACGCGTGTGCCGACGCTTACCCTCGCCGTGCTCGTCGCGGCGACCGTCGGCTTCGGCACGCTGTCGAGCCAATTGCAGGTCGACACCGGCGTGGAGGGCTTTGCCCCCGAGGGCGGCCTCGCTGACGTCCAGGACGAGATCGAAGAACGATTCGCGACGGGGAGCGCCGTCCAAGTACTGATCGACAGCGGCGCGGGCGGCAACGTGCTCTCAAGAGACACGATCATCGCCGTCGCCGCTCTCGCCGACCGCCTCACCACCGATCCGCACATCGCTCCCGCACTTGCTCCGCAGCGAACCGGGCGGCCGGCCGTCGTGTCGTTCGCGACCCCGTTCACCGAGGCGGTTTCCGACGGAGGCACGAGCGACGACACATTCGCGACCTTGCCGCCACCGATGGCCACCGTCGTTATCGACCGTGTCGTTGACGAGGCGAGCGACGAGATCGCAGCACTGCTTTCTACCGACTTCGATCCCGGTGCCGTCACGTCGCGCAGCGGACTTCTGCAGGTCGGCTTCAGTGGTGACGTCGCGGACGATGTCGCCGAGCGAGCGGCAGCGCGCGTCGAGCAGATCGTGTCGACCACCGAGATCGCCGGCGTGCGAACCGGTGTGCTCTCGACGTTGGCGATCGAGGAGGCCGTCGCCGATTCGCTTGCGCGCGACCTTCCCCGCCTGTTGACGGCGTCGTTCGTGCTGGTCCTGTTCATTCTCGCGTTGCTGTTCCGGTCGATCGCCGATGTCCTCGTGGGATTCTTCGGACTGCTTGCATCGATCATCTGGATGCTCGGCATCGCCGTGCTGCTCGGCCCCGACTACGCCGGAGTCGTTGGCGACTTCAGCCAGATCGGCATCGCGATCCCGGTGCTCCTCGTCGGTCTGGGGATCGACTATTCCGTCCATCTGACCTCCCGATATCGCGAGGAACAGGCGCGCGGGGCATCACCCGAGCGCGCAGCACGCACTGCACTGACGACGGTCGGATTCGCCCTTGTGCTCGCCACGATCGCCGCCGTCGCCGGATTCCTGGCCAACATGGCGACCCCCCTGCCGCCGATCCGCGACTTCGGAATCCTCGCCGCGGTCGGCATCGTCGCCGCCTTCGTGATCCTCGGTGGCGCGGTCCCGGCGACACGCGTGATGATCGACCGTCGCCGCACCCGCCGACCCCATGCACAGTCAGTGGACAGAAACCGATCGACCGATCCGTGGTGGGTCCGCTCGGCTGTCGTCGTGGCGACACGCGCCCCGATCGTCGCTCTCAGCGTCGCCACAGCACTGCTCGTGGGCGGGGGCATCCTCGCGACCGGGCTGAGCACCGAATTCGACGACCGTGACTTTCTGCCCTCTGGCGCACCGTTGACCGCGCTCATCGATCGGCTCGATACGCAGTTCGACGGCGAGGTCGGCGAACGGACCGTCGTGCTGGTCGACGGTGACACCGACGATGGGAATCTCATCGCTGCCGCAGCACAGTTCGAAGAAGACCTCGCCTCGCTCGAACAGGTTCGCACCCTCGGTGATCGTCCCGACGTGCTCTCGCCATTCTTCTTCGTGGAGATGATCGCCGACGAAGGTGAACGGACACGGCAACGCCTCGCCGACCAGTTCGACGCGTGGTCCGACCCGGTCGGTGTCGCCGCCGACGTGCAACTCCCCGAGACCATCGACGGCTCGCTGATCGACGATCCCGATGCGCTCGACATCCCCGCTGATCTCGAAGACGCCGTCGGCACACGCCTCCCGGATGGCGAGTCGGTCGTCGACGCACTCATCACGACGATGGATCCCGACGAGCTCGACGCCGAGATTCGCGCAGCAATCGCCGAGTCGTCGCGGGAGGACCGTCCGGAATCGCTCGACGCGGACACGCTCACACGACTCGCCACCATCCCCGCGGATCGGTTGACTCGCGACGTCCTGCAGGAGGCGGGATATTTCTGGCAGCTCGACGGTGACACACGCCAAGCGTTGGCTCGCGTCGAACAGCTCGAGCATGCCGGCTGGCCCGGCGAGCGTCCCCGCGACCCAGAGGACTGGGCTGCGTTGATCGCTACGGCGAACGCGATTGCGCCCGACGATCTGCGCGGCGTCATCGACAGCCGCGGGATGGTGATCGATGTCGCGACGTCGGCGGGGCAAGATGCCGAGGCGCTCGCGGACCAGCTGGTCGCTCGTGGCACGAGCGTGCGTGCCGTCGGGGGCGACATCACTGTCGTCAGTGACGCGCTCATTCAGGCGCAGATCATCTCGTCACTCGCGTCCGCGCAGCTGCAGGCGATTGCGATCAGCCTCGCGGCTGCAGCGGTGCTGCTCGTTGCGGCCTCCTTGTTCACGTCGCGGAACATCGCGCTGGGCCTCATCGGGATCGTGCCGAGCGCGGTCGCACTCGTGCTCGTACTCGGCGCGATGCGCCTGGCTGGGATCGCCTTCAACGCGCTGACCGCCACGGTCGCGTCGATCGCCGTTGGTATCGGTGTGCCGTACGGCATCCACTTGACGAACCGTTTCCGGGAAGCTTGGAGGCAGGTTGCGACGCCGGAAGCCGCGATCCGCGACACGTTGGCGAACACGGGACCGGCGCTGGTCGGCTCAGCGGTCACGACCGGCCTCGCGTTCGCCGTGTTGGTCGCTTCCGAGTCCATTCCGGTGGTGCAGTTCGGACGTGTCAGCTTCCTGATGATCGGGTTCGCGCTCGCCGCGTGCGTGTTCGTCCAGCCGTCACTGCTCGTTCTGTGGGCGCGACACCATCACGAACCACACGACCGCTGAGGGAACCACCAGCGCACCGGCGACTACCCGCTGCGCTGCCGGTGGCGGATCGTGACGTCAGCGAGCACGGCGACGAGTTCGATACGCAACACTGCCGCACCGGGCGGCGGAACTGCCGTGTCCGTGCGCACCGACGCGAGGATCTCCGGGCCGTCGATGACGACCTGCCAGTCTGCAGGCACATCGACGTCGACGTCGCCGAGCACCGCGACAATCTTGAGCCTGCCGTTGTCGACGAGGTCGGCAGCGGTCAGATCGACATCGACATCGGCGAATATCGCCGTGACTGTTCGAAGCGAGAGGGGGCCCGCATCGGCCCGCGCACGACGTTCGGACAACACGGCGGTGACGTCGCCGGCGGTTGTCGGCACGACCGGCGTGACGGTCTGCCGGCCGCGGAACAGCAAGGCCAGGCCTCCGGCGATCAGTGCGACCGGCCACACGACGGCCGCCGAGTCGACGATGCCGTGCGACCACAGCAGCAGCACGCCGCCGACGAGGCCAAACGCCAGTCCGGTCGCGACCGTCCGCGGAGCCACCGCGACACGACCAACGCCGGCGAGAACGATGATCGCAGGCCACCAGTCTCGTGCCACCGCTCCTGCGTCCACCTGTCCCGCCTGATCGGCGGCGAGCACCACGCCGGCGACGATAAACAGACAACCGAAGAAGAACCGCCGGCGCGTCACTGTCGTACCTCGACCTTGCCGACTCCTCCGCGCAGAACGAGCGTCACCGTTGCCGAACCGGATGACGGCGCCGAGCGAATCTCCACCGCGGGTGCGATGCCACTGCTCACGCGGTCGAGCGCGCGCACTTCGCCGACAGCGAGCCGTGCATCGCCGGCGACGCCAACGCCGTCCGGCACGATCACGAGAATTTCTCCGGCGCCGATGCGCACCACGATCTCGGTCGACGTCGGAAACGTGACGTCGCGCAGGTCGAGCTCCAATCGTCCTGCGCCAAGCGCGTAGTTCTCGTCAAGATCGTCGACACTCGTCGGACGTTCGGTCACCTCACCTGCCGCGACCATCGGTCCACGCCCAAACGGACTGAGCACGGCGAGCACGAGCAGCACGATTCCGATGCCGACGAACGCCTCACCGATGCCGTACCGGCCGCCGACCAGAACGACCAGCCCGACGATGACCAGCGCCGGAGCGAGCAGTGCATCCGCGGGGACGTCGACACCGAGCGACGTCGCGAGCCACAGCGCGCCGACGAGGATCAAGGCAATGCCCCATCCGAGCGGACGAGGTGCACGAGGCGTGGTGTCCGCCTGCGATGTCTGTCGGGCAGTCGACGTCATGACGATCGCTTCGCCAACAGCAACACACCGCCGGCGATCAACACGAGTGGTGCGATGACACGCCAGGACACACCGGGCACCACCTGGACGACAAGAAGGATGCCTCCGACGCCGATCAGCAGCATGCCGGCCAGCGCCGGAGACGCGCCGGGAGCGCGTTCGGCGGCCGCCGTTTCCCCGTCGGTGGATTCCTCGGGAATGATGATCCAGGCGACGATGTAGGCGAGCAAGCCACCGCCGCCGGCGAAGGCGAGGATGACGAAGACGAGGCGCACGAGAACGGGATCGATCCCGAAATAGGCGCCGATGCCGCCGCACACACCACCGAGCATGCGGTCAGTGCGGCTGCGGACCAGCCGGCGTGGTGGGACGGTCGGAACGTCATCGGTCACGGCATCGCCTCCGGTAGCGTCTCCGTTTCGTGCGCAGTATGCCGTCGCGCGGCGGGCAACGGACAGGGACCTGTGGCCCGAGTTGATCGGCCGTGTACCACGACACCGTGCCGTCGCATGCACGCGCCACACGGACACGCTTGACTTTGCACGCGTCACCGCCGTGCCGTGCCGTGCCGGCTGGCGAGCCGTCCACGATCGGAGTCGAACGCGTGGTGCCCACGATGGTTCGCTTCTTGGTTGTCGCACTCCTCTACGGCGCGACGGCCGTGAGCACGACAGCACTCCGCCAGCTCGCGGGTACCGGGACCGTGTTGTGGACGAGCATCGGACTGGCGGTCACCGCGCTGGTGGTGACGCCGCGACGCTCGTGGCCGTCTGTCGTCGCCGCGATCATCGTCGCCGAATTCACCCACGACATCGTCGCGGGGTACGGACCGGCCCTGGCCACCCTGTGGTCAGCCACGAATGCGGCCGGCGCGGTGATCGCCGCATCGTTGATCGGTGCGTGGCAGTCGTCGAATGTCCATCGCGTCGCGTGGATGACACGGTTCTTGACGGCCGCGATCGTCGCCAGTGCCGCGTCCGGCGCGCTCGGCGCCATCGGTGTGACCGCGCGCAACCCCGATCTTCCGTACTACGTGCACATCGTCCAGTGGTCGTTCGGCGACTTCCTGGGGATTCTTGCGGTGGTCCCGTTCGGCCTCGTGATCAGTCGCGCGATGATCTCGCGTGCGCTGTGGACGTTCGAGGGCATCGCAGCGATGCTCGCGACCGCCGCGACCGCCGTGTTCGTGTTCGTGTTCGGCGGAGGCCCGCTCGGCGGGTCGGCGGCGTACCTCATCCTCATCCCGCTGGTGTGGTCGGCCATGCGCTTGCGGACGTCAGGTGCCGCCGTCGGTATCTTTCTCGTCGCGCAGATCGGCAATGCTGCGCACGCCACCGCGGGCGGCCCGTTCGGTGCCACGTCGATGGTCACCGGCACGACCCAGCTCCAGCTGTTTCTCGCGGTCGTCACGCTGACGACGCTCTATCTCGCGGCCCGCGCGGCGGAAAGCGCCCGCTACTCCGAGATCGTCGATGCCCGAGATCAGCTGATCGCATCGGTCTCGCACGAGCTGCGCACCCCGCTGACGCCGATCATCGGATTCAGCGAAATGGCACTCGACCGGCGCGCGGAGCTGGACAGCGAACTGCGCGGCTGGCTCGACATCATCCGACGCAACGGCCTCCACCTGAGCGGCCTCATCGACGATCTGCTGCGCGCGAGCCAACTGCGCCGAGGCGACGTACCCGTCGCTCCCGCACAGCTCGACCTTTCCACGTTCCTTGGCGACCTGCTCACCGCACAGCAGCTCGGCGACATCGAACTCGACATCGCCGAGGGCGCCGAGGCCTGGTCGGATCCGGTACATCTCACTCAGATCATCGCCAACCTGCTGAGCAATGCTGGCCGCTACGGGGCGCCGCCGATCATCGTCCATGCCCGACGTGAGGGTCCGATGACACGTATCGCGGTCGAAGATGCCGGAGGTGGTGTGCCCGAGTGGTTCGAACCGCATTTGTTCGCCGAGTTCTCCCAGGTCACCACGGGCGATCGGCGCGCGAGCACCGGGTTGGGACTCGGGCTTCCCATTGCGCGCAAGCTTGCCGTCGCCAACGGTGGCGAGCTGGTCTATCGGCGGCAGCCGCGGGGAAGCACCTTCGAACTGCGGCTCCCCGCAGCGCCGTCTGCCCAGCAACCAACCTGAGCGCATCGACGGCCGAGCACGCGTCGAACCCACGGGAGACGCAGGAATGCCGAAGGTGACCGTACGGACTGTGGTGGTCACCACCCTCGCGGTCACCGCACTCACGGCAGTCGCGCTGACCTCGGCGCCCGAAGACGCAGCACCACCTTCGGCCGCCCCGCCGGCACCGGCGCCAACGACGGTCGACACCGGGGACGACGTCCTGCCCGACACGATCACCAAACCTGGCGGGCTCGTCGTTCGGCGCCGAGAACCGTTCACACCCGGCGAACTCTCCGCGATTGCAGCGCTCAACGACGTCGAGGCAATCGCACCGACCGAATCGGCGACGCTCGGGCTGACAGCGACCGTGCCCTCACGCGGCAGGCAGCGGCTCAGTGACGGTTTTCACATCCCGCTCAGCGCACTTGCCGTCGACCCGCCGGCCTACGCCACGATCCTCGCCAGCATCGCCAACGTCGAGCAGAGCGACGTCGAACGTCTGACCCGACTTGTCGCCGACCAGGCACTGCAGACCGCGACAGGGCACGCGCTGCGGCCGCTCGAGATCGGCGACACGATCATCGTCGGCGGATCGGAACGCACAATCGCCGGTGTCGTCGACGACGTGTTCGCCCCATCCCACGAGATCGTCGTCCACGCCGATGGCGCGCAAGAACTCGGGTTCGCGTCGCCGTCGCGCCTACTCGTGCAGCACAGAAGTGCAGATGTCGAACGACTGCGCGCACACTTGACGCAGTTTCTGCCAGACGAGGGGTTCGGCCGAATCGACAATCACACGGCGCAGCGTCGGGCACCGCTCGTGCTGGGACTCGCGGAGCTCAAGCATCGGTTCGGCGAGTTCGCGTACCGGCCGCGACCCGGCCAACGCACAATCGATATCGATCCGCAGTTCGTCGACGACCACATCGTGACCACCGAGGTGCCCGTTCTCGGTCGCGTGACGTGCCATCGCGGGATCATCGACGATCTGCGCGCAGCACTCGCCGAGGTCGTCGACGCCGAACTCACCGCACACCTGCGGCCAGATCGCTACGGCGGCTGCTTCGTGCCCCGCATGATCGACCCGGATGGCCACCGGCTCTCGCACCACGCATGGGGAATCGCCATCGACATCAACGTCGACTTGTCGGCACCGGGGCTGGGGCCCGTCCCGCCGGAGGAAATGATCGCGGCGTTCGCGCGCCACGGATTCCGCTGGGGAGGAACATTCTCGACCCCCGACAACCACCACTTCGAGTGGGTCGGCGCGGCCGCACAGGTCCGCCGAGCCCGCCGTGCCGCGGAACCGGCACCTGCAACGTCGCTCCCGACGGTCCCGTGAATCACGGGCCACACGGCCCTGCCCGCGCGAGTGGCAACGTCGTACTGTCGTACGTGCAGATCGCTCACGGATATTCGTGACGGTCCGGCGGACGAACACCGCGACGGACGAGGACATCATGAAACGCATCATCGTCGGCACCGACGGATCGGAACATGCGCAGAAAGCGGTCGACTGGGCGGTCGAACAGGCCCGCCTGCAGGGTGCCGCGCTCGAGATCGTCAATGTCTATTCGGCGATCAACATTCGGGATCTGTCACTGAGCGCCGACGCGGCTACCCCGGCACAGTTCGACATCATCCGTGACCGCATTGACGCGGTCCGTGAAGAGGCCGATGCGGCGATGAAGCGGCTCGTCGACCAGATCCGTGCGGACAACGCTGGTCTCGAGGTCAGCGGTGTGGCCTCCGAAGATGGCCGTCCCGCCGAAGCGCTCGTCGAACGTTCACGGGACGCCGATCTCGTGGTCGTCGGATCCCGAGGCCGTGGCGGCTTCACCGGACTCGTGCTCGGCTCCGTCAGCCAGCAGGTCGCGGCACACGCAGCCTGCCCGGTGGTCATCGTGCACTGACCGCCATGCCCGCAGTGATCCGCGAATATGGAGGACGCCATGCATCGCATTGTCGTCGGTATCGATGACTCCACGGGCGCTCGCCAAGCATTGACGTGGGCGGTGGCTGAGGCGCGGCTCCGCGACGCCGCCCTCGAGGTCGTGCACGTGTACGACCCGGTACCGACGGCGTGGGCCTACGCCGACGGTGAACTGCTCAGCGCCAGTCGCGCCGCCGCACTCGACCGCGACATCGAAGACGCCCGTCGCACGGCCGAGGAGCACGCCCAGACGATGGTCGCGAACGCAATCGGCGACATCGCTGACCTCTCGGTGGAGACGACCGTTGTGGAGGGATTTCGCCCGGCCGAGGAGCTCATTTCGCGTTCGGCGAACGCGGATCTGCTCGTCGTCGGATCGCGCGGTCGCGGCGGATTCGCCGGGTTGCTGTTGGGATCCGTCAGTCAGCAGTGCGCGACGCACGCCCACTGTCCGGTCGTGATCATCCGCGAGGAGTCCGACACCGACGCTGCCGACTCCTGACGAGCAGACATCACCCGCCCGCGATCGCGCCGATGATCCGCACCGGCTGTGTGCCGTTTGCGACCTCGTCCGGCAGCGGCTCGTCCATCGCCACGTGCGAGTAGTCGTTCGTGCCGATGAAGAAGCGGATGAATGCCCGACGCCTTCCCGACACCGGGTCCCGGATCGTTCCCCGCAACACTGGCGCACGGCCTTCCAGCACGTCGAGGATGGCACCGAGCGTGACCGGCGGCGGAACGTCGATCTGCACGACGCCCGAGACATGCGCCAGCGAGCGCAGCTGGGGAGGTAACTGCACCTGGATCATGCCAGCGTCTGCACCTCGACCGACAGCACCGAGGGCAGATCGCGAACCGCGAGATCCCAGTCGTCTCCCCCGTTGGCGGACACGTACACCTGGCCGCCAGTCGTACCGAAGTAGACGCCACAGTCGTCAAGCTGATCGATCGCCATCGCATCGCGCAGAACGTTGACGTAGCAGTGCTCCTGCGGCAAGCCGCGCGTCAACGGCTCCCACTCGCCGCCGCCGGTGCGGCTGCGGTACACACGGAGTTGACCGTCCGGCGGAACGTGAAATTCGTCGCTCGTGATCGGCACGACGTAGATCGTTTCCGGCTCGTGGGCGTGAACAGCGATCGGAAAACCGAAATCGCACGGCAGGTCGCCGCTGACCTCGGTCCACGATTGGCCCGCGTCGTCGCTGCGCATGACGTCCCAGTGCTTCTGCATGTATAAAACATCGGGGCGTGACGGATGCACGGCGAGCTTGTGCACACAGTGGCCGACGTCGGCCTCCGGGTCCGGGATGTAGGTGGAATGCAGGCCGCGATTGGCGGCGTGCCACGATTGCCCGCCGTCGTCGCTGCGGAAGACGCCGGCCGCCGAGATCGCGACGTGCAGTCGCGCCGGATCGACCGGCGAACGCACGATCGTGTGCAAGCACATTCCGCCGCCGCCCGGCTGCCACTGCGGACCCGAGCCGTGGCGACGCAGACCGTCGAGTTCCGTCCAGGTCGCTCCGCCGTCGCGCGTCTCGAACAGCGCGGCATCTTCCACGCCAGCGAGTACACGGTCGGGATCTGCGGGATCGGGCGAAAGGTGCCACACGCGGGTGAACTCCCAGGGCCGCTCCGTGCCGTCGTACCACTGGTGGGTTCCGGCGTCACCGGCGTACGCGAACGTATTGCCGACCGGCGCCCAGGTTTCGCCGCCGTTGTCGGATCGTTGGATCAGCTGACCGAACCATCCGCGTGACGGTGCTGCGTAGAGGCGTTGAGGATCCGCCGGTGAACCAGCGACGTGATAGACCTCCCAGCCTTCAAAGAACGGGCCCGAGATCGTCCAGTCCTGTCGTCCCGCGTCAGCCGTCAGGACGAAAGCTCCCTTTCGTGTCCCGACGAGAACTCTCACCCCAACCACGTCAACCTCCGAACCTGCCGCCGGTCACCGGCTTCACCGAATGGCATGCGAATAACGCGCGGCTCGAGACGCTCGAGGATGCCGCCACGATTGTCGCAGACGTGACTTTCACCCCGAAGGGGCCGTCGTGCGATCAGCACGCGGTGACGCAACGGCAGGCTTGACCCTTCCGTGACGTCCGCCTTCATTCTGCGCCGCCGCATCACACTTCCGAGGATCCGTCATGCGCACGATCGGCGCTGTCGCCGCGTTGGCAAACGTCACGGTACGCACGTTGCGTCACTTTCACGAGGTTGGTGTCGTCGTACCGAGCGCACGCTCAGCGGCTGACTACCGGCTCTACAACGACGACGACCTCGTGACGCTGCACGCTGTCCTGTTCTATCGCGAGCTGGGACTGGCGCTGGATGAGATCGCTCGCATTGTCCACGACCCGGGCTATGACCGTGGCGCGGCACTCGAGCACCAGCGCTTGATGCTGATGCAGCGCCGCGACACGCTCGATCAGATGATCGCAGCGGTCGACGCCGCACTCGATTCGCACACGACAGGACGACCGATGACGGAATCGGCCATGTTTGCGGTGTTCGGCGAACAGCAACGAGTCTTGCCGGCAGAGGCAGAACAGCGGTGGGCGACGACCGACGCGTGGGCGGAAAGCGCACGGCGCACCGGACACTTCACGCGTGCTGACGGGCAACACGTCAAGTCCGAGTCTCAACGGCTCACTGGCGACATCGCTGCCGTCTACACCGCCGGCCTCGCGCCCGACTCCGACGAAGCCATGGATGCCGTCGAAGCGCACCGCCAGCAAATCGACCAACGCTTCTCCCCCTGCACGCACGCAATGCATGTGCAGCTCGGAGAGATGTACGTCAGCGACCCCCGTTTCCGCGCCACCTGCGAACAGGTGGCGGCCGGCCTGGTGCAAGGGGTACGAGATGTGATCGTCGCGAACGCGGCACGAGCGGCGTGACGTCGATGTCAGGCCTCGCCGTCGTCGTTGGCCCAGCTCGCTCGGCCGCGTCCCGATCGTTTCGCGTCGTACAGCGCGACGTCGGCACGGCGCAGCAAGCGAGCCAGTGAGTCGCGCTCCGGCGTACCGATCGCCATACCGATGCTGAGACCCACATTGATCGGCTCCGCGGCACCGTCGACCCGGATGGGTTCAGACACGAGTGCAATCAATCGCGCCGCGAGATCTTCGATCGCGTTCGGCTCACCCAGACCGCCGCACACGACGACGAACTCGTCGCCGCCGAAGCGCCCGACGATGTCCTCGCCTCGCAGCGCCCCCCGCATCCTGCGAGCGACGACGCGCAGCACCTCATCACCAATGGCGTGTCCGTCGGTGTCGTTGACCGGCTTGAACCCATCGAGATCGGCGACGAGTACGCCGATCCGGTCGCCGGGTTCGGACTCGAGGGCAGCTTCGATGTGCGACTCGATGGCCCGGCGGTTCGCGAGCCCGGTCAGCGCATCACGGTTCGCTTCCCGTTCGAGGCGCAACTCCGAGCGCTTGCGGTCAGTGACGTCGCGCAGGGTCACGACACGATCCGCAACCGAATCCCCCATCGCATCGATGACGACCGACATCCACCGCTGTTCGCCGTCACCTCCATGGATTCGAACGTCGGACGCTGCCGGGAGGTCTGCATCGTCAGCAAGCAGGCCCTCGACGACATCGCGATCGTCGGGGAGCACGATTGCCGACAAGGACGCACCACGCATCGAGTCGGGCGGCAACCCGAGTACCCGTTCCGCCGCCGGGCTGGCGTAGGACATCACCCAGCCGCTTTCGGGCGCCCGGCGGACCAGCAACAGCACGTCGCTCGTGTGCGCCACCATTGCGCTCAGTCGACGTTCCGACGACACGGCGCGCTGCTGTGCCGCATCACGCGACCGTGACAATGCGTAGAGTCGAAACATCACGGCGGGTACGAGTACCGCCCATGCGACGCCGAGCGTCAACACCGACGGTTCGGTCCCTCGCAGCGACGACGCCACGAACACCAGCGGTGGACACGCCAGCGCCAGCCCCAAGGCGACGGTCCGGGCGACGGTCAGTCGGTCTGCTGGCGGGACGCGGCGCACGGTCAACGCACGCATCGACGGGTGCATGGCCGCGGCGCCGACGAGCAGATTGGCGATCGCACCGAACGCAGCTCGCGACCCGGCGTAGTGCGAACCGGCGTGTTCCGCTGCATCACGCAACGCGCCGAGCAGAAACGCGGCGAGAGCCGCCATGAGCGCGACAACGAGCACCGTCGTCGCATACCGCTCACCCCGCGGGATGCTGCGGATCGTACGTACGAGCAGGCCCATCACGCCGACGTACAGCAGTATCTGCAGGGCTCCGGCGACTTCGGTGCCACTGCCCGCCCAGCCGGGGACGGCAGCCGGGACGACACCGAGGTGCCAAATGAGGACGCCGCCGGCGAGCGCTACCACGAGGGCATCGAGGGTGCTGCCGACTTCGGAGCCACGCACCGCGCGGGTCGCATCGAACATCGCCGCGAAGATCAGCGCACCCGAGATGGCGGTCAACCAGGCATCGGCCGGCAGATTCGCGGTCATCTCCTGGCTGCGCGAGGCGACAAGGACCAGCACGTCGCCCATCGCGCTGCTGGCCATGCCAAGCGCGAGCAACAGCCACGGCCGACTGATCGCCGGCCGATACCGCGCGACACCGACGAGCAGACCCACGATTCCCGACAGCACGAGCACGAAACGCAGTTGCAGGGCGGGAATCGGCGCGAGCTGTGCGGTCACGACGGCCAGGGAACCACCGAGAACAATCATTACGACGCTCGCGACACCGTCGAGTCGTCGCGTGTCGCCCATCGGGATGAACGCTCCTTCCGGCCGCAACGACGGTCGGTCCGAATACTCGACAACGCCACACCGCACGTGCGAACATCAAACCATACGCGACCGAGCCGCCGGGATGGGCGCTGTGCGACAGCGTCGTCACCACCGTGTCCATGCATCGGAGTCCAGATGCCGCATGTGAGCCTGATCACACTCGGCGTTGACGATCTTGCTCGATCGACGACGTTCTATCGCGCGCTCGGATGGCGCGTTTCTTCGACCTCGGTTGAAGGCGTGGTCGCGTTCCTGCTCGGTGGCGCCGTGCCGCTCGGTCTGTTCCCCCGCGACGCGCTCGCGGCCGAAGCGAACGTCGCGGTGGCCGCGAACGGCATGAACACTGCGTGTGCCTTCGCGATGAACCTTCCGTCCCCCGCTGAGGTCGACGAGATGTGCACGCGAGTCGAGACTGCCGGAGGCACGATCACGGCTCCGCCGTCGGTCGCGGACTGGGGCGGCTATAGCGCCTACGTGCGCGATCCGGACAACCACCTGTGGGAGATCGTGCACAATCCGGGCTTCGAACTCGACAGCGACGGTCGCGTCGCGTTGCCCGAGTGAAACCAGGCGTGCGGTCACGCGGAGGCATGGACCGACATGTCGGCCGCGTACATGCGGTGCGGTCGTACCCACCAGGCGCGGGGCGCGGGATCCCACTCGTCCCATGCCGTCCCGTAGTGCTCGCGCGTGCGTGCGGCGAAGTCGGCATCGGTGCCCGAAAGATCCTCGGCAACTGCTTCGCCGTGGACGGTCACCACGAGCGATTCGCCGCGAACATGGGTGATCGAGACGACGGGATCACGGTCGAGGTGACGTGTGCGCACCGCGGAGGCGTCCGTTCCGAAGTAGAGATGCCCGCGATGAAGGAAGGTGTCGACCGGCCCGGTGAAGGGTCGACCGTCGCTTGCGACCGTCGCAACCACGGCGACCTGCATCCCGGTATAGGCGGCGACGAGCGCGTCGGCGGTCAGCCGCGCAGCCGGCGTGTGAATCGCCACCAAGTGCCTGCCGGCCTGGGCGTAACTCGTGTCCAGCAGCTGCTGCAATCGCGCCAGATCCTCATCACGTTCGTTCATCGTCTCTCCCACCAGCCGATTGCCGTCGTGCTGGCCTCACGCGGCCGCGCCGACCGTGACGCCGCCGTCCTCCCGAAGACGGCAAGCGTGCTGCCGCCGCGGCGAGTGTGCCGTTCACCTGCGACATGGCCGCCCGATCGGCGCCCTGCAACCGCACCGCCGTCGCGGGCGTCCAATGCACAGACTGGCCCACGAGGCAGGAAGGCACACGGATGAACACCCAGCATCGGGCTCGCACTCGGCGGCGCAGCGTGATCGTCGCTTCCGCACTCTTCACACTGCTCGCGCTGCTCGTCAGCGCGTGCGGCGGCGAGGACGCGGGAGACTTCGACGGCGCCGAAATGTCGACGAGCGATTCGGCCGGCGCGATGCCGGCGCCGATGGAGGCCGAAGAACGCGCACTCGCCGACGACAGTGGCGGTAGCGATCCCATTCCACCGATCGAGCCGGGCGCTCCGACGGGACGACATGTTGTTCGCAGCGCGGACATCACCATCCGCGTCGACGAGCCGGATCGGGCTACGGACACGGTCATCGCGATCGCCGAACGGGCCGGTGGATATGCCGCAACGATCGACGTGTCGAATGACGACGTGGGCCTGTCATACAGCTGGCTCACGCTCAGAGTGCCGACGGATCGACTGGAGGACGTGGTCGACGAGATCGCCGACGTCGGCGACGAGGTACCGCACTCCCGGATCGACGAGTACGACGTCACGATGGAAGTCGTGGACATCGACGCGCGACTGAGCAACCTGCGCGCCTTCGAGGACGAGTTGCTCCAGCTGCTGACCGAGGTCCGTGAATCCGAACCGGATGCCGAAGCGCTGCTCGCCGTCTTCTCGCGCATCCGGGAGGTGCGCGCCGAGATCGACCAGCTCGAGGCCCGCCAGACAGCGCTTGAGGACCAGATCGATTACGCGACCATTCATGTCGGCATTGAGCAGCATCGCGCAGCCGCCGAGATCGCCTGGGATCCGGGCTCGACACTCCGCGACGCGTTCGCCGCAACCGTGCGATTGCTCACCGTTGTGGTCGACGGCGTGATCTGGACGGTTGTCACCGTGCTCCCGATCGCCGTGGCAGTCCTCGCACTTCCGGCACTCGTCGGTGTCGTGGTATGGCGCCGGCGCAGACGCGCAACCCCTGGCGATGCCAACTGACGACGGAAGACAACGTGAGGGTCCGGCGTCATCGCCGGGCCCTCACATGTTGGTCACACGGCAGTGCGACGATGCAGTCGGATGAGCGCCATCGCTCCCACGATCAGCGGTGCTGCGACCATCGCGACAAACAACGGGACCCCGATCGCCTGCGGCAATGCGAAGCCAGTGCACACGGCGTCACCGACTCCGGGTCCGACACTGCCATCCAGGCCGCTCGAGGCGGTCGACACGCATGTTCGAGCGGCGGTGACCGCGATCACCAGCGGTAGCGCGGTCCCGCCCGGCCACACCATCGTGAGCAGCGCGCGTTCGCCAGTCGTCCACCCGCGCCGCGTCCAGACGAGGCCGACACCGATGACCCACGCGAGCGGTGCGGCGATCCCGAGAAGCGGTAATGCAACCGTCGTTCCGATGGTGGTGAGAAAGACGGCGAGAATGTGGCCGAACCGCATCACGCCACCCCGGTCGTGGCGCGGCGTTGCCAGTCAGACGAGGCGCGTGTCACGCCACCCAACCCAGAAAGCGTTCACCCAAGGTGAGGAACCCGAACCACACCGCGAGCGTGCCGACCGGCACCGCAAGGGTTGCAACGGGTCGGGAACGTCCGACGCGCCAGATAGTCACCAGCCCGGCCGCCCAGAAGGCGGCAATGACTGCCAACGCCCACGCGGGCGCGACCAGTCCGCTGGCCGATAGCGGAAACACCCCGATGCCGAACTGGAGCACGAGTGCGATCCAGCGCGCAGCAGGCAAGCTGCTCGGCGTAGGGGAAGCGGATGGCGATGTCGACGACATGGGATGCTCCGGTCGGGGTCGTGGACGTGAGACGTCGCAGACCGAGAGCGGGTTGCGTAGCGCTCACTCGTGATCAGCCTACGGCGCCAAGCGCCTCGGCGATCGTGTTCGCGGTCGTTTCGAGCAGCCCGAGATAGGTATCGGCGGCAGTGCCAGGCGGCGTCAGCGCGTCCGTGTCGAGCGCAACGACCTCGACCTGCCTGCCGGTGCGGTCGGTCACCTCGCGGGCGAGCTGTTCAGGACCGTCGGCGGCGTCTGTGCGCTCCACAAAAATGACGCGCACGTCTGCGGCAGCAACCTGCTCGATCAGCGCGGCGAATGCTCGCGCATCCGGCGCCACGTGCGTAGACGCGCCGGGGACAACTGTTCCGAGCACGGTGAGGTCATAGCGCGCCGCGAGATAGCCGAGGGAATCGTGGTTCGTGACGAGAACCCGGCGCTGGCGCGGGATCGATCCAAACGTCGCCTCGAGTTCGTCGTGCAGCGCGCGCAGTTTGGCGGCGTATGCCTCACCGTCGGCACTCCACGCGGCTCCATCACGGACCGTGTCCGCATCGGCAAGCGCTGCGGCGAGCAACTCGGCACCTTGCGTCATACGGACGGGATCGAACCACACGTGCGGGTCGAGCGGACCATGATCATGTTCGTCGTGATCATCCTCCGCATCGTGGTCATCGTCGGCGCCGTCGTCGTCGTGCTCGCCACCGTCGAAGGGAATCGGGTCGAGCTTGTCGGCCAACGTGAACACCGTGGCGCCGTCGGCTGCTGCCGCTGCGATGATCGACTCGAGACCATCCTCCAGTTGCAGTCCATTGGCGACAACGAGGTCGGCCTCACGCATCGCGACACCGACCGCAGCCGAAGGCTCGAAACCGTGCGGATCGACACCGGCCGGGATGACGACCTCGACGTCCGCGTGGTCCCCGGCAATCGACCGCACGATGTCGCCGAGGATGCTCGTGGTCGCAACGACGCGCATCGGTTCGCTCGCTGCGCCCTCGGGTCCGCTCCTGTCGGCACCGGCCTCGCCATCGGTCCCCGCTAACGGTGCGTCGAGCGTCGGCGCCGTACATCCCACAAGCAGTATCACCAGCAGCACGAGGCGGACAACCCGCGCCCGCGTCGATGCGTTCATGCGTTCTCCGTACCGCGGCACCGCGCTCACACGAGCCGGCGACCGGATCACTATATAGGAATCGTTCCGAGAATCACAACCGATTCCGACGCGGGCGAGGACGTGGGATCACCGTGCCCCGAGCCCGCGTGACCTCAACGCCCCAGCATGAATCCATTCACGTGCGACCAAGCGGAACGACACGGTTGCCCCACAGCATGTCGACCCAATCCGCCCGCACGGATCGGTCGACATGGCAATCAACGACGATCGGACCCGTGATCGGTTCAGCGAGCCGACGGGCGAGATTGTCGAGGTCCGCGACGGAATCGATCGTCATCGCTTCGGCGCCGAGCGCCTGCGCTACCGCAACGAGGTCGGGTGGCGCGATCTCGGCAACCTCGGTGGACAGCCCCACGAGCGACAAGTAGTGGACCTCTGCGCCGAGCGCCTGGTCATTGCTGATCAGCACGACAAGCGGCACGTGGTAGCGCGCTGCGGTGTCCAGGTCTGCCAGAGCCATCAGATGCGCGGCGTCGCCGACGCAGTTGACCACCAACGCGTCGGGACGCCCGATCGCCGCGCCGATTGCGGCGCCGAGACTCAGACCGATGCCGCCGGCCCCACCGACATACGACGTCTGCATGAAGTCCTGCGGTTGCCGAACCTGGAGGTGGGTGACCCAGAACGCGGAGTTGTTGCCGCCGTCGACCACCACCACCCGCTCGGGTGGGAGCAGCGCGTCCACCGCCAACGCCAAGGTTCTCGGGTCGATGGCGCCATGGCGTGTGCTGTCGGAGAACGTCGTCGCCGGGGAGAACTCCGCGAGTTGCCGACGGACCGCAGGCGTGCGGTATCCGCGGTGCGTGTGGCCGCGCGCTTCGAGCTCGGCCACGAGTGCTTCGGCCGTCAGCCGCGCATCGCCAACAACGGCGAGTTCGGGGTCTACGTCGACGTGCAGTCCGTGTGCGCCGTCCGCCACATCGACGTGCACGAGGCGGGCCTTCGGGAACAGCGTCCGGTCGAATGTCGTGAAGCGATTGAGTGACGCGCCGAATGCCAGGACACAGTCGGCGCCACGCAGCAGATCGGCCGCGACGGGCGACACATATGTGCCCGACGTACCGATCGCGTACGGGTCGCCGGCGAACAAGGCGGGCGCGCGCAATGTCGTCGCCAACAGCGCACCGATGCGCTCTGCCAACGCAATCAGTGCTGGGCCGGCTTCCGAGACAACCGCACCGCGTCCAGCGAGGACGACGGGCCGGGAGACCATCCACGTCGCCTCGAGCAGATCAGCCACGTTCCTGATCGCCGCATCGTCCGGCACCATGACGTCGAGCTCGACAGCGGCCTCGGCATCGCGCTCGACCGGATGCGTGACTTCGTCCATGAAGACGGTGGGCAGACTCAACACCGTGGCCACACCGGCATCGGCGGCGCGGAATGCGCGCGCCACATCGGTCAGCGTGTCGGCAGGCGTGCCGGGCTGGACACAGTGGATGTTCATTGCCGCGCACACGTCGGGGTGCGAAAGATCCTTGGGCCCGCCGATACCCGTCCCGACAATCACAACGACGCCCGAACCGAAGCGGCTCGCAGTGTTGACCGCGGTCAACGCATTCGTGAACCCCGGCCCCCCAGTAACCGCAGCGATGGCCGTCCGTCCGGTCGCGCGCGAGAAGCCATCGGCCATCGCGACCGCCTGGTTCTCGTGACGTGCCCCGTAGTAGTCGATGCCGCGTTCACGGCACGCGACAACCAGCTTGGCGATGTCGTCGCCGAGGTAGCCGAAGATCGCAGTGATGCCGTGGCGCGCGATCGCTTCGGCGACGGCTTCATAGAGGTACATCAGGGCCCCCTCCAAGGTGACATCACCACGCGCGTGACACATGTGATCCGACATCCTCGCACGTCGCGCCGAACACTGCGGCACGTCACACGACAACGATTCCCGCCAGTGACTGGCACAGCTCGAGCACTCGGTCGACGTGTCGTGGACAACACGCATCCGTTGACGTTCCGTCGGCCATCAAC
>JBBDSV010000078.1:0-3550 GCA_040904785.1 Nitriliruptoraceae bacterium
AGGCATCGTCGGGATCGCTCTGGGCTTCGGCGCGCAGGACCTGGTCAAGGACTTCCTCTCGGGAGTCTCCATGCTGCTCGAGGACCAGTACGGCGTCGGCGACATCATCGATGCTGGTGATGCTTCAGGCAAGGTCGAGAGCATCTCGCTTCGGACCACCCGCGTACGTGACGTCAACGGCACATTGTGGCACATCCCGAACGGAGAGATCCGTCGGATCGGCAACATGAGCCAGGGCTGGGCGCGTGCACTGCTCGACATCGGCATCGGATACGGCGCTGACATCGACGCATCGAGTCAGATCATCCTGCAGGTCGCGACGGACATGTCGCAAGAACCCGAGTTTGTCGAGGACTTCCTCGATGTCCCTGAGATCTGGGGGGTCCAGGAGTTGAACGACTCGAGTGTCGACATCCGGCTGGTCGTCAAGACGCGGCCGGGTCGACAGTGGGCGATCGCGCGGGAGTTGCGTCGACGGATCAAGATCGCATTCGACGCTGCACACGTCGAGATTCCCTTCCCGCAGCGCACAGTGTGGTTGCGCACCGAAGCGCCGGTTGCTGTCGGCGATGCCGACGCGCCGGTGTTCGAGACGCCGGCACCGGATGCACGGACGATCGCCTCGGCCGTCGCCCAGGCTCGCGGCCACGACACTGACGTGTCGACCGACGCGGCTGAACAGCCGTCACTTCCCGACTGAGGGATCAGCGGTCGCGCGTGTCGGGTGGATGATGGCCGGCAGGCGTCCACGCCTGGGCATCCTGTGCCTGCTTGCCCGCGTGGTAGCTCGACCGGACCATCGGTCCGGCCTCGACGTGATCGAAACCGAGCTGTGCCCCGTAGTCGCCGAAGGCGGCGAACTGTTCCGGGGTGACGTACCGGTCGAGGCGCAGATGCTGGGCCGAAGGCTGCAGGTACTGGCCGATCGTGACGAGGTTGACACCCGCGGCGCGCAGGTCCTCGAGGCATTCGCGGACTTCATCGTCGGTCTCACCCATGCCGACGATGAGGTTGGATTTCACGGCCGTCGTCGCGGGGAACGCCGCGCGGGCACGCGCCAGGAATTCCAGGCCACGGTCGTAGTCGAACGCAGGGCGAATGACGGGGAACAAGCGACGCGTTGTCTCCAGATTGAACGCGAACACGTCAGGACAGGCGGCGACGACCTGGTCGAGTGCGGCCGCGCCGCGTGCGGGGTCATTCCCGAACCCAAAGTCGCTCGGCAGCACCTCGATGCCGACCTGAGGGGTGCGGGCGCGAACCTGGCGGATCGTCTCGGCGACGAGCCATGCGCCGCCATCGTCGAGGTCGTCCCGCGCCACCATGGTCACCACGGCAAAGCGCAGCCCGAGGTGTTCGACGGCTTCGGCGACCCGACGCGGTTCGTCGGTGTCGTAGCCCGCCGGTTTCCCCGTCTTGATCTGGCAGAACCCGCAACGTCGGGTGCAGTCCTCACCGCCGATCAGGAACGTCGCCTCACGCATCTCCCAGCACTCGTAGATGTTGGGGCATGCGGCCTGTGCGCAGACGGTGTTGAGATCGAGATCGTCCATCAATCGCGTGATGTCCCGGAAGTTGTCCCCGAAACTCGCGGTGACCTTCAGCCAGTCGGGCTTGCGACCGCCGGGCAGTGTCGTGTCAACCGACCGTCGGACGACGCCGGCGCGTTGCACCTGTTCGCGTCCCAGCACGGCAAGGGTGCGAGCTCCGGGCGGAATGACTGGTTCAGTCGTCATGCGGGAACCGCGCTTGCGTGCGGGACGTCGGCGAACACTGCGGGGTAGCGGCGTTCGTGAATGGCGCGAGATTGGCGTTCGAGCCGCGCGTTGAACCGTGCCGCGAACGTCTGCTCGACCGCGGTGGCCACCTCGTCCATCGACACGTCGACGCCGAGGCTCGCGAGTGAGCACACGCCGCGGTCGGTGATGCCGCACGGGACGATGCCGGTGAAGTGCGCAAGGTCTGGAGCAACATTGAGCGCGAAGCCGTGTGAGGTGATGCCGCCGCTCGCCACGCGCACGCCGATGGCAGCGATCTTCTCGTCACCGACCCAGACACCCGTGTAGCCGTCGACGCGCGCCGCTGCGACGCCGAAGTCCGCCAGCGCATCGATGAGCACTCCTTCGAGCGCTCGGACGTAGTCGACGACAGCGCGGATCGATGCGAGTTTGATGATGGGATAGCCGACGAGTTGACCGGGACCGTGGTAGGTCACGTCACCGCCACGATCGACGTCTACGAGGTCGACCCCGTGTGCACGGCGCGTCGCCGCATCCCACCGGACGTGGTCGGGATCGGTGCGCTTCCCACGCGTGTAGACAGCCGGATGCTCGAGCAGCAGGAGCGTGTCACCGGCGCGTGCCGCGTGCCGGTCGGCGACCAGTGCGCGCTGCCAGTCCCAAGCGGTTTGGTACGCAACCCGCCCGGCGTGCACGGCCACGATGCTTCCACCGTCCTGCGAACGCAGCACGCGGGCCGTCGGCCTGGGCGCGTGATTCACCCGCTGAGCTCCGTGGCGAAGTCGTAGGTCTCGAGCACGAACTTGAGATCCTGCAGAAAGCGTGCCGCGTCGGCACCGTCGACCATGCGATGGTCGTAGGTGAGACACAGATACGTCATCCAACGGATCGCAATCGCGTCCGAGACGCCATCGGAGATCACCACCGGGCGCTTCTCGATCGCGGGCGTGGCGAGAATCGCCACTTCAGGAGGGTTCAGGATGGGGGTGTCGAAAAGCGTGCCCATCGAGCCGGTGTTGGTGATCGTGAACGTCCCGGCGGAGATCTCGTCGGGACCCAATTGCTTGCCGCGTGCACGACTGGCGATGTCGCCGATCGCACGTGCGATCGCAGACGTGTTCAGATCGTGTGCGTCCTTGATGTTGGGCACCAGCAATCCGCGCTCGGTGTCGATTGCAATGCCGAGATTGACAAACCGGTGGTAGGTGGCGGTTCCAGCCTCCTGGTTGATCGACGCGTTGAGTGACGGATGGCGCGGCAACGTCATGCACACGGCCCGTGCAATCATCGCCAATGGGCTCAGTGACGCGCCTTCACGTTGACGGAACTCGTCCTTCAACGCGCTGCGCACGTGCATGATGGTGGTGACATCTGCCTCGACGGCAGCCGTCAGCTGTGCGGTCGACTGCAGCGAGTCCATCATCGACGATGCGATGACCTTTCGGATCCGTGAGAGGTCCTGCGTCACTTCTCGTTCGCCGCCGAAGTCGATCTGACGGGGTGATGCGGCCGGTCGCTCGCGGCTGACGGTCGGTGTGGTCGAAATCGAGGCTGATCCCGAGGACGCCGGTGCTGCCTCACCCTGTGCGATGGCGCGTTCTGCATCCTCGCGGGTGACGCGCCCGCCTGCACCAGTCGCCGGCACGTCAGCGGGGTCGATGCCAGCTTCGCGGAGCAGCTTGCGGACCAACGGTGAGGTGACCACCGCACGGCCGGCCTGCGAGACCGCTGCCGTGGCTGTGACTGGTGGTGGTTCGGCGGGGCTGGTGGTGTCGGTGGCTGCGGGTTCGTCTGTCGGTTGTTCGTCGGCC
>JBBDSV010000079.1:0-3539 GCA_040904785.1 Nitriliruptoraceae bacterium
AGGCGGCCACCACCCCGGCGGCGGGCACCGCAACACCGGTCAGCAGCGAGATTGCCCCGCGGACCTTGAACGCGCCGGTGGGCTGCAGCTGGTCGAGTTTCAGTGTCAGCCCCGGCTCGGCGAGCCGGCCGGCGTCGACGACGAGGATCGGGGTAGGACGGAGGTGGTCGGCGATGCGGTCGGCCGCGGCGGCGATGTCGTCACGACCGACCGGTTGCACCTGCGCAGGCGTGTCCACGGTGGCGGTCAGGCGGACCGCTCCTGGGGCTCTTCGACCTCGCGCAGCTTGCCGTGGGGAACCAGCGTCGGGTTGGTGCGTTGCCGGACGGTGTCGGCGTCGATGACGCAGCGGCCGACGTCGTCGCGTGACGGCAGCTCGTACATCGTGTTGAGCAGCACCTCTTCGAGGATCGCGCGCAAGCCTCGCGCACCGGTCTGGCGCAGGATGGCGAGGTCGGCGACGGCGTCGAGCGCTTCGGTGGTGAACTCGAGTTCGACCCCGTCGAATTCGAAGAACCGCCGGTATTGCTTGGTCAGCGCGTTCTTCGGGCCGGTGAGGATGTCGACGAGCGCGTCGCGGTCGAGCGGTTCGACCGACGAGACGATCGGCAGCCGGCCGATGAATTCGGGGATCAGCCCGTAGCGCACCAGGTCTTCGGGCAGCACGTTGCGCAGCAGATCGGCGAGGTCTTCGTCGTGGGCAGCAACGACGTCGGCGCCGAAACCGACACCGCGGCGGCCGTGGCGCTGTTCGACGATCCGTTCGAGGCCGGAAAACGCCCCGCCGCAGACGAACAGAATGTTGGTCGTGTCGATCTGCAGGAATTCCTGGTGGGGATGCTTGCGTCCGCCCTGCGGCGGCACCGAAGCGACGGTGCCTTCGAGGATCTTCAGCAGCGCCTGCTGGACACCTTCGCCGGACACGTCGCGGGTAATCGACGGGTTGTCCGACTTGCGGGCGATCTTGTCGACCTCGTCGATGTAGATGATGCCGGTCTCGGCCTTCTTGACGTCGAAGTCGGCGGCCTGGATGAGCTTCAAGAGAATGTTCTCGACGTCCTCACCGACGTAGCCGGCTTCGGTCAGCGCGGTGGCGTCGGCGATGGCGAACGGGACGTTGAGCAGCCGCGCGAGCGTCTGGGCGAGCAGCGTCTTGCCGGAACCGGTGGGGCCGAGCAGCAGAATGTTGGACTTCTGCAGTTCGACGTCTTCGCTGGTGGTCGTCGACGTGTCGACCTGGATGCGCTTGTAGTGGTTGTAGACGGCGACCGACAGCGACTTCTTCGCCGCATCCTGGCCGACGACGTAGTCGTTCAAGAACCCGTAGATCTCTTTGGGCTTGGGCAGCTCGTCGAGTTGCAGATCGGCCGGTTCGGCGAGTTCCTCTTCGATGATTTCGTTGCACAGGTCGATGCACTCATCGCAGATGTAGACGCTGGGGCCGGCGATGAGCTTCTTGACCTGCTTCTGCGACTTGCCGCAGAAGTTGCACTTCAGCAGTGCGTCTGCCTCACCGAACTTGGCCATCACCGCCTCGATCGTCGCCTGGCTGTCGCACGTCGGCGCATCCCTGGCTCTCCCGGCCACACCGACCGCGGTCGCAACCACGGGCGCGCTGATGGTAACCAGCCGGCGGCACGGCCGCTGTCAACCCTCCCGGACACCCGGGACGGCCCGCCAGACGCCTCAGGCGGTCTTGCGGCTGGCGATGATCTCGTCGATTATCCCGTAGTCCTTGGCGCCCTGGGCGTCGAGGATGAAGTCGCGGTCGGTGTCCTCGGCGATCCGTTCCTCGGATTGACCGGTCTTCTCGGCGAGGATCTTGACCATCAGGTCGCGCATCCGCAGGATCTCGGTGGCCTGGATCTCGATGTCGACCGACTGGCCTTCGGCGCCGCCGGACGGCTGGTGCAGCAGGATCCGCGAGTGTGGCAGCGCGAACCGCTTGCCGGGCGTGCCGGCGGCGAGCAGCACCGCGGCGGCCGAGGCGGCCTGCCCCATGCAGGTCGTCTGCACGTCGCACTTGATGTATTCCATCGTGTCGTAGATCGCGAACAGCGCGGTGATCGACCCGCCGGGCGAGTTGATGTAGAGCGCGATGTCCTTGTCGGGATCTTCCGACTCGAGGTGGAGCAGCTGGGCCATCACGACGTTGGCGATCTCGTCGTTGACCGGGGTCGCGAGGAACACGATGCGCTGCTGCAGCAGCCGCGAGTAGATGTCGAAGGCACGTTCACCGCGGTTGGTCTGCTCGATGACCGTCGGCACGAGATAGTTGGTCGGCGACGGCGGGCCGAGCAGGTCGGCGACCGTCGAGGCCAGATGTCCGGACGTGTCCACGTGCGCTCCGTTTCACTGCCGCGCTGCGGGTGGGCCCCTACGGGCCGGCGGGTCGTGCAACGAACCTCAAGTCAAGCCCGGAGCACGTCGCGCAGCGTACCGACGTGCCGCCGCCGAGCGGCGGGGCTGCGCCGCAGCCCCGCAGGTCAGTCCCGGCCGGGCACGATCAGTTCACTCTCCGACTCTTCCGACGGCTTTTGGCCGGGCACGATCAGCCCGGGCGCGTCTTTCGACGACTCTTCGGCCGGCTCGGCGTCGGGGTCTTCGGCGAGTCCGAGTTCGATCAGCGTCGCCTCGTCGGGTTCACCCTCGATATCGGCCGCCTCGACGATTTGGTCGATCGCCCGGCGGCGCATGATGTCGCCGACGAGCACCGGCAGGCTGCCCTGCTCCTGGACGACCTTGGCGACCTCGTTTGGGGCCATGTTGGACTGCTGCGCGTGACGCAGGATCTCTTGTTCGATGTCGGACGTCTCGATCTTGACGTCGAGCGTCTCGGCCAACCGGTCGAGGACCAGCCGGGCCTTGACCGACGAGGTGGCCTGCGTGCGGGCATCGTCGGTGAACGTCTCACGGTCGCTTGCCTGCATGCTGAGCAGATCGTCGGCCGACATGCCGTACTGCTCGGCCTGATGTTCGAGCTGGTGCAGGCGTTCGTCGACTTCACCTTGAATCATTGCGGGGGGAAGTTCGATGTCGACGCGGGCGAGGTAGGCGTCGAGGATCTTGCCGCGCAGCTCGTGCTGGGCGTTGGTGACGTTGCGGCGGCGCAGCGAGGTGCGCAGGTCGTCGCGCAGCTCGGCGATCGTGTCGAACCCGGAGGCCGAGGCGGCGAAGTCGTCGTCGAGGTCGGGCAGGGTCTTCTCGCGCACGTCAACGACGGTGACGGCGAACGTCGCGGGCTTTCCGCCGTGTTCGGGATAGTCGTCGGGCAGGTTGTCGTCGTAGGTGAACTCGTCACCGGCCGACTTGCCGATCAGCTCTTCGTCGAGCTTCGGGGTCACCCCGCCAGAGCCGATCTCGTAGAGCGCGTCTTCGACGTGGGCCGATTCGAGCTTCTCGCCGTCGACGGTGACGTCGAGGTTGACCGTGACCAGGTCACCGTCGGCCGCAGCGCGGTCGACCTCATCGACCTCGGCGTAGCGTTCCCGCAGCGACTGCAGCTGCTCGTCGATCTGCTCGTCGGTGACGTCCCAGTC
>JBBDSV010000080.1:0-3412 GCA_040904785.1 Nitriliruptoraceae bacterium
CGGCAGCCATGGCCCTGACGTTGGCGGCGGCCTCGCGCGCGGACGCCCTGGCAGCGGCCGGCGCGTACATGGCCAGTGACACGCCGCGGTTGGACACCCGCAGCGACTCGATGCGCGAGGACGCGACCGCTTCGGAGCGCAGTAGCGACAGCGCGGCGATGGCCACCGTGGAGCCGTCCATGGAGCGGTCAACGGCGGTGACCTCCTGCACCGCCTCGGAGCAGGCCGCCGCCGTTACCCCCGACAGATCAACGGGGAGGTGAGCGATGGTCGCAGGCACCGTCGCTTCGTAGTTCGCGGGCCTGGACCTGCGGCGCGACAGGCCGCTGCCGGGGCCGGGTGCCCACCGCCGGGTGACCGACGTCGGGGCGAACAGGGACGGCTCGTTCGCGCTGGCAGCATCGATCACAACGGTCCTCACCGACTCGCATGCGGACATATACTATCTCATGTGTCCCTATGGTCGGATGTCCGGCCAGTTGTCGGTGAGGCGATTCCCAGGGCGGCGACCACGGCCTCGCGACCGCCAACGTGCGGTGTCACTGGTCCTCGACCACGTCGATCCCCTGGTCGCGGAGGCGGGCGGGCCTCCGGGCCGGCACCCAGTCAGAATCGTGTCGCATGCTCCCCGTAGGGTCTGTGGACTCCGATCGAACACCGGGATCGAGGACCAGACATACGTGAGACCGCCGAAGACATCAGGTGGCTCGACGAACTGCTCGGGCGCAGCTACGACGCCGCAGGCTCGCATCTCCGAGACATCCACACCCAGGCGGCACGCCTCGACGCCACCGAACTCGTCGAGCGTCTCACCGGGATGAACATCTTCGTCGTCGCGACCGTCAGTTTCGATGGCCGCGTGTTCACCGGCCCCGTCGACGGATTCCTGTTTCACGGCCAGGTGCACTTCGGCACCTCTCCCGCCGCCGTGCGCACACGACACCTGCAGAGGCACCCGACCATCTCCGCGACCCACGTTCGCGGTGAGGAACTCGTCGTCACCGTGCATGCGGCCCGCGAGTGACCCGGGCTGCAGCGGTTCTCGACTGGTCGCGGCCGGTCCCGCACCTGCGCGTCACGAGCGCCCGGTCGGACGAACCCGCCACCACTTCGAACGGACGACTGGCGCGTCAGCACCACTTCGGTAAGGTATGTAGCACGCTGCTACGAACGGAGGTCGCAATGGGTTCGGCAGCCGCAACCCCGACTCGGGTCAACAAGGACGTGTACGCCGCCGCGAAGGTCGCTGCCTCCCTGACCGGTCGTACCGTCGCCGAGCAACTGTCGCACTGGGCGAAGGTCGGCAGCGAGGTCGAGGCCATCGCGCTGCTCGAGCTCCGACAGCGTCGCCGGACGGCGAGGGATCTGCTCGCCGGGCGGGACTACGACAGTCTCGCCGCTGACGAGCAGGCGCTGGTGCGCACGGCCTGGGACGAGGAGATCGATGAACGCCTCGCCTCGACCCACATCGCGGCCGACAAGCGCGCGGCCGGGCAGGTGGTCGTCACCCTCGATGAGGACGGCAACGTCGTCCGGCACCTGCCTGACGGGACCATCGAGCAGCTGTGAGCTCCTCGCCGGACCTGTACCTCCTGACCGGACCCAATGGAGCAGGCAAGACGACCTTCCACGAGCAGGTGCTCGCGGCGACGGGTCTCGACTTCATCAACGCCGATCGGATCGCAGCGTTGCGTTGGCCCGGCGACGAGATGGCCCGCGCCTACGACGCCGCCGCAGAAGCGGCCGCGGTGCGGGAGCGCTACCTCGACGACCGGCGCTCGTTCATCACCGAGTCCGTCTTCTCCCACCCGTCCAAGGTCGAGCTGGTCATCCGCGCGGTCGAGGCCGGCTACCGGGTTCACCTACGGGTGCTGATCGTGCCCGTGAACCTGTCGGTCGCACGCGTGGCGCAACGGGTCATCGACGGAGGACACGACGTCCCCGCAGCCAAGATCAGACAGCGACACGAGCGGCTCTGGACCCACGTCGTCGACGCCATCGACCGGGCCTACGAGACCCGCGTGTACGACTCCTCGGGTCAGAACGGCCAGGACTTCGTGGAGGTGGCCCGCTACCAGTACGGAACCGTGCTGGGCGAGACTCGCTGGCCCGCGTGGGCACCGCTGGAACTCACCGGAGAGCAATCCACCCAGTTGTAGTTGCACTACCCACAGAGGTTGTTGACGATCTCGTGGGTACTACAACTAGCGAAGTCCGAGGCGGCGTGAGCACGAGGGCCACTGGCCCCAGCCGGAGCGGGCCTGCAGGATCTGCCCGCGGTGGATCTGTTCCTCGCGCGACGCCTCGTGGGGCATGCCGCTGCCGCCGACCCTGCGCCACGTGTCGGGATGGAACTGCAGACCGCCGTAGTACATCCCGTTGGCGGACACCGCGGACCAGTTGCCGCGTGACTCGCACGCCGCCAGGCGGTCCCACACCGAGTCGTCGGCGGCAGGCGCGCCGGGCGGTGCGGTCGGCGTCGACGCGTCGTCGCCCCCGACCGGGCCCGGATCCGCTGCCGGCTGGGGATCTGCCGTTCCGACGAGCACGATCCGGGGCCGAGGCTCGTCCACGACCTCCTGGTGCACCAGTTCGCGCTCACGCACCTCGCCGTCGACGACCGTCGCGCGGTACGTGTCGCGGCGCAGGCCGTCGGCGCCCTCCTGCGCGACCCGGGACGTTCCACGCTCGAGTTCGTGCGTCTCGCGCCGCTGTTCGTCGTGCGCGAGCACGACCTCCTCGGTGTCGAGCAGGTGCTCGCCGCGGACGACAACCACCTCGGAGACGACGTCCAACGACGTGTTCGGATCGACGCTGAGCTCGTCGAGCGCACCGACCTCGATGCCGTGCTCGTCGAGGAGTTCACCGACGTCGTCGGCGAACGTCGTCACCTCGAACTCGAAGCCGCTGACCGTGACCGTGATCTCGTTGGGAAGCCAGACCTCGACCACGTCGCCGTCGGCGACGGGTGCCGTCCAGGCGGGGACGATGACCGCACCTCGGCTGCGGACGTCCCCCAGACCGGCGGCGATCAGTGTTCCCGCCACCGATCCGACGGGCGCGACCACGCGCCGCTCGAGCGTCCCGTCGACCACGACGTCGATCGTCGACGCGCGCACGACCTCGACGAACATCGAGTCGTCGACCGGTGCGGCCAGGTCGCGGCTGACGCCGTCGGCCTCTGCGAGCTGGACGTCGAGACGTTCGAGGACGTCGCCGACGGTCCCCCCATACGCACGAACCGCGACGAGTTCACCGTCGACGAGGACCTCCACGTCGTGTCCGGTCAGGACCAGCGCACCACCCGACACGGCCACGACGAGCAGGACCATCGTCGAGAGCGCACGCCGCAGCGGCAGGCCGAATCGGCCGAGATTGGGGGACATGGCCATAAACGCTAGCGGCTCGACCC
>JBBDSV010000081.1:0-20391 GCA_040904785.1 Nitriliruptoraceae bacterium
TCGTCAACGTCGGCGACAAGATCGAGGTCAAGGTCATCGACATCGACACGGTGCGACGCCGGATCAGTCTTTCCCTCAAGCAGGCCACCGCTGGAGACGAACCAGCCGAGGAGTCGTACGACGAGGCGCCCGAAGTCTCGACGGCGTACTCGTCGGGTGGCAACGATGCGGTCCCGTCGGGAGCGTTCGCTGAAGCGTTCGCTCAGGCAGGGCTTGCATCAACGGCGACCCCGGAAGAGATCGCCCTCGCCGAAGCCGATGTTCCCGACGAGCCCGTGGAGCCCCCAGCGGAGAGTGAGGCGCCCGGCGACCCGCAGGACGCGTCCATGAGCGACGACTCGCCCGATGAGGAGCCGGTGGCGAGCGAGGACTCGACCGAGGAACCGGTGGCGAGCGACGACTCGACCGATGCGGAGCCGGCGGAAGAAGCGGACGACGACAAGGCGTGATGCTGCAGCGAGAGGCCGTTGGGTGTTGCTCGTCGGGCTGACGGGGGGCATCGGGAGCGGAAAGTCGAGTGTCGCGGCTCGCCTCGCCGAGCTCGGTGCTGTCGTGATCGACGCCGATGTCATTGCCCGTGAGGTCGTCGAACCACCAAGCCCGGTGCTCGACGCGCTTTCCGCACGATTTGGCAGCGACATCCTCGACGAACACGGACGGCTGCGGCGGGAGGTGCTGGCGGCGCGTGCGTTCGCCGACGAGCCATCGCGCGCGGCGCTGAATGCGATTACACATCCGCAGATTCGACAGCGCCTGGATGAGCGTATTCGGGAACACGCTGACGAAGACATCGTCGTCGTCGACCATCCGCTGCTCATCGAAACCGGTCAGGTCAACGCATTCGACGAACTCGTTGTCGTGCTTGCACCTGCCGAGCTTCGTGAGCTGCGACTCGTCGACGAACGCAGCATGAGCGTCGCCGACGTTCGCGCGCGCATGCAGACACAAGTGGATGACGACGCGCGACGCGAGGCCGCGTCCTACGTCGTCACCAACGATGGATCGCGCGAAGCGTTGACCCATGCGGTGAACGAGCTCATGGTGTGGCTGCGGGGTCGAGCGTCAGCGACGCGGTGAGCGGTATTGTCCCTGGCATGGGTGACCGATCACTGCTGCACCGCAACGTGGGCGACGACATCGCGTTTCGCGTCGTAAGCGACTTCGAACCTGCCGGTGACCAGCCATCGGCAATCGAGGAGATCACCGGGGCGTTCGCGGCGGGGGAACGAGCCGTGACGCTTCTCGGTGCGACCGGCACCGGAAAGACCTTCACCGCCGCCAAGGTGCTCGAGCGGCTCCAGCGGCCATGCCTCGTCATCGCTCCGAACAAGACGCTGGCCGCGCAGCTCGCCAACGAATTCCGCGATTTCTTGCCGGACAATGCCGTTGAGTACTTCGTGTCGTATTACGACTACTACCAGCCGGAGGCCTACATCCCGGCGAGCGACACGTTCATCGAGAAGGACTCGTCCATCAACGACGAGATCGACCGTCTTCGCCATCGCGCGACCATGGCCCTGCTTTCCCGGCGCGATGTGGTCGTCGTAGCCTCGGTGTCGTGCATCTACGGCCTCGGTTCACCGTTCGAATACGAAGATCACGTCCTGTGGTTGCGCACCGGCGTCGAGGCCGGCCTCGACGCCTCGATGCACAAACTCGTCGATCTGCAGTACCACCGCAACGACCTGCAGCTCGTGCGCGGCACCTTTCGCGTACGCGGAGACACGCTCGAAGTCTTTCCCGCCGACGACGAGCGCATCGTGCGGGTCGAGTTCTTCGGCGACGACGTCGAACGCATCGTGCGGGTCGATCCGATCACCGGCGAGTCATTCGGCACGGTCGAACAGGTTGCCGTGTTCCCTGCATCGCACTACGTGTCGTCGAAGGAAGCCGTCGAACGCGCCGTCGACTCCATCGAGGCGGAACTGCAGGAGCGCCTGGCGTCGTTTGAGGCCGACGGCAAGTTGCTCGAAGCCCAGCGATTGAAAATGCGGACGACCTACGACCTCGAGATGATCCGCGAGGTCGGTTTCTGCAACGGCATCGAGAACTACTCCCGCCACTTCGACGGCCGTGCTCCCGGCGAGCCTCCGTACACGCTGCTCGACTACTTCCCGGACGACTTCGTCGTGTTCATCGATGAATCGCATGTCACCGTGCCGCAGATCGGTGGCATGTACCAGGGAGACCGTTCTCGCAAGGACACCCTCGTTGAACACGGCTTCCGATTGCCGTCGGCGCGCGACAATCGACCGCTGACGTTCGACGAGTTCATCGGACGCGTCGGCCAGCGTCTGTTCATCTCGGCCACCCCGGGGGCGTACGAGCGGGCGCAATCTGACACGATCGCCGAACAGTTGATTCGCCCGACGGGCCTCGTCGATCCGCAGATCACGGTGCGCGGCACCGACGGACAGATCGATGACCTCATGGAGCGGATCCGCGCTCGTGCGGAGCAGAATCAACGGGTGCTGGTCACGACGCTGACGAAGAAGATGGCGGAGGACCTCACGGATTTCCTACTCGAGAACGGTGTGCGTGTCCGCTACCTCCACTCCGACATCGACACCGTCCAGCGTGTCGCGATCCTTCGATCGTTGCGCCTCGGCGAGTACGATGTCCTCGTAGGCATCAATCTGCTCCGAGAAGGCCTCGACCTCCCGGAAGTCTCCCTCGTCGCGATTCTTGATGCGGACAAGGAAGGGTTCCTGCGGTCCGAGACCTCACTGATCCAGACGGTTGGCCGCGCTGCGCGAAACGTTGACGGTGAAGTCGTGATGTACGCAGACCACGTCACTGCGGCGATGCGCCGCGCACTCGACGAAACGCAGCGACGACGTGACACGCAGCTCGCGCACAATGAACGCCATGGCATCGACCCACAGACGATCCGCAAGCGCGTCGGGGACATCATCGAGGCCGTACGTGCGGAAGAGAGTGGGAGCGGCAGCGAGCCAGGCTCTGCGCTCGACCGAGATCGCACCACGGGAGAGTCGGAACTGCCGCGTGAGGACCTTCAGGCCCTCATCGTGCGCCTCGAGGAGGAGATGCATGAGGCGGCGGCGGATCTGCGGTTCGAGTTCGCGGCCCGATTGCGCGACGAGATCGCTGACCTTCGACGCGAACTGGCCGCGATGAAGGCCGCAAACGTGTGAGGCGCGGTCGTATCGAGCGCACGTTCGCTCCCATCGTGCGGGCGACTAGGCTGCGGCGATGTACGGCTGATGCAACGAACGGTGGATGGGAACGCTCGTGACGTCACTGCTCCAGACGGTGCATCCCTGGCTCGGATACATCATGGTCGCGGCACTGCTCGTTGCCGCTGCCGTGGCCTTCAATCGGGCCAAGTATGCGCGCGAGTACCGCCCTGGCGTGTTCGTGCTGGTCATGGTCGCCGTCGACGTGCAGGTCCTGCTCGGCCTGTTGATCTATGGATTGACGTCATCCTGGGAATCGCGTCCGGAAATCGCGTATCTCCATCCGCTCGTCGGCCTCGTCGCACTCGGCGCCGGTCATGCCGCGCTCAGGCGCGCTCGCAATGAACAGATGGCCGTCGACGCGAACCGAGCGGCCGGTCGTGGCATGCTGGCGACGCTCGTGCTGATCCTGATTGCGATTGGCATCGCCAGCGCGCCAGCGTTCCTGTAGGCGTCGATCACCAACCGCGTGCACGCCACGCCCGCAGATGCGGCCGTTCAGCACCGATCGTCGTATCGTCGCCGTGTCCGGGATACACCATCGTCTCATCGTCGAGGCGCGCGAACACCCGGGACTCCAGACCGTCCATGATCCGCGCGTGATCCTCGGCGGTCGTCGTCTTTCCGTGCCCTCCCGGAAAGAGGGTGTCTCCGCTGAACAGGTGGTGGCGTGTATCGCCGCGCGTGAGAAACAGCAGCGATCCCGGCGTATGTCCGGGCACATGGATGACGGTGACCTCCAGTACGCCGATGTCGATGACATCACCGTCCGTGAGGAAGCGGTCCGGCGGCAGCGGATAGTTCGAATGGTCGCCGTCGTGCGCCCAGAATGGGAGTCCAGGATCGTCACGCAGGGCCTCGATCGCGCGAATGTGATCCCAGTGGCCATGTGTCTGCACGATTGCCAACGGACTCGTGTCCGCGAGCGCATCGCGAATCACCTCGGGGCGGGCGGCAGCATCGATGACGAGCGACGTTCCCGTCGACGTGCACGAGACGACGTAGACGTTGTTCGCGAGTTCGCCGACGGCGAGTTTTCGGATCCGCACCCGGCCGTCTTTCCGGTCAAGCCACGCCCCGTCCGTCTCGACATGTCCACTCGTCGCGTTCGCATCCATCATGCATCCTCGAAGCGTGTACGGCAGCGCTGGCGTGGGGGAGCGCACAGGCACGACGATACGCTCCTCGGCCATGGCGATGCACCATGCGGACGCGGTTGGTCCGCGTCGAGGCGACGACTCGGAGCGCGACGGTGGTTCGCAGAGGCGAGGGCGGATCGGTGGCCACGAGGACGGAGTCTTCGCGCGATCGGATCGTCGTTCGTGGCGCACGCGAGCACAATCTCCAAGACGTCAATGTCGAACTGCCCCGCGACGCGTTGATCGTTTTCACCGGGCTGTCCGGATCGGGCAAGTCCAGTTTGGCCTTCGACACCATCTATGCCGAAGGCCAGCGCCGGTACGTCGAATCCTTGTCTGCATATGCGCGCCAGTTCTTGGGGCAGATGGACAAGCCAGATGTCGATTTCATCGACGGTCTGTCGCCCGCGATCTCGATTGATCAGAAGTCGACCTCGAAGAATCCCCGCTCGACGGTCGGCACCATCACCGAGATCTATGACTATCTCCGCTTGTTGTTCGCCCGCATCGGGCAACCGCACTGCCCGAACTGCGGCCGACCCATTGCCCGACAGACCGCCGAACAGATCGTCGACCAGGTCACCGAACTGCCACTTGGAACGCGATTTCAGGTGTTGGCTCCGGTCGTGCGCGGACGCAAGGGGGAGTACGGCGCGCTGTTCCAGCAGCTCGCGACGGACGGTTACGCCCGCGTTCGTGTCGATGGTCAGGTGCACAGTGTCGATGAGGTCGGCCGGCTCGAGAAGAACCGCAAGCACGACATCGACGTGGTGGTCGATCGACTGGTGCAGAAGGGCGAAATCCGTCGAAGATTGACCGACTCGATCGAGACCGCGCTGCAGCTCGCCGATGGCGTCGCAACCATCGAGATCCTTGCCGATGGCGACGGCGAACCCGAGGTTCTCACGTTCTCTGAGCATCTGGCCTGTCCGCACTGCCGAGAAAGCTATGACCAGCTCGCCCCGCGCAATTTCTCCTTCAATTCGCCGTACGGCGCATGCCCGACCTGTGCCGGTCTGGGCACCCGGCTGCAAGTCGACGCCGAACTCGTCATCGGCGACCCAGCATCGTCACTCGCCGAGGGCGTCGTGCTGCCCTGGTCGAGTGGCGCACCGTCTCGCTACTACGGACAGCTGCTTCGGGCACTCGCCGACCATCTTGGTGCGGACGTCGACACGCCGTGGGAGGACCTCGACGATTCGGTGCGCGATGCCGTGCTTCACGGCATCGACGATCGGATTCCTGTCTCGTACACCAACCGATATGGACGCAAGCGCTCCTACCGTGCCAACGTCGAGGGCGTGATCCCTTCACTGCTGCGCCGCCACGCAGAGACGGACTCCGACCACGTGCGGCAGCAAATCGAGCAGTACATGCGGGAGGTGCCCTGCCCGACCTGCGACGGGAAGCGCCTCATCCCGCTTGTTCTGGGGGTCACGGTTGGAGGCCAGAACATCGCCGAAGTGACGTCGATGAGCATTGCCGCGGCCGATGAGTACGTCGACCACCTCGCATTGACCCCACGTGACGAACTCATCGGGGGTCGAGTACTCAAGGAGATCCGTGCCCGGCTGCGATTCCTCCTTGACGTCGGTCTCGACTATCTCACGCTCGACCGGCCGGCAGCGACGCTTTCGGGTGGCGAGGCGCAACGGATCCGACTTGCAACGCAGATCGGAGCGGGGCTCGTCGGCGTGCTGTACGTGCTCGACGAACCTTCGATCGGCCTGCACCAGCGCGATAACGAACGGCTCATCGAGACACTGCTGCGGCTGCGCGATCTCGGCAACACGCTGATCGTCGTCGAACACGATGAAGCAACGATCAACGCGGCCGATTGGATCGTCGACATCGGTCCCGGTGCGGGTGAGCACGGCGGCCGGATCGTGCACACCGGGTCGCTCGACGGGCTGCACCGTGCCGCGGACTCGCTGACCGGCGACTACCTCGCCGGCCGACGGAAGATCCCTGTTCCGCAGGCGCGCCGTCCCGGGTCGGGGGCGCGGCTGGCGGTGCTGGGTGCGACGGCGAACAATCTCGCCGACATCGACGTCGATGTGCCGCTCGGGACCTTCACCTGCGTGACCGGCGTCTCGGGTTCGGGCAAGTCCACGCTCGTCAACGACATCCTTTCCCGTGTGCTGATGCGGCACGTGTACGCAGCACGAGAGGCGCCGGCGCGGCATCGATCGGTCACCGGCCTCGAGCACGTCGACAAGGCGGTGGTGGTCGATCAATCACCGATCGGCCGGACTCCGCGATCGAACCCCGCGACGTATACGGGACTTTTCGATCACATTCGCAAGCTGTTCGCTGCCACGCCGGAAGCCAAAGTTCGTGGCTACAAGCCGGGACGATTCTCGTTCAATGTCAAAGGCGGGCGATGCGAGGCGTGTCGCGGCGACGGCACGCTGCGGATCGAGATGCACTTCCTGCCGGACGTCTTCGTGCCGTGCGAGGTGTGCAAGGGCCGTCGCTACAACCGAGAAACATTGGAAGTGCACTACAAGGGCAGAACGATTGCCGAGGTCCTCGACATGTCGGTTGAACACGCGCTCGAGTTCTTCGTGAATCAGCCGACCATTGCGACCTATCTGCAGACGCTCGCGGACGTCGGCCTCGGCTACATCCGACTTGGCCAACCGGCGACAACGTTGTCGGGCGGCGAAGCGCAACGCGTCAAGCTCGCAACCGAGCTCCGCAAACGCTCAACGGGCAAGACGGTCTACATCCTCGACGAACCGACGACGGGCCTGCACTTCGAGGACGTGCGACGGCTACTCGACGTGTTGCATCGCCTCGTAGACAAGGGCAATACCGTCATCGTGATCGAACACAATCTCGACGTGATCAAGACCGCAGACCACATCGTGGACTTGGGCCCGGAAGGTGGCGGCGCCGGCGGTCGCGTCGTTGCTGCCGGTACGCCGGAGACCGTCGCCGAGGCGCCGGGAAGCTATACGGGGAAGTTCCTTCGCGATGTCCTGAGCGCGTGACGGGCGCCGGTCATCAGTCCGGACGCGGCTGGGGGCCGTGTTGGAGGCGCAAGCGGTCGGTGTGATCGCGCGTCGGAAGATCAACGTCGTCACCCGGATCCTCAGCGGGCTCGGGGGCGTCGGGCGCTGCGACAACGCCCGGGGCATCGGCATCGACGGCACGATGTGTCGCGACGGGATGGCCGGTCGCTTGCCCGCCGACATCGACGAGCTGACTGGGCATCCGAATGTTGGCACGGTCGAACGCGAACTTGATGCGCTCGCGCAATTGTCGCTTGATGTCCCAGTTGCGTAATGGCTTGGTCGCGATGACGACGCGAACCAGCACGCCATTGGGACCGTAGTCCTGCACGCCCCAGATCTCGGGTTCGCCGATGACGTCGGCGCCCCAAACCGGGTCCCTCGCCACGTCGGTCGCCACCTTGTGGATGATCGCCTTTGCAACAGCGACATCGGCATCGAGCGCCACGGGAACGTCGTAGGTCGCGCGGGCCCAGTGCTGTGACAGATTTCCCACGCGTTGCATGTACCCGTTGAGGACGTGGTGGACGACCCCATCGAGATCACGGAACGCCGTCGAGCGCAAACCCACCCGTTCGACCTCGCCGACGACACCGTCAACCTCGATCCAGTCACCGACGCCGTACTGGTCTTCGATGAGCATCGCGATGCCGGCAATGACGTCACGCACGAGTTGCTGTGCGCCAAAGCCGACAATCACGCCGATGAGCCCTGCGCCCGCCAGAATCGGCTGGAGCCGGACTCCCAGATCAGCGAGCACGATGAAGAACGCGGCGATCCAGACGACCGCGGCGATCAGCCCCCGGAGCACGCCTGTGACGGCGTGCAGTCGCTGGAGTCGACGTGTCCGGTAGCGCGCAGCCTCACCGATCGCGCCGCGACGTTCCGCCCGTTCGAGACGTTCTTCGATCCTCGGTTCCATCGAACGGCTGAATCTCGTGACCAGGCGGGCTGCGAGACGTGAGACGACATAGGCGATTGCGAGAATGCCTACGACACGCGTCGCGGCCGCAATGACATCGGCGCCGCGCGCAAGCCATTCGACGCCGGTGCGTTCGAGAATCCAGGCGCACAATCGGTGGATTTCGCCGTCGTCTTCGCACACCTCGGCCACCTGCGCGACGACCGGGCCGATCTTGAGCACCAATTCGACCGCCATGCCGCCGCTCCGTGTCGTGATGCTGCAATCCTAGGAGCAGGTCCGAGCTGCGGCCTCGCGACCCGCAGTACGCTCGCGCACGATGGCGATCTCCGACACACCGTTGCGCCCCGAACCGTCGAGCATTCCCGACGAGCCCGGGTGCTACCAGTTTCGTGATGCCGACGGCGTGATCCTGTACGTCGGGAAGGCGAAATCGCTGCGCGCACGTGTTTCGTCGTACTTTGCCGCTCCGGCGTCGCTGCCAACTCGTACGCGTGCCATGCTTGAAGCGGCCGCCGACGTCCAGTGGATCGTCGTGGATACTGAAACGGCGGCGTTGCATCTCGAATACACGCTCATCCAACGGCACCGGCCGCGCTTCAATATCCAGTACCGCGACGACAAGTCGTATCCCTATCTCGTGCTGACCACCTCCGAGACCGTCCCTCGCGTACGGGTGCAGCGCGGCCGGATCAAGCGGGAAGATCAGCGCTTCGGCCCGTATGCACACGCGCATGCGATTCGCGACACACTGGACTCTCTGCTTCCGATCTTTCCCGTCCGGACGTGCGCACCCGGTGTGTACGACCGGGCACAGCGCACCGGTCAGCCGTGTCTGCTCCACCACATCGGGCGTTGCGCCGCGCCGTGCACAGGCGAGATCGATATCGATGTCCACCGAGAACTCGTGGAACGACTCGCACGATTTCTCCGAGGCGATAGCCGTGCGGTCCGCCAGCGACTCGAACAAGAAATGCAAACGGCCGCCGAACAGCAACACTTCGAACTTGCCGCGCGCCGCCGAGATCAGATTGTCGCCGTACAACGTGTGCTCGAGCGGCAGCAGGTCGTCAGCGATCGGGAGGACGACTTCGATGTGGTGGGGGTGGACGACAGTGTCGATGAAGCCGCTGTCTACGTCCTCTTTGTCCGCAAGGGACGGCTCGTCGGTCAGAAGGGGATCATCGTCGACAAGGTGGAAGAGGTCTCCGTCGGTGCCATGCTGACGTCGGTGCTGGTTGACGTCTATGCGTCGCGTGCCGATGAGATCCCGCCTTTGATCGTCGTCCCCGAGATGCCGGACGATGCCGACGTGCTCGTCGACCTGTTGCGCGAACAACGGCGCGAAATGAGCCGGCGACCCGGAAACATCGATCTGCGCATCCCGCAACGCGGGAGCAAACGAGCGCTGCTGGCTACAGCCGAAGCGAATGCGGCACAGACCCGGCAGCGCGCCCGCCTCAAGCGTGCCAACGACTTCGACAGCCGCAGTCGGGCGCTCGGTGAGCTCCAGCGCGCACTCAACTTGCGCGAAGCGCCGTTTCGCATGGAGTGCTACGACATCTCGCATCTGGGCGGCACGGATGTCGTCGGCTCGATGGTGGTCTTCGAGGACGGGCTTCCACGGCCGCGCGATTATCGACGGTTCAAATTGCGGGTCGACGCCAACGACGATTATGCCGCGATGGCCGAGGTCATCCGCCGTCGGTTTCACCGGCTCGGTGGCGGAGCCGACGCAGCGCGTTCAGATGCGGACGAGGCCTTCGCGCGCCGGCCGAATCTCGTGGTGATCGACGGTGGTCCCGGCCAGCTTCACGCGGCGCTCGGGTCCATCGGCGATATCGGTGTCGACGTCGATGTCGTCGCCCTCGCCAAGCGATTTGAAGAGGTCTGGCGACCGGATGTCGCCCAGCCCGTCCAGTTCGGCCGTGGCAGCGACGCCCGATATCTGCTGCAGCGGATTCGCGACGAAGCGCACCGATTCGCGATTCAACATCAGCGGCGTCGGCGACGCCGGCGCGTCACGGCCTCGGTACTCGACGACGTGCCGGGCATCGGTCCGGCTCGACGCCGTGCGTTGTTGGATCGATTCGGATCGGCTGCGCGTGTCGCCGAAGCATCGATCGATGAACTCGCGACCACGGAAGGCATCTCTCGTACGCTTGCGACGACGGTGCGCGAGCACCTTGCGGCACACCACGAGGATGACCGATGACGACTCCCGTACGGCCGCAGGTCTTGGTCATCACCGGACTGTCCGGCGCTGGCAGATCGACCGTGTCGAACGCGATCGAGGACCTCGGATGGTTCGTGATCGACAATCTGCCACCTGCGTTCATTCCGCGCGTTGCCGAACTCGCGTTCGCCCCCGGCTCATCCATCGCCAAGCTTGCACTTGTCGCCGATGTTCGCGGCCGAGAGTTCTTCGACGCGCTTGTCGACAGCCTCGACGAACTGCGACGAGCAGACGTCGATCTGCGCATTGTGTTCCTTGAGGCCGAAGAAGATGTGCTCTTCCGGCGGTTCGAGGAGACACGCCGACGGCATCCTGCCGCAGACGGCGGCACCGTGCTCGACGGCATTCGGCACGAACGCGCGCAACTGCGTGAATTGCGGGGATTGGCAGACCTCATCGTTGACACGACTGCGATGAATGTGCACGAATTGCGGGACCGTGTTGTCGGGCTCGTCGATGACACGCGTGTCGCGCCATTGCGTGTGGACGTGTTGTCGTTCGGCTTCAAGCACGGCGCGCCGCGAGACGCTGACCTGCAGTTCGATGTTCGATTCCTTCCGAATCCTCACTGGGTGGAAGCGCTCCGTCCATTGACCGGTCTTGACGATGCCGTGCGCGACTACGTCCTTGCGCAAGAACACGCGGGCCCGTTTCTTGATGCGCTGCGGAACCTGCTCGACGTCGCCATTCCCGGCTATGTGCAGGAAGGCAAGCGGTACCTGACGATTGCCATCGGATGCACCGGCGGCCGGCACCGCTCGGTGGCGATCGCGGAGTCTGTTGCCGCCCATCTCCGCGGGCACACGAACCTTCCGGTGACCGTCCAGCATCGTGATATTGGAGCCGACATCTGATGCGCGCCGTCGCGATCGGCGGAGGGCACGGCGCGTCACGCACGCTTGCTGCGCTGCGGACCCTGACAGATGAGGTGACCGCAATCGTGACGGTCGCCGACGATGGGGGATCGTCCGGCCGGCTCCGGCGAGAACTCGGTGTCGTTCCACCGGGCGACCTGCGCATGGCGATCGCCGCCCTGGCACCGGATGAACCGTGGACCGATCTTATCGGGCACCGGTTTTCGGGCGGACAGCTTGCCGGGCACAGCTTGGGCAATCTGCTCCTCGTCGCCCTCATCGAGCGGTACGACGGGAACGTTGTCGCTGCGCTCGACGAGTTGTGCCGCCTGCTTGGAGCCACGGGCCGTGTCTTGCCGTGTACGGCGACGCCGGTGACCTTGCACGCCACGGGCGCGACGGGACAGATCGACGGACAGGCGGCAATCGCTGCAACCGCCCGTCTTGACCGCGTCTGGCTCGAACCCGACGCACCACCCGCGACGCCCGAGGCACAAGACGCGCTGGCCGATGCCGATCTCGTTGTGATCGGACCCGGATCGCTCTACACCAGCCTCCTGCCGAACCTGCTCGTTCCCGGCATCACGGCCGCGTTGCAGAACTCGCGGGCCGTGACCGTGTTCGTCGCAAACCTGCGCGAACAGCTGGGCGAGACGGAAGGCATGACGCTCGGTGATCACCTGGCGGCGATTCGTGAGCACGTCGGCGACGTTGGCATCGATGTCATCGTCGTCCACGATGGACCAATCGCCGACGGACATCCGATCGCTGTCGATCAGGACATGCGCGACGTCGACGCGCAGATCGTCACGGCGGACGTGTGGAAGCGGGATGATCCGCACGGCGGCCATGATCCCGGCATCCTCGCCGGTGTATTGCGGCGCATGACGAACCGGATCGACCATGACCGATGAGCGCATGCAGTTCACGGATGTCGTCCGGCAGGAGATCGCCCGTCAACCGCTCGGTCGTCTGGACAATGCTCGCGCCGAACTCGCTGGGATCGTCCGGGTCGCTGGAACACTCACCCTGACACCAGGGAGTACACGCGTCCAGCTCGACATGCAATCTGGTTCCGGCGCAGTCGCGCGGCGGACCCACGCGCTCATCGAGCGCTGCCTCGAGTCGAGACCAGAACTTCTCGTTCGCGCGCCCGCGCGAGGGCGCGGTTCGAGCACGTTCCGCGTCCGTGTTTCGAGCGCGGGACGCAAACCGGCAGAGGTGCTTGGACTCGTCGACGCAACGGGACGCCTCCTCGACGGAAGTGTCGACGCGCTCGCTGATGCGGCACCGACGGCATGGCTGCGGGGTGCATTTCTCGCCGGTGGATCGGTATCACACCCAGGGCGGCCGCCACACTTGGAATTGGTGTTCACGGACGCCGTTGTGGCGCAGGCGGCCGCGACACGGATCCGAATACTCACGAACGTGCGCGCGCACGTTGTTGCTGATCGCGCTCGTGCGCGACGGAGCCGAGTCGTGCTCAAGTCCGGCGCGGTGATCGGCGATCTCCTGGTTCGATTTGGAGCCGCGCAGGCGTTCCTCGCCTGGGACGACCGGCGTCTCCGCCATCAACTGCGTGCAGACGCGACACGTCTTGCCAATGCCGACACCGCCAACCTACGCCGTTCGATCGACGCTTCCGCCCGACAGGTACGCACCGTCGAACGGGCGGTGGCAACCGTCGGCTGGGATGCGTTCGATGAGGACCTGCGCGATGTCGCACTCGCGCGCCTCGCCAACCCGGCGTTGAGCCTGGCCGAGCTCGGCGAACTCCTCGATCCGCCCGTCGGAAAGTCGACGGTCCGGCGACGGCTGGACCGCATCGCCGCATTGGCGGGCCCGCCGCCGGCGTCATGATCTGGCGCCACCAGCGCGTTGCAGCAGCGCTCGCGGCACCGAGACGTCAGGTTGCCAATGGTAGGGTCGTGCCGCCCGCAACCGTGCGTACGCACCGCATCTAGGAGTCCCTCGCATGACTGTTCGTGTCGCGATCAACGGATTCGGCAGGATCGGCCGCAACCTGTTCCGGTCGGCGCACAAGCACGGCGTCGACCTTGACTTCGTCGCCGTCAATGACCTCACTGACCCTTCGATGCTCGCACTCTTGTTGCGGTACGACAGCGTGCACGGTCGATTCGACGGAGTGGTCGAGACGTCTGACGATGGCCTGATCGTCGATGGCCACACCGTGCGGGTCTTGTCCGAACGCGATCCCGCCGCGCTGCCATGGGCGGACCTTGGTGTCGATGTCGTCGTCGAGTCGACCGGATTCTTCACCAAGCGTGACGACGCTGCCAAGCACCTGACGGCTGGTGCGAAGAAGGTCATCATCTCCGCGCCAGCGAAAGGTGAGGACAAGACCATCGTGCTCGGCGCGAACGAGGACGAGTACGACCCGGCAGTACACGACGTGGTGTCCATGGCATCTTGCACCACCAATTCCGTCGTCCCGATGGCCAAGACACTGCACGAGGCATTCGGCATCGAGCAGGGCCTGATGACAACCGTGCACGCCTACACGGGCGATCAGCGACTCCACGACGCGCCGCATTCGGATCCGCGACGAGCGCGTGCGGGAGCAGTATCGATCATTCCGACGACGACCGGTGCGGCCAAGGCCGCAGCGCTCGCCTTGCCGGAGCTGCAGGGCCGGCTCGACGGTCTCGCGCTTCGCGTGCCGATCCCCGACGGTTCGGTGACCGACCTGTCGCTCTTGCTCGAGCATGACGTCACCGTTGACGACGTGAACTCGGCGATGCAGGCGGCCGCCGAGGGGCCGCTGCGCGGAATCATGGAATACTCAACCGATCCGATCGTGTCGATCGACATCGTTGGCAACCCCCACTCGTGCGTGTTCGACTCGCTCGCAACCATGGCCACCGGCCGACTTGTCAAGGTGCTCGGCTGGTACGACAACGAATGGGGCTACTCGACGCGGCTGGCAGAGTTCACGCGACACGTCGGTGAGCGTCTGTGAGCACACTGCTCGCCGGCGTCCGACGCCTGGACGATCTGTCACCAGCGGACGTGCGAGTGCTCGTTCGTTCCGACCTGAACGTGCCCCTACGAAACGGCGAGGTCGTCGACGAGCTGCGGATCACCGCGTCCGTGCCGACGCTTGCACGACTGCTCGACCTCGGCGCGCGTGTCATCGTCGCCTCCCACGTTGGCCGGCCGTCGGCGTACGGCGATCCCGCTACCTCCATCGCGCCCATCGCGGCCCGCCTCGGCGATCATCTTGCGGCTCGCGTCCACGTCGCCGGTGATGTCGTCGGTCCCGACGCACAGTCACGCGTGGCGTCGCTCGGTGCCGGCGAGGTCCTCGTGCTTGAGAACCTTCGATGGGAGGCAGGCGAGACCGCAGGTGACGCGGCGTTCGCCGCCGAACTTGCCGATCTGTGCGACGTCTACGTAAACGACGCGTTCGGCGCGTCACATCGGGCGCACGCGTCGATTTCGGGCGTACCTCGCCTGCGGCCGGCGTATGCCGGCGATCTGCTCTTCGCGGAGATCGACGCACTCGGTCGCCTGCTCGACGATCCACCGCGTCCGTATGCGGCCGTGCTCGGGGGCGCAAAGGTCAGTGACAAGCTGGTCGTGTTGGAGAACCTCCTCTCGCGCGTGGATGTACTGGCTGTGGGCGGCGCGATGGCCTACACGTTTCTCGTCGCTGAAGGTTACGATGTCGGCGCTTCCCGTTTCGAGCGCGACCAAGTGCACCACGTCGGCGTCCTCGTCCGAGAAGCGCGGGCACGAGGCGTCGAAGTGCTCCTCCCGGATGACGCTGTCGTCGCGCCGGACTTTGATGAACATGCGCCCGCGACGGTGTGCTCCGTCAGTGAAATCCCTGCGGATCACGTCGGATTGGATATCGGCCCCAAGACCGCCGCGCGCTACGCGTCAGCCATCGCCGACGCTGCCAGTGTCTTCTGGAACGGACCGATGGGCGTCTTCGAGTGGGCATCGTTCTCACACGGCACGCGCACCGTTGCCGAAGCAATCGCCGCGTGCGCAGGATTCACCGTCGTCGGCGGTGGGGACTCCGCTGCGGCGGTGCGAGCATTCGGGCTCGATACGAAGATCGATCATGTGTCGACCGGCGGTGGCGCGTCGCTGGAGCTGCTCGAAGGCAAGGTCCTTCCGGGCATCGCCGCACTCCGTCAGCAACCGGCCTGATACGGCGCCAGGCGACAAGGGCGACTCGGGTGGATCGACGACTCACCGCACGGCTGATCGCGACGATCGCGTTGCTCGCCGTCGGATGTCGCGCGACACCCGCTCCAGACCCGCAACCGGCACCGCCGCCGGACGACGGCATAACGCAGCCCGCTGACGACGGGGGATCGGTCACCGTGTACGGCTGTCCGACCCGGACGCTGCTCCCGCAGGACAATCGCGACCTGTGTGGCGCGCGCATCATCACGCAGCTCTTCAGCGGGCTGGTCGAGCTCGATCCCGCGTCCGGAACTCCGCGACTGCTCGTCGCATCCTCGATCGAGACCGACGATGCCATGCACTGGACGATCGAGCTCGAGCGCGGTTGGAGCTTCCACGACGGGGAGGCGGTGACGGCACAGTCCTTCATCGATGCATGGAACTTCGCGGCTCATCCCGACAATGACCTGCGCAATGCCGAGTTCTTCAGTGACATCACCGGTTTTGACGCCGTCCAGGCAGGGCAAGCGGCGACGCTCGCGGGCCTGGAACGGATCGATAAACACACGTTTGCGGTGCATCTCGACCAACCGTTCGCGCCGTTCTTGTCCAAGCTCTCCGACCCAGCGTTCTTCCCCCTGCCGTCGATTGCCTACGAGGATCTGGCGATCTACGGGCGTCAGCCGATCGGCAACGGACGGTATGAGCTGCGCGAATACGACCCCGAACGGCATGCAATCCTGCAGCGTCACGAGGCGTGGACCGGTGCTGATCCAGGGATGCCCGAACGTGTCACCTTCCTGTTGTATTCCGGCGAGGCGGCCGTCGAAACCGCCTACCAGGATGTTCTCGCGGGCGCGCTCGACGTGCTCGACGATGTTCCGCCGTCACGGCTGGACGACGTGGAAGACGACTTCGGTCCGCGTGTCGTGCGTACGCCGACTTCGGCGCTGACGTCGCTCGGATTCCCCCTTTACAACGAGACGTTCGGTTCGCGGCCACAGCTGCGTCGCGCCTTCTCACTCGCTCTCGACCGCGAGGCGATCGTCAACGAGGTCTTTGCCGGCTCACAGCAACCCGCCGATGCGCTCATACCACCGGTCCTGGACGCCCACCGGAGCGGAGCGTGTGATGCTTGTCGCTTCGACCCCGAAGAGGCACGCACGCTTCTGGCCGATGCGGGTGGATGGCAGGGACCACTTGTCGTGCACTACAACAGCGGTGGTGGGCACGATGCGTGGATGCGCGCGATTGCCGACCAGTGGCGCACGACGCTTGGTATCGACGAAGTGATCTACCAGGCGCGCGAATTTCCGGCCTACATCAACCAGCTCGAGGACCGGGCAATGCACGGACCGTTCCGTGTGGCCTGGGCGTTGTCCTATCCGAGTCCCGAGTACGCGCTCGCTGAACCATTCCGCCAGGAGGGTGCGGCAAACTACACCGGCTACGGCAACCCATCATTCGACGAGGCGCTCGACCGCGCGGTTGCTTCGACCCCCGACGCATCCGTGGCGGCCTACCAGCAAGCGGAAGACTTCGTGCTCGACGATCTTCCGGTCATTCCTCTGTGGTTCTCGACCTCGACATCGGTCCATTCGTCTCGCGTCGACGACATCGTCGTTGATGCGACGTCGGTTCTTCGCGTCGACCGCCTTCGGGTGACCACGACACCCTGACGCCACCGAATCTCGAGCGACGAGTAGTGTCATGCACACAAGGTGGCCCCGATCAGCCCGAGCGCGGAGGAAGCAGTGAGTGAACGTACGCCCGTGATCGCGGGAAACTGGAAGATGCACCGGGATCATCTCGAAGCGATTCAGCTGGTGCAGAAGCTGTCGTACCACCTTGATAGCGACGACTACCGCGACCAGGACGTCGTCGTCTGTCCGCCGTTCATCGCGTTGCGCTCGATCCAGACGCTCCTTCAGTCCGACCGGTTGCCCATGCAACTCGGCGCGCAGAACTGTCATGCGGCCGATGAGGGTGCCTACACGGGCGAGATCTCGGCGCAGATGCTCGCGCGTCTCGACGTGGCCTATGTCATCGTCGGCCACTCCGAACGTCGGACGCTGTTCGGTGAGACGGATAACGACGTCGTCGCGAAGGCGCACGCGGTGCTCCGGCATCGGATGCGGCCAATCGTGTGCGTCGGAGAGACGGCAGAACAGCGAGATGCCGGTTCTGCCGAGGAGGTCGTCACGGCACAGCTCCTTGGGAGCCTTGATGGTGTGGAGATAGACGACCCGGCGACGGTTGTCGTCGCCTATGAGCCGATCTGGGCAATCGGGACCGGTCGGACTGCGACGCCGGATGACGCGCAGCAGATGTGCCAGTCGATTCGCGCGACCTTGACTGATCGATTCGGACCCGTGGGCGCGTCGATGCGGGTGCTCTACGGGGGAAGTGTGAAGCCGGGCAACATTCGTGCCTTGATGGCCGAATCTGACATCGACGGTGTGCTCGTCGGAGGCGCCAGCATCTCTTCGGAGGACTTTGCGCTCATCGTCGGTCATCGTCGTCATGACGGCACGGCCTGAAGACGTTTCCTCGGCGGATGGTGCGCGCTACAGTGCCTGGCGAGTGCACCGGACACGATCTTCGCGCCCCTGCACGTTTCGGGAGCCGGACGGCGCGCCGCCGGCGGGAGAATCGAGGACGACGATGGCCACACGACGAAACGAGCCACTCGAGGCGGTGCTCGGCCCCCTCGAACAAGAAGTGATGGATGTCGTGTGGCGGATCGGGGACTCGACCGTGCGCGATGTGCACGAAGAGCTCGCCCGCGACCGGTCGATTGCTTACACGACCGTGATGACGACGATGAGTCGGCTGGCGGCCAAAGGGCTGTTGGTGCGTGACACAACGGGGTTGGCGCACCGATACGTGCCGGCGGTCTCGCGCGAACGGTATGCGCGATCGGCCGTCAGTGACGTGCTCAATTGGCTCCTCGAACGCTATCCCGAGCCCGCGGCGGCATATCTCGCTGACGTCGTTGAGGATGTCGACGGTGTCACCCTCGATGCGCTGCGTGACGCGGTCGCCCGACAGCGGACTCAGGAGCGCTGACCATCGTGGATCTCGGCGTCCTGCTGAGTCTTCCTGTCGAATCGATCGCGATCCGTGCCGTGATCGCGACGGTTGCCAGTGTCGCACTGGCACGCCTGCTGCTTCGCGCAGGGATCCGCACGGCAGCGATTCGCGTGATGGCGGCCGTCCTGCCCGCACTCGCGCTCGTCGTCGTGATCGCAATCGCGGCCTCCGACCCGCGATTGCCATTCATGATGGTGCCGGTTGACGCTCGGGACGGGCTGGCCATCCGCGTCGCCGAGGGCTATCTGTATTTCGCGCCGATGGTGTTCCCGTGGTTGCTCGTGGCATGGGCGGCATTCGTCGCCATCCGCCTCGGACGAAGGATCCTCGTCGCCCGCGCCACGCAGCGGCGGGCCTTCGCGGCGGTCTCGCACGGATCGGTGCCGGGTGACGTGCGTGAAATCGCCGTCCGCGTGGCTTCACGACTACACGTGCCGGAGCCGTTTGTAACCGTCGTCGACCATGCACCGGGAGGTGCCTATGTCGTTGGGCGCCGGCGTCCGGTCATCGTGCTCGACGCTGAACTCGTCGGTCGGCTCGATGCCGATGAGCTCGAAGGCGTGCTCGCACATGAACTGGCACATGTCAAACGGCGTGACAATCTCGTCGCCGGTGTCGTCGGTGTCGTGCGAGACGCCGTCTTCTTTGCTCCCGGCACACGATGGGCAGTGCGGCACCTGCACCGTGAACGGGAGCTCGCCGCGGACCAGGTAGCGGTTGCCGTCACCCGACGGCCGGGCGCACTCGCGAGCGGGCTCCTCAAGGTGCTTGATCATGCGCCGCGCACGACGGCTCACGCCTGCGCCTCGTTGGCACCGAGTGCCGGATTGGTCGACCGCGTCCGGGTGCTCGTCGACGCACCGCACCCGCCGTCGACGCATCGTCGGGTACTGGAACTCGGTGCGCTCGGTTCGGTCGTGACGCTGGCGATCACCTCGGCACTGGTGCTTCCGAGCGCGGCTGCAGGAGTCGAGCACGAACGTGATGCGGTAGCGGTCGTGTGGTCGCCGTCGTCGTCGGATGCACCGGTGGACACGGGTGGTCCAGCACGCGTCTTCGACGTCTATCGGCGCAATGCTCTCGGATCTGCAACAGCAGGTGGAGCGGCGAGTGTGGCGGCGACACGCGACGACGAGCGAGCGATCGAGAGCCGCCGTTCGACGCTGTACGCGTGTGCGGACGATGAGCTGTCGTGCCCCGCGGCGCGCCACCGGCTCAGCCTCGGCTTGCGTCCTCGACCGGTCGTCACGGTCGACCGAGCGGTGACCCGCGCATGGCAGGCCACGCCCGTACTGGACGGTACGACCGGTGGTTCCGGCCTCCAGATGTACTGGCTCGCGCGACGGGGATGAGCAGCGCCACGGCGTGACCGCCGCGAGGCGATGCACGATACGCTTTCCGTCATCATCGTTCGTCCGCTCGAAACTGCGAACTCCGGAGAATCCCGTGCTCGTCGGTGTCCTCGTCGCTTTTCACGTCCTGTTGTCGCTGCTGCTCATCGGCTTCGTGCTCCTGCACCGCGGCCAGGGCGGCGGACTCTCGGACATGTTCGGTGGTGGCGCAGGAGGTGCGCTGCAGGGCTCGGCCGTTGTTGAGCGCAACCTGGACCGATTCACCGTCATCTGTGCGCTGCTGTTCGCGGTCACGAACTCACTGCTCGTCGTGCTGCTCTGATGTGAACCGGCCGCGCACGATGACGGCCTGGCGACATTGGTCGTGTGTCGTTGCGTCCGCCCTACTCGTCGTCGGATGCACGCCGTCAGCGCCGTCCGCAC
>JBBDSV010000082.1:0-21427 GCA_040904785.1 Nitriliruptoraceae bacterium
CTCCGAAGCGCCGCTTGGGCGAGGCGAGCGCCGAAGCGCTCGAATCCGTCCGCAAGTCCCTTCCTGCGCTTGACGACGAGGACCTCGTAAAGCATCGGCAGGATGAGCAACCGGAAGAATTGGATCTGCCCCTGCACGATCCCTGGTGGGAAGGAGGCAGCGGAGGGGGCGTCTAGCGGATTTGATCCCCCTTCGCCCGGGCGCCGCGACGGTACGGAAGTGTCATGCGGCGCCCCTCTCCTCCGGGTATGGGAGAACGCCCCGGAACAAGACCGAAAGCCACTCATCGCCGTGGCGATGCGCGGTGTGGTCACTGCTCGCGTTCGCGCATTGTGTCTCCGAGCATCGTGAGGGAGCTGGCGACGGCCGGCGAGTCGGCGCAGCGGATCTACGAGCAGAAGCGTGATCGGCGCACGCGTGCGCTCGCCTGACGCCGTGACTTCTGGCGTTGGGCGGTAACAACCGTGCCCACCTGAAGCGGCCCTCAGTCGACGCGTCGTATGGACGTGCCAGATCGTGCTTCCTCATGCAGCAGATCCTCGAGGAAACCGACTACTGCCGCTTCAGGGAGGTCGTGCGGTATCAGGACGTCGGCTGGCCGGCGGACCCCGTCACCGCGCCGAAACACCTCCCACCGACCTCCACGTTGTTCGACATCGATCTCGTACCGGCTGTACACGTTGAATCTCATTGCTCGAACCTGCGCACATCGGCCAGTATTTCGCCGGCGAGTATGACCACGGGACCCCATTTCCTCGCTACCGCGCCACGATCCAAGGCGCCAGATCGCACGGTGCAGTTCGAGTCGCTCGTCCCTCGCACTTGTCGTTGTGATTCTGCCAACGATTGCGCCGTGCTCGATGAGCTCGCCCAACCCCGGTTGCGCGCACGCGAGATGTCAGCACGGCACGGCTACATCTGCGACAGGATGACCAGTCCCCCGATGTAGCCACCGAGGATGGCGAACCCCTCGAAGCCAATCCACGCACGCTGGCGGCGGATCAGTCCCGCACCGAGAATTCCGGTCAGCAGCATCGTCCACCCGAGCACGAACAGATCGCTCGCCACCACCTGCTCGTACAGCGAGCCGTCCTGGTAGACGACGTCGGACACGGCAATGAACAGCGTGTCGAACGTGTTGCCGCCGATAATGCCCCCGACCGCCAGGGTCAACGCCCCGGCGCGAACCGCTGCGATGCCGGTGATCAACTCGGGCAGCGACGTGGCCACCGCGGTGAACGCCACAGCGACGAACGTGCCGGAGAGGCCGGTCGCCTCGATGAGGGAGAGGCCGGACTGTCCGACCACCCAGCCAGCGGCGGCCGTGGTGGCTGCAAGCGCACCGAACTGCCGCCACAAGCCGCCGAGCGTCTCGCCGGCCTCGGGCTCGTCGGGCTCGTCGATCCGGTCGTCTTCGGTCTTCTCCGGATGCCACATGGGGGCCGTACTGATCGAACGGCTCAGGCGCAGGCCGTAGCCGTAGACGACGATCAACAGCAGCGACGCGGGGTGGACGCCGAACAGGGTGGCCGGGGGCATGGTCACCCCCAGGAGGACCACGCCAAGCAAGGTGACCATCAGCAGCGCGTTGAACACGTTGGTCAGTGATGCCGAGGCACGTTCGAGGTTCGCGTCGCGATGGGTCACGTCGAGCGCGACGATGAAGGCGGTCTGGACCGCGATCCCACCGATGGAGTTGCTGATCGCGACACTGGGTTCGTTTGCCGCGGCCGCGACGACGCTGACCATCAGGCCGGCCAACGACGTCGACGACCCGAGCAGGACCGCCCCGGCTACGGCCTCACCGAGCCCGGTGCGGTCCGCCAGCCGGTCGACAGTCCGGGCCAGCCTGCTGCCAGCAAACGCGATGACGACCGTCGCTGCGGCGAACGCAGCGATGGTGATCGGCAAGGACCAGGTTCCGGCCACGTGGATGTCCCTCATCAACGTGAGCATGCAACCTCGTGGGGTGGTTCAGGTGCGACCTCGGCCTTCTTGGCGGCACCCTCAGTCCGCATTCCCGTCACCAGCCGCCACACGCTCGTCCTGCGCGCCCGATTCGTCCGGCCCGTCTGCGATGACGCGGGCGACGATCGCGGCGACCGGAACCGCCAGGAACGCACCCAGGATGCCGAGCAGTACGGCACCAGCGGTAATCGCCAGGATGACAACCAACGGGTGCAGCGCGGTCGCTCGGCCGATGATGATCGGCTGGAGGACGTTGCCCTCTACCTGCTGCACGATCACGATGAGGGCCAGGACGATGAGCGCGGTCACCAGACCGCCGTCGGCGAGTCCGACGAGCACGGCCAATCCACCGGTGACCAGTGCGCCGACGAGGGGGAACAGCGCCCCGAAGAAGATCAGCACGGCCAGTGGCACCGCGAGTGGGACGCCGATGATCAACAGACCGACGCCGATGGTGACCGCATCGACCAACGCGACCGTCATCTGGCCGCGGAAGTAGGAGCCGAGCGTGTCCCACGCGCGATCGGCGGCCCGGGCCAGCCGTGGACGCATACCTGCCGGCGCGACGGACACGATCCCCCGGGTCAACCGTCGACCATCCTTGAGATAGAAGAACAGGATGACGAACAACAGCAGCAGACCCGTGAGGAACTCGGTCGCCGCGCTGGCCGCGGTCGCCGCTTGGCCCGCGTAGTCGCCGATCGCGCCGAGCTGTTCACGGGCGGCCGCAAGCAGTTCTGTCGGACCCTCGATGCCCAGACCGAACGGATCGGCCGCGAGCAACTGCTCGATCTGCTCCACGCCGCTGCTGGCCGATTCCACGAGTTCCGGTCCCTCGGAGATCACGAGCGCGACCATGCTGCCGATGAGCCCACCGATCGCCACCAGGGCGAGCAGCATCGCGACCAGCGCGGCCACGCTCGACGGGACACCTCGGGACCGGAGCTTGTTCGCCACGGGAACCAGCAGGGTGGCCGGGAACAGGGCCAGGATGAGCGGTATGACGATGAGGCTCAGCCGACCCGCGACCCAGACCGCGAGCACCGCGATACCGAGGATCCCGAGCAGCGCCCAGGCGGCCCGCCCGACCCGCCAGATCTTCGACGTGCGGTCGCCGCTCACCGCCGGGGCCAGATTGGCCTCCGACGCTGCATCTGACTCCGGCTGTTGGACGATCGAAGGATCGGTGGGCATCGCAACTCCTCGTGCGCGCTCCGCCGTTTGGGATCGGGGTGCCGCAGCTCGACGTGCATGCGTGATGCTGCTCACCCTACAGGTGCCGCTCCCATTTCCGGCGTGGCGCACGCAGTGCGGTGACCGCCGCGTGCACGCCTTCAACCCGGTGACCACGGACCGGCAGCCCTCGCCATCGGTGTCATGCGACGACATAGGGGTTCGCAGCATCGACGGGTACTCCGTCATCGGTCCACCGACGGTGTAGCACATTTCGTGATACACTTGCGGCATGAGTGAACTGATCTCCGTACGCCTCGATGAAGATGCCCGTCGAGCGCTCGCCGAGCTCGAGGCCACGGGCATCTCCCGCAGCGAAGCGGTCCGACGTGGACTGGTGTCCGCGGCCCAGCGGTTGCGGGATCGGCAGCGCCTGATTGATGAGGTCGCCGAACTCGCGGAGGACGAGCACGACCGTGCCGAGGCTGCAGGGGTCGCCGCACTGATGGAGGACCTGCGTGCGCCGGGGTGATGTCTTCCGACTGCGTCTGGGTCGACGGCAGGGGCACGAGCAGTCCGGTGTCCGCTATGGCGTGATCGTGCAGTCAGACGCGCTGGCGCGTTTGTCAACTGTTCTGATCGCTCCAACATCGACGTCGGCGAGAGCAGCCTCCTTCCGACCAGAGATCGACATCGACGGCATCCCCACGCGTCTTCTCGTCGAGCAGACCGGCGCCATCGATGTCACAAGGCTCGGCGAATACCACGGCCACCTCACTCCCGAGGAGCAGTGGGGAGTCGACCTCGCCCTCGAGACCGTGCTCGACCTGGACTAGGCATTGGGGTCGGCAGCGCGCGAACCAGGAATGACCTTGGGCGCCTCTGCCCCGATCGAAGGATCGGCTGGTAGCGCCTCTCTACCGGGCGATGGCCGACAACTTCGCGCGCCAGCTTCCTGGCGAGTCCTCGATGACGTCGAACCCTTGGTCGCGCAGCCGGGCAATGTGCTCGAGCATGCTCTGCACCTCGTCCTGCGAGTGGCCGTCCCAGTCGTCCACCTCGACGCCGACGAGCATCGGGTGTCGGGTGCGGTAGGAGCGCGTGACGTTGCCGAGGAACTTCTTGTTGGTGACATTCGGGTTGTCTTCGAACGGCCCGGTCGGTTCGACAACGTAGACCCGGCCCCGCCCGTCGCTTCCGGTGAGCGCCGTGGCCAGTTCAGCTCCCCAAATCGCTGGTTCGAGGAGTCCGGCGAAGTAGACGTGATTCGAAACGCGACCATCGTCGTAATTCGAGGATGGCCGGCAACGAGCTCTTCGCTGATGGCCAAGACTGCCCTGGTCCCGTGGAAGAACGGACCTTCGACATGGCCGCAGCTGTCGAACGTCACCGGGACGTAGGACGTGCCACTCGAATCCGCGATCGGTCCGCTGATCGATTTCGTCGCGTGCTCCGGGTCATGCAAGACACCGCTCCCAAATGTCGCCTGACCTACATATGGAGGAATATACTCCGTTTGTTCTGCCACTTCGACTTCGGGACACGCGCCGATGCGGGCCGACGCACGACGGAACCGGCGAAGACTCCTCGACGCCGCCATCGAGCTCACGCTCGCGCTCGGCGGCGAGCCGTCCAGAGATGCGGTCGCGCGGCGGGCACGTGTTGGCATCGGCACGCTCTACCGGCACTTCCCGGACCAGCAGGCACTCCTGCGCGCGCTGGTGCTGGACGTGCTCGACCGCACGATCCACATTGGCCATACGGCGCTCACCGAGTCGGCCAACGGCGGTGAAGCGCTCCGCCGCTACCTGCACGACGCCATCGACACCGGCCTCGGCGTCGTCAACGTCATCTATCCGCTCCTCGACCGCACGGACTGGCCCGAACGGCGCTCAGCCGCTGGCGAGGTGCTCGAGCGGCTGACCGACGCGGCCCGACGCGATGGCGTGATCGGGACCGCCGTCAGAGCCAGCGACATCGCGATCGCATCCATCCGTTTCTGTCGACCGCTGGCAATTGGAATCGACGCAGGCGAGGAACGAGAGATCGCCCATCGACACCTCGACATCTACCTCGACGGACTCGCGGCCAACGCGAATTGACGAGGCGAACATTGAGCTGTCGGCAACCGCGAGTTCACGACGGCCATCACTCCCAGGGCCAACCGATGAAAGTGGCCTCGAGGCGTGAGCCACACATCCTCCCCCGGTTCCTCATCAACCAGACAGCCGTCCCCTCCCGCCCGAACCGAGGGAACTACACCTATTCGAGGCAGAACGTGGTGGCCTCGACAACAGCAGCACCGCGGTCCCGAAGCGTCCCGCCGAACGGCGCTTGCGTCGGACCGGCCCACGGCCGCCTCCACCCCGCGCGCATCCAGTGCCTCACGCGACACGCAGCGATCTCACTCGTCGTGCCCGCTACCACGATCGGCTGCGCTCATGTCCCCCGTCGCCGGCTCGCCGTCGGCGAGCCCGTAGCGCAGGAACACGACGCCCTTGGGTCCCGCCATGGGTGGTTCGAGAAGGGTGACGTTCGTGGGCACTTGTCCCCCGTCGAACACCTTCTTGCCGACGCCGAGCATGATCGGATGCACCCACAGGTCGAGGCGGTCGAAGAGCTTCTCGCGCAGCAGGGTCTGCACCAGATTCAGACTGCCCACAACCTTCACGTGTTCGTGTCGATCACGAATCTCGCGTACGGCAGCGGCGAGGTCCGGGCCGAGCTGCGTGGATCCCGACCACGACAGGTCGGGTCGACCACGTGAGGCCACATACTTCGGGACTCGATTGAAGAGCGTGGCAATGTCGTCATCCTCGTTGCCCTGCTGGTGCGGCCAGTAGGCGGCGAAGATGTCGAATGTCCGCCGGCCGAGCAGCAGCGCGTCCGGTCCCCTCGTACGCGGCACCGAACTGCTCCGCGGCGACCTCGTCGAGCAAAGGCGCCTGCCAGCCACCGAACGGGAAGCCCACCGGGTCCTCGTCGGGCCCACCGGGCGCTTGGCCGACGAGGTCGAGAGTCGCGAACAGTTCGATGTGGATGAGACCCATGTCTGCCACCGATCGATGGGCTGTCTCCGTCGAACGATAGACCGGTCGAGCGCGTCGCGGTGCAGCGATGCACCCTTCGATACGGTCGCCGGCACGGCTGTTCGGGGGGCTTGCCCGACCGACCGATCGTGAGTGCACCGCACGCAGATGGAGATCCCCATCAACTCGCCGCGTTCGCGACCCCCAACCGGTCCCCAATCGGAGAGTTCCACCCGTCCTCGAGAAGCTGTCGAGGGTGCCCAAACGATCGAACCGCTCGTCTTGCAGCGACTTTCGGCGGAACTTGGCGGGTTGCGAGGATCGTTCGAGACGGCGGTGCCGGTCGGGGTTCTGGGTGTGGCCTTCGCGTTCGTCGGCCAGGGCGCGACGGCGATCGTCGCCGCAGTCGGTGTCGTCGTGATCGAAGGGTTGCTGCGGCTGTGGTCCCGATCGACGCTGCAGTTCGTGCGCAACGGCGCGCTGGCACTCGCCATCGCGATCCTCGTCGCCTCGGTGACCGGAAGGGCCGAAGACGCGTTTCTTCCCGGTCTGATCCAGACCGGGCTGTGGGTCGTCGTCCTGGGTGGATCGGTGCTGCTGCAGCGTCCGCTCGGCGGCTACGTCGTCGGTGCGGTGCTCGGAGATTCGACCGGATGGCTCCACCGACCGGCTGTCGTCCGGCTGGGACGCCGGCTGACGCTCGTCCTGCTGGCACCGATGATCGTTCGCGTTGCGGTCCAGCTACCCCTATATCTGGCGGAAGAAGCCGGATGGCTGGGGGTGTCGCGCATCGCGCTCGGCTGGCCACTGCACGCCGCGACGCTCGCTGCCGCCGGCGCGGTGCTGCTGCGCGGCCGCACCCCGCTTGATGAAGCACCGGACGATTAGCATGACTGGCGTGGAACGGTTCTCGGCGACGGCGCTCACCCATCTGCTTGTCGTGGCCGACACGGAGGTGAGCCGCGACTGGTACGTCAAGGTCCTCGACGCCGCGGTCTCCGGGCAGTACGGCACGTCGGTGGTGCTCGAGCTGCTTGGCAACTGGCTGTTGCTCGTGGAGGGTGGCGGTCCGACGGCTGACAAGCCAACCGTCACCTTCACGCCTCCGTCTGAAGCGGATCGCGTGAGCACCGAACTCATCTTTCGGGTCGACGACTGTTGGAAGACCTACGACCTTCTCCGCGCCCGGGGCGCGAGCTTTCTCACCGAGCCCGTCGAGCACCCCGGAGAGATTCGGGCCTTCTTCCGGGATCCCGACGGTCACCTGTTCGAGATCAGCGAGCTGACTACGTCATGACGGCGTCCGCTCGTGCGTCGTAGGTGCCTGTGGACAGCAACCGGCGAACAGCGGAGAATGCCGTCGGGAACGCCGTGCGGCCGTCGGGCGTGTCAGCGCCGACGCTCCGCGGGCGCGAAATGCGTGAGCGCACGAGGCACGGATACGGGCACCGACCGTGACGTGCAACAGGCCTCTGCGCCAAGGAGAGAGCACGATGTCCGACGAGGTCTACACACTGGGCGCATGGCGGGTGAAGGAGGGCATGGAGCGCGAGTTCGTCGAGGCATGGAAGGAACTCGGCCGATTCTTCCGGCAGCTGTCCGCTCCTCCGGGTGAAGGAACGCTGTTGCAGGGGATTGACGATCCGCACGAGTTCTACTCGTTCGGACCGTGGCCAAGCCTCGGCGCCGTCCAGGACATGCGGCACCACCCCGACACGCCCGAGGAGATCAGCAAACTGCTGAGCTTCTGCGAAGACGGCCACCCGGGCACCTACCGGGTCGTGGCCACCGGCTAGCAGTCGCCGCGACGGCTCGACCGACAGGAGTGCTGATGGCCCGACCATCGCAGACGGTTTCGGACTTCTTCCAGTCGATCGCCAGTCAGAAGCGGGAGCGGCTCGGGCAGCTCGAGCCGAACTGGCAGGAGCGCTATGAGACGCCGACGCACGCACACGACGTCATCCTGTACCTCGGCTGCAACGTCCTACGGACGCCGCAGGTCGCGCACGACGTCACGCGCGTGTTCGAGAAGCTCGGCCTGAACTTCACGTCGGTCGGCGGGGCCCAGTTCTGCTGCGGCGTGCCGTGGGCGCGCGCCGGAGACACCGACAAGCAGGAGCGCGTCGCCGAGACCACGGTCGAGCGGTTCGCGTCGTTCGGCGCGTCGACGTTGGTGCTCTGGTGCCCCTCGTGCCGCGTGCACTTCTCCGAATCCGACCTGACGCAAACCATCGAGTCCCGGGACATCGACGTCATCGACGCCGCCGAATTCCTGGCCGGCCTGGCGGATGACGGCCGCATCGCCTGGCGACAGGCCTCGACGGCGCCGCAGCGCGTGATGCTCCACGCCCATGCCGGGCGCGAGACGTCCGAGCCGGAACGCACGCGCGCGTCCAACGACCAGCGAAACGTCGAACGGATCCTTGCGGCCATGCCCGGCATCGAGATCGTCGGAACCGCGGTCGTCGCGTCGGAACTCGGCTACCACTGTGGATTCGCCGAGGTCAACGAACCCGTCTACGAGTCGCAGATCCGGCAGCTCGACGAACAGGCACGACAAGCCGGCGCGGAAGCGATCGTGACGATCTCGCATGCGTGCCAGCGCAGCATCACCGAGCGGTCGCTGGTCACCGTCGACGTCCGCAACTATGCGGCGCTGCTGAGGGATGCGATCGCGGCCTAACGCCACCGACCGCGCTGTCGGCCACCAACGCACCCGCATATCGGGCGCTGACCGCCTCAACGCTCTGCCGAGCCTCGCGACGCCACCAGTGAACGTCCGAGCCCGGTGGCCAGCCCCAGCGCGCCGACCACGAGGTAGAACGCGGCCGTCTCACGCCCGACACCGAGCAGACGGGTGAACGCTCCCGGCTCGATCAGCCACACGATCCCGAACACGAGCATCACGAGCCCGATGCCGGTCAGCGAGTCGACGTCGCGAGACGCGGCCGCGCTGAGCAGCAGAACCCCGAGCAGAATCTCGATGATCGCCATCAGCGGTGTCCGGGTGAAGGGACCGACGCCGGCCGTCGGTGCGGTCAGCGTGTCGGCGGGGATCCCGGTGCGGGCCAGGGCGACGATGCCGATCACGAGCAGGACCACGCCGGCAGCGCCACCCAACAGGGTGACCACAACACGTGCATCTCGCATGGCGGAACCTCCCGGTCGCACGGATCGTCCGCCAGTGTCGTGCACCCGACATCTGCCGCACAGCGGGGTTCGGACCCTGTCCCTTTGGCCACCGGCGAACGGACGCATCGAGTCGGTGCTGGCCCAGGCCCAGGCAAACACTTCGCGGCGGGCCGCATCGGCCGTCAGTGGGGCGCTATGTTCAGCCGAGGACCACTCGCCGCCGACGTGACATGGTCCCGGGAGTGCCGCCATGCGAGTTCTGGTACTCGGCGCCACCGGCTACGTCGGCGGGCGGCTCGTCCCCGAGTTGCTCGACGCGGGACATGCGGTGCGCTGTCTCGCACGCAACCCCGCCAAACTCGACGGTCGCGCGTGGCGTCCTCGCGTCGAGGTGGTCGCGGGCGACGTCGATGATGCTGCGAGCATCCGAGCGGCATGCGTCGGCATGGACGCGGTCGTGTTCCTCATCCACGCGATGGACGGCCGCGGCGACTTCGAACGGCGGGAGCAACGGTTTGCCGTCAACGTCCGCGACGCCGCTGCAGCCGAGCACGTGGGCCGGATCGTCTATCTGGGTGGCCTCGGCGACGACTCCGCGGAACTGTCGGCACATCTGCGATCACGACAGGCAACGGGACGGATCCTTGCCGCGGGCCCGGTGCCGGTGACCGAGCTTCGCGCCGGCGTCGTGATCGGCTCCGGCAGCGCCTCGTTCGAGATGCTGCGCAATCTCGTCGAAGTTCTTCCGGCGATGGTGACCCCGAAATGGGTCAACACCCGAACGCAACCGATCGCGATCGGCGATGTCCTTCGCTACCTCGTCGGCGTGCTCTCGACGCCCGAAACCACCGGGCGCATCTTCGAGATCGGCGGCCCCGACATCGTGACCTACCGGCAGATGATGGATCGCTATGCCGATGCGGCGGGCCTGCGCCGCCGCCTGATCATTCCGGTCCCGGTGCTCAGTCCGCGGCTGTCCTCCCTATGGGTCGGACTCGTCACCCCGCTGCCTGCCGGCGTCGCCCGCCCGCTGGTCGGCAGCCTCGTCAACGAAGTCGTCGTGCGCGACGACGCGATCCGCGCCCTCATCCCCTTTGCTCCGACGCCGTTCGACGATGCGCTTCGGCTCGCGCTGCGCCGCGTCCGTGACCTCGAAGTGTCGAGCACGTGGGCGAGCGCCGGTGGTGCAGGGTCAGCGAGCCCGGACCCGCAAGATCCCGACTGGGCGGGCGGCACGGTCCGCAACGACGTCCGCACCGTCGTGTCGCGGGCCACACCGGAAGCGGTATTCGCCGTCATCCGCTCGATTGGCGGGGCGCGGGGCTACTTCAGCTCGCGGCTGCTGTGGGGCATCCGCGGCGCGATCGACACGCTCGTCGGCGGGATCGGGCTGCGCCGCGGCCGACGGCATCCGACCCAATTGGCTGTTGGCGACGCCGTCGACTTCTGGCGGGTGGAAACGCTCGACGAACCGGTGCTGCTCCGGCTGCGTGCCGAATTCAAGCTGCCGGGCGATGCATGGCTGGAGTTTCGCATCCGCCCGCATCCCGACGGGGCAGAGCTCGAACAGCGCGCTCGATTCCACCCCCGCGGCCTGTGGGGACGCGTGTACTGGCTGGCGGTCACGCCGTTTCACGGGGTGATCTTCGCCACGATGGCGCGCCGGATCGCACGCGAAGCCGAGGCCACCCCATCAGTCCCCACCGAAGATCGCACCCCGACGCATCGACGTCGTCGTCGGCAGTGACCGAACGCCATCTCTGCAGGTGATCGTTCGACCCGGAAAGTCCGGTCCAACGGCCCCCTGGGACCATCCGCACAACACCGGCATGCTGCACGAGCAGCACCAGCTGCACCAGCGACGACGTGATCGACGGCCCGCCGCGGATCACCTCCCCGAGGCCGCAACGCCGCCGATCCGCTCGAGCGTGAGGAGTTCCGCATGCGACACCTGCTGGTTCTCGGTGCCGGTACCGCCGGAACGATGATCGCCAACAAACTTCGGCCGCGACTGGCCGACGACGAGTGGCACATCACCGTCGTCGACCAATCCGAGGAGCATCACTACCAGCCCGGCTACCTGTTTATCCCGTTCGGCACCTATGAGCCCGCCGACATCGTCAAACCCCGGCGGCGGCTCATCACGTCGGGCGTTGACCAGGTGACCGGCATCGTCGACCGCGTCGACACCTCCGCCACCGTCGTCCACCTCGCTGACGGCGCCGAGCTCGGCTACGACCAGCTCGTCATCGCCACCGGCACCCACCCCAACCCGGAGGAAACACCGGGGCTGGCGGACCCAACAGCGAAACGTCGCGGCGTCCACAGCTTCTACACGCTGCCGGATGCGGTTGCGCTGCGTGACGCGCTCGAAGCCTTCGACGGTGGCCGGCTCGTCGTCAACCTCATCGACCTGCCCATCAAGTGCCCGGTCGCGCCGCTCGAGTTCGTCTTCCTCGCCGAGGCGTGGCTGCGGCAACGGGGTCTGCGCGAGGCGACAGAGGTGACCTATGTCACCCCGCTCGACGGCGCCTTCACCAAGCCGTTGGCCGCGCGCGAACTCGGTGGCATGTTCGACGAACGCGGCATCGCGCTCGAATCGGACTTCATGCTCGAGCGTGTCGACCTCGATGCCAAACAGCTCGTCAGCTACGACGAACGTGTGGTCGATTTCGACCTGCTCGTCACCATCCCGCTGAACTTCGGCGCCGACTTCGTCGCCACGTCCGGGCTCGGCGACGAACTGAACCATGTCCGCGTCGACAAGCACACGTTCCTCGCCGACGGGCACGACAACGTCTTCGCGCTCGGTGACGCAGCGAACCTCCCGACGTCGAAAGCGGGCTCGGTGGCCCACTTCGCCGTAGACGTCTTCGTCGACAATTTCGTCCGCCACGTCGCCGACCTGCCGATGCTCGAACGTTTCGACGGGCACGCGAACTGCTTCATCGAATCCGGCGACGGCAAGGCCATGCTTCTCGACTTCAACTACGACACCGAGCCGCTGCTCGGCCGTTTCCCCCTCCCGGAACTGGGTCCGCTGACGCTGCTCGCCGAGAGCGAGGCCAACCACTTCGGCAAGCTTGCCTTTCGCTGGATCTATTGGCACGTGCTGCTGCCGGGCCGTCCGCTACCACTGTCGGCCTCGATGACGATGCTCGGCAAGCGCCGGCCGCCGGACGCCGACGCAACTGACGATGCCCGACCGTCGTCCACGATCTTTGCGGAGGTCTCGCTGTGACCACGATGGCTCCCACCGAAGAACGCGCGATCGCGCAGCCCGCAGACGGCGACCGCCTCGCCGCGATCGAGGCACGCCTCGACGCACTGCTCGCCCACGCCGAACGCCGCGACGCCGAGATCGAGCCTCTGCGCGATCTCGCCGCCGAGATCGGAGTTCTTTCCGGCCCGGCGATGGCATCGATGACGGCGCACGTCTCGGCCTGGGACGAGCGTGGGTATCTCGGCTTCGCGCGCAGTGGCGCCCACGTCGTCGAACGGATTATGACGTCGTTCGACGAGCAGGACGTCGAGGCGCTGGGCGGCAACATCGTCCTCATGCTCGAAACCCTCCGCGATCTCACCCAGCCAGAGATTCTCCAACTGCTCCGTCAGACCGCCGGATCGGTCGGCCACGTCGGACCGGCACCCGACGGGCCGCCGCCGTCGACGCTCGCGCTGCTTCGCCAACTGCGCGACCCCGAGGTCCGCCGGGGGCTTGCCCGGATGCTCGAGCTTCTCCGCAGCGTCGGAAGTGAGACCTCCTGATCACCGGCGTTGACACGCTGGCCCCATACCCCACAGCAAGGAGGATGACATGCCCGTCGCGACCATGCAGGGACGCGAAATCCACGTCGATGAGGAGGGATTCCTCACGGATCCGTCCGAATGGGACGAAACGCTCGCCGCGCAGCTCGCCGCCAACATCGGCATCGAACTCACCGACCGCCACTACGAGGTCATCCGGTTCGCCCGGCAGGACGCCGCCGAGCAGTCAGAGACCCCGACGCTCCGCCGCATGCAGGCAGCGGGTGGCTTCGCGACCAAAGAGCTGTTCCAGCTCTTCCCGAAAAAGCCCGCAAAGAAGCTGTCATACGTCGCCGGGCTGCAGAAGCCCGTCGGCTGCGTCTGACCCGAGGAGTGCACCGACCATGACTGCCACCGACACGATGACTGCCCCCGTTCCCTCCTTTGACGACGATGCTGCGGCGGACCGCAAGCTCGTGCTGATCTGCTCCAAGGGTTCGCTCGACATGGCCTACCCCGGCCTTGTGCTGGCGAACGCCGCGTTGGGCGAAGGCATCGAAACCCACATCTTCTTCACCTTCTGGGGCTTCGAGATCATCAACAAGAAGACGATGGGCGACCTGAAGTTCGTCGCGCTGGGCAACCCGGCAACGCACATGCCGAATGCCGTCATGGGCCTGCCTGGGATGACCGCGCTGTCGACCAAGATGATGCGCAAGCAGATCGCCGATCTCGACATTCCGGAAGTCCCCGAGTTTCTCGACCTCATCCACGAGTCCGGTGGCCACCTGTGGGCATGCCGGATGTCGGCCGACATGATGAAGCTCACACAGGACGACCTCTACGAGGGAGTCGAGGGCATCATCAGCGCCACCGACTTCATGGAGCTCTCGGAAGGCGCCCAGACGATCTTCATCTGATCCCGGCGCGTCACCGAAGCACGCCGCGACCGTGGCGGATTCGACGGCGCACGTCGGCCAGCAGCACATCGAAGGGAAATTCGCGCACCGGCCGGGGCAGGCGCCGCACGGCTGCCCCGGCAACGGCCATCCACCGGTCGAACCTGCGTTGCTGCCGTGCGCTCCAGGCGAATCCCATCGCATCACGGAACGGCGCCGGCAGGAACCCGGCGGTCACGAACCGGTGCGGCCGCGCAAGCGGTGCGGCCAGCCACCGGGGCAGGAAGCGCAACGCGACGACGTCGTCGAGGTAGGTGTGCACGACCGCATCGATGCGGATGTGGCGCAGCCCCTCGGCCCAGAACGTCTCGAATGCGTTCCGGTCGGGCGGCCACTGCTCCGGCGTCACCTGCAAGGTGGTCGCCAGTGGCGCCGACCATGCATACAGCGACTCGCGCTGCTGCTCGGTCAGCGGCCCGAAGAACGCCTCGTGGGTGTCCTCGATGCCGCGGTAGAGGCAAGCCGCCACCCATAGCTGCAGCTGCGGGTCGGACGCGTCGTAGGTGAGCGGGCTCGTTCGTGATGAACGGACCCGCCGGTGGACGGCGTCGATCTCCGCACCGAGCGTCCGGCGCTGGTCATCGCTGCCGGCGATCGCGACCGCGAGGAAACTCAACGTCGTGCGTGTACGTCGCAGCGGACGTCGAAACAGCTGTCCGGCGACCACACGGCTCTCGACGACCGCATGGCCAACTTCGGGTCGGGCGAGCTGCATCACGACGCTCGCCCCGCCGGCAAGCAGGCTCGCGCCCACAAACGGACGATCAGGAATCGTGTTGCGGCGCATGCCGCCACCGTACGCGCCACGACACCGCCCGCCTCTCGCGTGAGCGACCGAGATGCGGCGCGTGGCGGCCGGGCATAGGGTCGATGCGGACGACGGACGACACGAGAAGGGCAACGACATGCGCGTCTTGGTGATCGGCGCCACCGGCAGGACCGGCAGGCTGCTCGCCGCACAGCTGGCCGCATCCGGCCACGAGGTCCGCGGCATGATCCGCGACTCGGCCAAGGCCAATGAACTTCGCGACATCGGCGCCGAGCCGGTGCACGGCGACCTCGACGGCGAGCTCGGCACCGTCTTCGACAGCGTCGACGCGGTCGCGTTCTGCGCCGGTTCCGGCGGCCACACCGGTGCGGATGCGACCGCCCGGATCGATCTGCACGGAGCCGTGCGCTCGCTCGACGAGTGCACGCGGCTGGGCATCCGACGGTTCGTGATGCTGTCGTCGTGGAACGCGCCAGACCCGATGGCGAACCCGAAGGAACGCCGGCACTACTTCGCCGCCAAGCACGCAGTCGACCGGATCCTCATGGCGTCCGGGCTCGATTACACGATTGTGCGGCCGGGCAAGCTCACCGACGACCCCCCGACCGGCCGCGTCCAGGTGGGGTCCGGGTTGCCCCGGCCGGGTCAAATCCCGCGCGCCGACCTGGCGGCCGTCCTGGCGGCGTGCCTTGAGGAGCCCGCCACCATCGGCGCGGCATTCGAACTCGTCAGCGGTGACGTCCCGATCGCCGACGCTCTGCGGGAGATCGCACCGGTCACCGAGTGAGGTAGCCGCCGTCGATCGGCACGTATGCGCCGGTCAGGAAATCGGGCGCATCGGCGACGAGCCAGGCGATCAGCGCACCGACCTCATCGGGTTCGCCGAGCCGTCCGATCGGGTGCAGGCCGACGAGCATGTCGATCACCTCGTCGGTCATCTCGGGCCGATCCAGCAGCGGCGTGCGAATGAATCCGGGCCCGACCGCGTTGACGCGGATGCCCTGGGCCGAATACTCGTTGGCGACCTGCTTCGTCAGTCCAACGACACCATGCTTGGCCGCGACATAGGCGGGAGCACCGGCGAAGGACACCTGACCGAGGATCGAGGCGATGTTCACAATCGTGCCGCCGCCGCGCGCAAGAAGCCGGGGCAGCTGCGCGCGCACACCGTAGAAGACACCGTCGAGATTGACGGCCATAACCTTGCGCCACGCCTCGGGGGTGTAGTCCCCGGTCGGCAGCATGTCGCCACCGATTCCGGCGTTGTTGACCGCCGCGTCCAGGCCGCCGTACGTCTCGACGGCAAAGGCGACCAGCGCCTCGTTCGCATCCGGGTCCGACGCGTCGGCGGCGAAGAACGCGGCCGTTCCGCCAGCGTTCGTGATCTCTTCGACCACGCGCACGCCGCCGGTTTCGTCGATGTCGGCGACAACGACGGCAAATCCACGGGTGGCCAGTTGTTTCGCTGCCGCCTCACCGATACCGGAGCCTGCTCCGGTCACGACGGCGACGCGCTGTTCGTTGCTCATGTCCACACCTGTCGTTTGGGGAGTGTCCCCATTGGGTGTCCCACCGAACCACCCGGGGTGAGGGCATGACAGGGCCGACGGTCACCGTCCAAACCGACTCCCGGCCTTACCGTGTCGACGCACCCCGCCCTGACCCAGCGCGCGACGGGTGTTTCGCGGCAGTCAGCGACGAGTGGAGCAATCGGTTGGTGGCGCCGGACGCGTCTGCAATGCTGCCGATGGATGCGCGAGCGGAGGCGGCGGTGGCAGACATCTCGGCACTGTTGCAGGCGGCGTACAACGGCGACCGGGACGAGGTCGAACGTCTGCGCGCGACCGTTGGCGTCGGCGACGTGTTCGATGCTTCCGCGGTCGGCGACGTCGATGCCGTCGAAAGGTTCCTCGACACCGAGCCTGCCGCCGCCCGGGTCGTGGCCGTCGACGGCTTCACTGCGCTGCACCTCGCCGCCTACTTCGCCCGCGACGCGGTCGTTCAAATCCTCCTGGACGCGGGCGCCGACCCCGACGCCGTCGCCGACAACGGCACGGACCTGCGCCCATTGCATGCGGCGACTGCCGCGGCGTCATCCACGATCGTTGCCGCGCTGCTCACAGCAGGGGCGAGCGCCGACGCACGCCAGCGCGGCGGCTTCACCCCGCTGATGGCCGCCGCGAAGCATGGCGACACGGAAGGCGTCCAGCTGCTGCTCGCCGCGGGCGCCGATGCGGACCGGGCCGCGGACGACGGCTCGACCGCCCGGTCGCTCGCTGACCCGACGGTGCGTCACCTGCTGGACTGAAGGCACAAGCACGCTGCCCGCGGGCAGGACACGGCCAACGTCACTGCCTGCCAGCTAGACTGCCATCCGTGCCGAACGACGCGCGAATCGGCACATCACGCTTGTCCCCGGCGACGGATCCGCAGTTGCGCCTGCACGACTGACCTCGGGCCATCCCGGCGCGCTGTCACGCGCCGATGGGACAGGAGTGTTGTCGTGCCTTCCGTGCACTTGCGTGCGGTTTCCCATGCCCACACAGCCGCAGCCATCCTCACCGACGTCGAACGATTGCGCACGCAGCCGCTCACCGTCGGCGAGCTCGCCGACGCACTGACCTTACGACAGCCGCAGACCTCGAAGCACCTCAAGGTGCTGCGCGAGGCGGGGATCGTGACGGTCGAAGAGGACGCACGGCGACGGATCTATCAACTGCGCGCCGAACCGTTCATGCAAATGGCCGACTGGGTCGATTCGTTCGAACGCCTGTGGCAAGTGCGTCTCGACACGCTCGGCGCGTATCTGCAAGCGAACGACGACAGACCGCGGCCGGACGGCGAAGGTCGCGACCGATGACACCCCCTGATCGGCGGTCACGGACTGCCGCCTGATCGGCCCGACAGACGAGGACCGCGATGATCTTTCCCCTGGCCAAAAAGCCCAAGCAGCTGATGTTCGAACGCACCTATCCCGCGCCGGTCGCAACCGTCTGGGATGCCTGGACGCCGCCGGAGCTGCTGCGCGAGTAGTGGGGCCCGGAGGGCACGTTCACGCGGATCGCCGAGCCGCGCGAGCTCGCCTACGACGCCAAGTCATGGACTGAGGGAGAAGAGGATTCCGCGACCATCGAGCACGTCAACGAACTGATCCTCACGGCGAACGGCGACACGACCGACGTGCGCCTGACGATCACCATCACCAACATCGGGCCGGGTGCCAAGATGGCCGCGTTCGGCATGAAGTGGGGCTACAAGGCTCAGCTCGACAAGCTCGAGGTGCTGCTGGCCGCAGACGGGCGCAATGGTCCGGCAACGTAGGGCCGCACGCCCCTGCACGTGGCGCGACCCACCCGGCACGCTTCCTTCGGAAGCTTGAGGCGCCGATGCGTGCTGTCGCGTGGTCGTGTGGTCCCGTTCACCAGCGGCGACCAGCCGGCCGCACCCGGCTCGCCGAGGCGCGGTGAACCGGAGACCGACGGTGTCAACGACCCCCGCCACAGCCACGCATCGCACTGCGGGTTTCACGGAGGTGGGGCTTGCCGACCTCCGTCTCGTCGGCGGCAAGGGGGCCAACCTCGGCGAACTCACCCACGCCGGGTTTCCGGTCCCGCCCGGCTTCGTCGTCACCGCCGATGCGTTCCTCGAAGCGCTCACGGCCGCAGGGCTTCGCGATCACCTGCGTGCGTTGGCCGACGACACCGATGTCGACAATGCGGCCGCAGTCGACGCCGCGGCAACCGATGCGAGCACGCGGTTGCATGGGATGCCGCTCAGCGACGAGCTCCGCCGCGACGTCTTCGCCGCGCTCGACACGCTCGATCTGGACGCGGGCGTTGCCGTGCGCTCGTCGGCGACAGTCGAAGACACCGCGGGCGCCTCGTTCGCCGGAATGAACCGCACCTTCACCAACCTCCACACCCGCGATGACGTGCTCGCGGCAATCGTTGACTGTTGGGCATCGATGTACGCGCCACGGGTCCTGGCTTATCGGCGTTCGCGCGGAGTGACGGCAGAACCGGCGATCGCCGTGATCGTGCAGCAGATGGTCGCGTCCGAGTGCGCCGGGGTGATGTTCACGGTTGATCCCGCCAGCGGCGACCGCGACCGTCTCGTCATCGAAGCCGCCCGCGGACTCGGCGAGCTGGTCGTCAGCGGACGGGTCGAACCCGACACGTACGTGGTCGCACGGTCGACCGGCGCGATCGTGCTCCACCGTCCCGGATCACAGGCCGAGAAGCTCGTGCGCGGCGTCGACGGGAAAGACGCGCTCGTCGCACTCACGGATGCCGAACGTCAGCATCGGCCGCTCGATGAAGCGGCTGTCGGCGAGCTCACCCGCATCGGCGAACAAGTCGAGGCCCATTACGGAACGCCGCAGGACATCGAATGGGCCTACGCGGGCGGAAAGCTGTGGCTGCTGCAGTCGCGTCCGATCACCACGATCCCGACCGACGTTCCGACGGAGGGGACACTCCTCGTGTCGGGTCTCGGCGCGGCACCCGGGCGTGCGTCGGGTCGCGTGCACATTGCGCAGAGCGTCGACGACGGACGTGCGCTTCAGGACGGCGACGTGCTGGTCGCCCCGTTCACCTCTCCTGACTGGGTCCCGATCATGCGTCGTGCGGCGGCGCTGGTGACCGACAGCGGTGGCATGACCTGCCACGCGGCCATCGTCTCACGCGAACTCGGCGTGCCATGCATCGTCGGCACGCGCACCGCAACGACGGCACTCCGCGACGACGAGATGGTCACGGTCGACGGAACCGAAGGCACCGTCACCGCCGGCGTCGAGCACCCCCAGGGCGAAACCCCGACCGTGCGAGTCGTCGAATCGTCACCGGCGGGTGGCCCGTCCACTCCGACGACCGCGACGCGCCTCTACGTCAACCTCGCCATCGCCGAGCAAGCCGAGACCGTTGCCGCCATGCCCGTCGACGGGGTCGGGCTGCTCCGGGCTGAGTTCCTCATCGCCAACGCGCTCGACGGGGTACATCCCGCGGCGCTCGTCGCCCGTGGGCAACGCAGCGAACTCATCGACCGACTCGCGACCGGCGTGGGCCGCATCGCCCACGCGTTCGCACCCCGGCCGGTGGTCTACCGGGCGATGGATTTCAAGACCAACGAGTTTCGCGCGCTCGAAGGAGGAACCGACTTCGAACCCGACGAGCGCAATCCGATGATCGGCTACCGCGGCTGCTATCGCTACGTGCGCGAACCCGACCTGTTCGGCATCGAGCTCGAAATGCTCGCTCGGGTTCGAGACACTTCACCCAACGTGCACCTGATGATCCCGTTCGTACGGACCACCTGGGAGCTCGAGCGCTGCATCGGCTTGCTGGACACAAGCCCGCTCGGCGACGACCGCACGCTGTTGCGATGGATCATGGCCGAAGTCCCGTCGGTCACCTTCCGCATTCCCGAATACGCGGCAATGGGCATCGACGGCGTATCGATCGGCTCCAATGACCTCACCCAGCTCATCCTCGGCGTCGACCGCGACTCGGAGTCATGTGCGGAACTGTTCGATGAACGCGACGCCGCCGTGCTCGACGCGATTCGCCAGATCATCACCGCGTGCCACGCCGCCAACATCACCTCGTCGCTGTGTGGCCAGGCGCCCTCGAACTACCCCGAGTTCACCGAGCTGCTCGTTCGGTGGGGCATCACGTCGATTTCGGTCAATCCCGACGCCGTCGACGTCGCACGACGGACGATCGCCGCGGCTGAGCAGCGGGTGATCCTCGAATCCGCACGCCAAACGGCGAGTCCTGCCCCGACCTGATCGCCTGCGACGGCTGGACGCCACGACGTGATGAGAGCGCACGACCGGCGTCGCACGGATCGCTGGCCCAGCGTCGACGCGGCGCGGGCAGCATGCGCCACGTCGACGCATACGGCGGGGTCGTTGCGGTCGCGGCGACGGCGAACCGGAGGTTCTTGCACGCGCGGCCGTCGACTCAGCTTCGTTCGATCGGGATCGTCGTGCTCTCGATCGCCGGGAGCGCCACCCGCACTTCGAGAATCCCGTCGGAATACTTCGCTGAGACGTTGGCCTCGGTGATGCCGTCCGGCAGCGACAGGTCCCGCGTCAGATGGCCGTAGCGCAACTCGCGACGGACGTAGCCCTTCGCTTCGGACTCCTCGTCCTCACGGCGCTCGGCTTCGATGTGCAAGGTGTTGTCCGCGAGGCTCGCCGTGATGTCCTCGTCCGGGTTCAGTCCGGGGAGCTCTGCGCGGATGACGAGGTCATCGCCGTCCGCAAAATTCGTCGATGCGCAGAAACGCTTCGCGCTCCCCGCGGCGTGCAAGAGACGTTCGCGCCCAGGGGGCACCAAACCAGTCGACCATGCGCAACGGCAGCTGCCGCGCCCAGTCGTCGAAGAGGTCGTCGATTCGCCCGACGACCTCCGTGGATTCGTTCGGGCGAGACTCAGCTCGCACCGGTGTCTTCATGATCGGATTCTCCTCAAGCGGTCCGCCGACGCGCCGCAGAAGATGCGGTGATGTGCGGATCACCCATCGATGGTGACACGGCGTCGCGCGTCACCCCAGAAGCGAAGGTCACCGATCAGCGGGAGCCATCGCACTCGGCGTGCGACCTGCGAGGCGCGCGATGCCAGATGCGGTCAGGCATAGCGCAGGAGCGC
>JBBDSV010000082.1:21527-84158 GCA_040904785.1 Nitriliruptoraceae bacterium
GCGCGATGCCAGATGCGGTCAGGCATAGCGCAGGAGCGCAGCGGGGAGCCGTCCCGAGTGGACGTCGCGGCCGGCCAAGACCTGCACGTCGCCCCCGTGTTGCAGAGTGTGGACGACGGCGTCATTGACCCAGGAAAACTCCTCGGGATCGGTGCGGATGTGGTCGGCTGCGGACGCGACGAGCAACATCTGGATTCGGCCGTCGACGGCCGCGGCAGCGATGGCCGCCGGCTCGTCGATCGCCCGCGGTGTGTCGGCGGCAGACGCATACGCCTCCCAAGCGGCGCGTCGCTCGGCAACGATGGGGGGATATCGCAGTCGCCACGCCCCGTCACGCAGCGTTGACGGCGAGACCCGGTCCGGTGACCCATGGAGTTCGCCGATGACGTGTGCGGGGCCCGTCACGGCGCGAAACTCGGCGAGCAGCGTTGCGTCACCGGCGAGCACGATCGGGTCGTCACGACGCGCGAGGACCGGTCGCAACGCTCGATCGACGGCCTGCAGGTACCGCGTGCGCTGATCCGCGGCGGCATCCTTGACCCCGCCGTGACCGTGGAACAACGCTGCGTCGCTCGGCCCGGCTGCCGCGCGACGCAACTGCAACGCCGGCTGGTCCACGTGTTCGGGGCGGGTGTCATCGATGCCGTCCGGGAGTCCGGGTACGGCGATCTCTTCGATCACGAATCGATCGGCGGTGAACAAGCGCACGCGATGCGCACTGAGTGCGAGCACGAGGACCGAATGCGCGTCATCGCAAAGCTCGACGAGCGGAAGGAGGTGAAAGCGCTCACCGACGACGACCATGTCCCCATCCAGCCGTGGCAGCGAGACGCGGTACGCCGCACGGGCGGAGAGGAAGAGCGCCAACCCGTTGTCCTGGTGCTGCCAGAACGGTGCATCGTCGAGGAGTTTGCGTACCGGCTCGATGAACGTCGCGACCTGCGCAGGACGCATGTCGAGGGTCTCGAGTGCGGCGGCTGCTTCGCCGATCGATGCACGGAGCCGGGGAGGATCCTGCCGGATCGCCGGCCCGCGCCGATGAGTCTGCAGATAGATCGACACACAGGGCGGCGAGACATCCGCCATCAGCGCAGCGAGCGCATCCCGCCACGGGAGGCGAACCAGGCCAGTCACCGCGTCAGGCATGTTCATGCTCGCTCACCTCGGCACGTGGCGCATCCTCTCGCTCGACCATGGTCGCTGCGGCGAGCAACAACACGCCAGCGACCGATACCGCGTTCTCGAGCTTGAGGGTTCGGGCGATCGTGACACCATCGTCGCAGACCAGCGGCGTGCCCCACTTCTTCTCGATCAGCACGGCATGCGACTGCGGACCCAGTGTGGGTCGCACCGCGTCGGCGAGCGCTGCGGTCCCTGCGAGCAAGGCGGTGCGGGCGAGGTCGCCGAACGCGATTTCGGTGTAGGCGACCACGTGCGACTCCTGACGAGCCCGACACCAACACCGTTGCGGCGACGGCGCGAAGGCGGTGCATCCAGATCGCGGCCAGAAACGCCGACGCCGAGCCGCAAGCCGCCAGCGCATCGGCAACAAGGTGCGACGCCCGTGCTGCGCTTCCTTCGCCGGCATTGTCCAGTTCAGGTTGTGGCGGTCGCCGCGTCTGCGGCCTCTCAGTTCAGCGTTTCCTCGAGACAGGTCGCGTGGAAAACACCGACTCCCGCGCGCAACACGGACGTCGCAGTCACCATGATGCCCATCCGCAAACGCCCGGAGCAGAGGCTTAGGTCCCGAATCTTGCGCGCTCGCAGCACCGTGTCACCCGATGCCCGGCGACGGTGGCGTCGCATCGTCAGCTCGGGCGATCATTCCGTAGTGGCCGTCGTAGCGGCGGTAAACAACGCAGCCACGGTCCGTGTCGCTGTCGACGAAGAACACGAACGGCGTGTCAAGCGCATCGAGCAGACGCAGCGCGCCATCGAGGTCCATCCTCGGCGCACTGACCTGCACCTCGACAGGTGCAGCGAGTTCGACGACGAACTTGGGAGCGGTCGCCGGGAGCGTCAGGCGGTAACCGCGCTCGGACCGTTCGAGCACGGCGTCTGCATGACTTGTGCGTTCAACGAACAGGGTCCAATCCTGATCGAGTACGTCCAGGTCCTCGGCAGCTTCGGCCACAGACTGCTCACGCAGTTCGTAGGACTTGCGGCGGACGAGGCGCCGTTCACTCACCGGACGGGGAAACCATTCCGGCCGCGTCGTCGGAACCATTCCGTGTCGCCAGCTTCCGGCAGTTGGGCGGGCCGGTTCATGGCGGATGGACTGACGCTTCTCCGCGAGAATTTCGAGATTGTGGCGTAGCTTCGCCTCGAGGAGATCAACCGCCTCGTCGAGGTTCTCCGCGGCCACATGCGCGCGTACCAGACGTCCGTTGACGTCCGCGACCACCTTGGCAATTGAAGGCCGTTGACGATGCGGTGCGTCATCATGCGCGAGTGTTACGCGCACGAAGAGGACGGGGGCAGGCGCGAGACGCAACACCGCACCGATCTTCGTGCGCGCAAGGTCGTGAATGGCGTCGGGAACGACGCCGTGCGCGACCGTGACCTCCACCGGTGGCAGATCGGCCATCGCCACCCTCTCTCGTCGTGGGTGGTCCCCGAGGACGTCACCACGTGCGCGAGCGTCGCGACGCGGGGCGCCGTCCGCTAGGGCCGAATGGGTCGACCACCAGACATTCACGACCGAAATCCCCTGGCGCTTCGCCCGACACGCCCGATACTCGTGACCGTCGAGACCGGCACACTGGCGACGCGACAGGAGTGAGATGGCCGACCAACGTCATGGACTCACCGCGTCCGAAGCCGCGCGCCGGCTCGCGATCAACGGGCGCAATGAGCTGCCACCGCCGAAACGCCGCGCCGTCGGCTTGCGCGTCCTAGATCAAGTTCGCGACCCGATGAATCTGCTGCTTATCGCGGCAGCAGCGCTGTCGGGCATGGCGTTGGGCGAAGTCATCGACGCGATCGCGATCAGCGCGATTGTCGCCGTCAACATCGCGATCGCGCTCGTTCAGGAGGGCCGCGCCGGCCGGGCGCTTGCCGCGCTCGAGCAATTGCGAACGCCGACCGCAACGGTCATCCGCAACGGCGAGGTCCACGCCATTCCCGCGACAGAGCTCGTTGTCGGGGACATCATCCGGATTGCGGCTGGCGACCGCATTCCCGCAGACGCAGAACTCGTCGACAGCGCGACGCTCGAGGTGGACGAGTCGATGCTCACCGGCGAATCGGTCCCCGTGGCGAAGTCGCCCCTGCAGGAAGACGTCGGCGCGACCGAAACCGCACGACTCGAGCAGATTTTCTGGGGCACATTTGTCAGCCGGGGCACCGGACTGGCCATCGTTACGGCAACCGGGGCGGACACCGCACTCGGCCAGATCGCCGCCGGCCTGGCGGGCCAGTCGCCCGACACGCCGTTGCAGAAAGAGTTGCGCCAGTTAAGTGGCCGACTGGGGATCGCGGCGATCATCGTCGCATCTGCGGTCGTCGCGATGATTGTGGTCCGAGTCGGCCTGACGGTCGAAGGTGCCGAGCAGGCCTTCCTCTCGGGTGTCGCGCTCGCGGTCGCTGCGGTCCCTGAGGGCTTGCCCACCGTCACCCTGATCGCGCTCGCCACGGGCGTGCGGCGCATGGCGGCCCACGGCGCCATCGTGCGTCGGTTGCCAGCGGTGGAGACGCTCGGGTCGGCCACCGTAATCGTCACCGACAAGACCGGCACGATCACGCAGAATCGAATGGCGGTCGCAGAGACGTGGTCGCTCGACGCCACGCCGGAGGCCGAAGCACTGCCGGGTTCCATCGCATCTCGCGCGCGCACCATCGCATCACTGGCCAACGACGCCGACCTCGACGCGGGACACGGCGACCCGATGGAAGTCGCGCTGCTCCGGTTCGCGGCCGACACACGCCCGCCGGTCCCCACCTGGCCACGTGTGGCGGACTTTCCGATCGACAGCCATCGCAAGCGCATGAGCACCGTGCACGAATCCCCAGAGGGTCTCGTCGTCCTCGTGAAGGGAGCGCCGGAAACGGTCCTCGACGTGTGCACGTCGGTGCTCGCGCCCGACGGCGCGGTGCAGCCACTGCGCACGAGCGACCGCACGGCGATTCTCGCGCAGGCACACACCTTGGCCAGTCGGGGGTTACGCGTGCTCGGGCTCGCTGACCGCCCCGCCGACACGGTCGCGCTCAACGCCGACGACGCGGAACGGGGCCTGACGTTCGTTGCGCTCGTTGGTCTGGCCGATCCGGTCCGTGACGACGCGGCCGACGCCGTCGCCGCCGCGGTTGCCGCTGGCGTGCGCGTCGTCATGGCGACCGGGGATCATCCGGAAACCGCGCGTGCAATCGGTGACGCTGTCGGGCTCGATTCCGGGACCCCGGTCGTCCTCGGCGGCGCAGGAACCGATGTCGACATGGGCGCAGCGGTGGACGGGACCACGATCTTCGCACGGGTCAATCCGAGCCAGAAGGTCGATCTCGTCGAAGCCCTCCAAGCGCACGGCGAGGTTGTCGCCATGATCGGCGACGGGGTCAACGACGCGCCGGCCCTGCGGCGTGCCGACATCGGTGTGGCACTGGGGCGGCGCGGCAGCGATGTCGCGCGTGAGGCAGGCGACATGATCGTCACCGACGACAACCTTGCAACGATCGTCGTCGCCATCCGTGAAGGCCGCGGGATCTACGACAACGTCCGCAAAGTCGTCGATTACCTCGTCGCCGGCAACCTCTCGGAGGTCGGGGTCGTGCTCGGCGCGCTGCTCCTGTTTCCCGCGCTGAGCGTGCCGCTGCTGCCGCTCCAGCTGCTGTGGATCAATCTGCTCAGCGACGGCCTTCCGGCACTCGCGCTCGGCACCGACCGTCACGACCCCAGCCTGATGGCCAGGCGGCCACGAGATGCCACGGCACACCTGCTGCATCGACGACGGCTCACGCATCTCGTCATTCGCGGCACGATCCTGGCGACCGCGTGCCTCGGATCGGGGTTGGTGCTCGCACTGACGCAGGATCCCACTCCCGAGCGACTGCGCACCTTGCTCATGACGACGCTTGTCGCCGTCCACCTCGCGTACGCCTTCGTCGCCCGCCAGCCCGAGGCCGCCTCGTGGCGCGACCGGTTCGCCCCCGCGGGCATCGTCGGCACACCGTGGCTGAGCCTTGCGGTGTTGGGCGGGTTCCTGTTGCAGGTGATGATCGTTTCCTGGCCGCCGGCAATGTCGGTGTTCCACACCGCGACGCCACCGGCGAGCGACTGGTTGCTGATCATCGGCGGCGCGGCCGTCGGACTCGTCGGCGCAATCGTCCACCGCCGACTCGGCGGCGGCACGGCCCCACCAACCCCGGCCATCACATCACCACCGCAACGGTGACGAGCATCCCGAGCCCGAGGACGAACATCGCCGTCAGCAATGCCTTGCGCGATGCTTCCGGGTACTCGGTCAATTCCGGAATCAGGTCGGCCGCGGCGATGTAGAGAAAGTTGCCGGCAGCGAAGGGCAGCAGCCAAGCGACGTCGAATGCGCCGGCGAATCCGTACGCGACCCAGCCGCCCAGTAAGAAGGTCAGGGCCGAGGCAATGTTGAACGCCAGGGCATGCGATCGACGCCAGCCCGCGTGCAAGAGGATGCCGAAATCGCCGAGTTCCTGCGGAACCTCGTGTGCCGCAGCCGCAACCCAGGTCACGATTCCCACGCGGGTATCGACGATGAACGCACCGGCGACGGCAAGTCCACCAATGAAGTTGTGCACCGCGTCGGCGACGAGAATCAGATAGCCCAGCGGGCCGTGCTGCGCGACAGGCCGATGGCAGTGGTGCCAGTGCAGACCTTGTTCCAACACAAAGAAGGCGAGAAAGCCCCCGACGAGCCACAGATAGACGTCGAGGCGATTACCCATCGCCGCCACGGCCTCGGGCAGCATGTGGAGAAGCGCGCCCCCGAGCAGCGTGCCCGCCGCGAGTGCGACAAGTGGTGGGACAGCCCGCTCGAAGGCACGCTCGGGAAGGAGCAGCGTGAGGCTGCCGATGAGCGCCAATGCGCTCATCGCGATTCCGCCCACGGTGATCCACCAAAGTGTGCTCACGAGCCCGGTTCCTTCGTGCGATGCACCGCGCCGCGGTCGCGCTCCATAATGCGGTGCAGCGTTGCGCATTGATTCCGTGCATTCTCACCGCTCACACAACGGCCGAACATGGCCCTTTGCGCCGATGTGCATGACCTTCGTCCCTGCACGCGCAAGCACGGCGAGGTGACGATGCGGGTGCGCTTCGCCCGACATTCGCCCGACAGATGGCCGGGCGGCCGACGCGCGACTCGCTGGCGACTGGACGACGGGAGATGAAGACGCGAACGTGGGCACTCGCGGTCGCGATCGTGGTCGCCCTCGCGGCCGCGGTGGTCGCGTTCTGGGACGCGCCTGATGGAAGCCACGACGATGCGGATGGCCGGCTCGAGATCAGCATGCGCGACTACCGCTTCGAGATGAGCGACTGGACCGTGACCGCGGGTGAGCCCGTGATGATCGTGTTGGTCAATCAGGATGACGTCAGCCATCCCCTGACGTTCGGGAAGGACCTCATCATCGAAGACGGACGTCCCGCCGACTACACCAACGAACTGTTCGCGGGCCTGTCACCGCGCGTCACCCCCGCCGCTGCCGTCGTCCAACCCTCCGGGACGCACGAGGGCTTCACGGTTCAGGTACCGGGCGGGGAGACGGTGACGATTGAGGTCACGTTTCCCATCGACCGCGTGGGGACCTGGGGAGTCGGCTGCTTCTTGGGCCGCGGGTGCCACTTCACCGCTGGCCTCGACGGGACGCTTCGCATCGTGCGTTGACGTTCGCCGCCGCGGGAGGTCGTGCTGGCGCACGGTACACGGCAACAAGTGGCCTTCCGACCCTGGCCCCGCGCGATCCGCTCCCGCATGATCGATGCGAGCGTTGCGACGCGATGGCGACATCGCGGGCACCACGATCTCGCACCGCGCGCGAACCATGGGAACGGGTGAATGATGAAGATCTCCACGCCATCGACTGTACGGCTGCTCATCGGTGCCGCCGGCGCGGCAGCGGTTGCGTCGGCGCGGTGGGCAACCTCCGCGCGCGGGAAACGCGCTCTGCGCAAGCAGATGCGTCGATGCCGCGCGCGAACCCGAGACATCGCCAATCGGTCACGCGGACTTTGCTACCGGCTCACGGGTCGCGAACCATCACCCGCCGTTTCCGACGCGGTGCTGGAACAGCGCATCCGCTCGACGCTCGGTCCAGTCGCGAAACGTCTCGACATTCCGCGGGTGAGCGTCGCGTCGTCGAACCACCACGTGACATTGACAGGTGCCGTCGGTTCAGCCGATGACGCGCGTCTTCTCGACGACCTCGTTCGCGCCGTGCCCGGTGTGCGCGATCTCACGTGCGACCTGCAGGTGGGATTCACCCTCGGCGAACGACGCCCGTCGGAGGGCCGACATGACGCTCACTCACCGATGCACCGAGAACTCACGGTGGCCGCCGAAAACGTCGGTGTCGACGCGCCCTCACGAACTATCGCGGCGGCCGCAGCACTCGGCACGTTCCTTCAACTCCTTCCGATCGGCGAGCGCGACCATGTCCGTACCCACCTGCCGGCCGACGTACGCGCACTTCTCGATTCGGCACCCGCGACCGATGTTTCCGGCGTCATCGACCACCGCACGCTGCAAGACGCGGTGGCCGCGTCCGCCGGGGCCGCACTCACCGAGCGGACCGACGGGTTGATCCGCGCGGTCTTGGCCATCCTGCGCGCGCGCGTACCCGAGGAGGTCGGCGACATCGCTGCGGTGCTACCCGTGGGCCTGAAGCCGCTGTGGAACGATCCGCAGGCCCCGCGCTCAGGCTGACAATCGGCACCGTTCAGCCATCGGCCAGGACCGCGTCGATCTGACTCACGGCGATGCGGATGCCCTCCGTCACACCCATGCCAAGGACCTGTTCAAACGCCTCGCTCGTCGAATACACGCCTTCGATCGTCATCCGCGTGCCGGTGTCATCGATCGCTTCGACGGTGACGATGGTGGTGTTCGTCGGAAGGTCAGCATCGGGCTGTCCGTCCTCATCGGCGAAGCCATCCTCGAGCACAAGTCGATGCGGTGGTGTGACGTCGAGCACCCGCCAGTAGCCATGATGCTTGTCTCCCTCCGGACTCGTCATGTAGTAGCTGACGCGGCCTCCGGGACGCAGGTCGTGGTCGACGACCGTCGCCGGATACGGCGACGGCCCCCACCAGCGTTCGAGTTGGCGCGGATCGGACCACAGTTGCCACACCCGTTCCGGCGAGGCCTCGAACACGCTCGTCACGGTCAACGTCGCGTTCTCGAGGTCCTTGGTGATGTCGATGGTGCTCACACATGCTCCTGTCGGTTCGGAGCAGCAATTGCCGATGCCGAGCGCTCCTCGTCGATGAGGCCGTGCATGCGCTCGACTCGGCCGCGCCACAAGGATTCGAAGTGATCAAGCACGACCTGCGCACGGCGCAACCCGTCCATGTCGGTCGTCACCACGCGACGGCGACCGTCGGCACGCTTGCGCACCAGCCCAGCACGTTCGAGCACGGCCACATGCTTCTGCACGGCGGCGAAACTCATCGGATAGCACGCGGCGAGTTCGGACACGGCCAGTTCCCGGCCCATCGTCCGTGCCAGAATGTCGCGACGCGTGGCGTCAGCGAGCGCCCCGAACACGTCATCTGCGCGTTCGGTCGTGACGTCAGGCATCGTGATCGTCGCTTCCATATCTACAACCATACGGTTGTAGATTGACGCGGTCAATCCCCCACTGCCTGCGGCGCTCAGCACGCCGCTCGACTCAGCCGGAGAGCATCCACCGCACACGTGCACCCGTCGTGGCGTAGTGCACGACGAGTGCGGCCGCGGCGATGACCCCGGCTCGCGGATCGATCAGCGCCAATCCGGCCGTGCCGCTGCCGAGCACGACGAACTCGATGACGAGTCGCATCCAGCCTGCGACCGCGACGGGCGCGGGACCTGGGTCTCCATCGACACGCACGGTCGCCCAAACGACCGCGGCGGCCACCGGAAGCAGGATGGCGAAGACCCATCGCACGGCAGCGTCGGCGATTGTCCAGCCAAGCGCACAGAGCCCGACGAGCGCCGACAGCTCCAACACGAATCGCAATGCCTGGTTCCAGCCGGCCATGCTCGGTGCAGACATCGTGCGCCCCTTCGCCCGTACGGTCGGCGTGGCGGTCGCGTCGCACGCGAGGCGCGATCCGTGCCCTCGCCACCCGAAACGGCCCCAAGTAGCGTGCGAGCAATCAGCACGACTGGAGGCCTGACGTGGCTGGCGACGATACGACACCGGCCCAACAGATCGACGCGCGCATCGCTGAACTCGGCGACTGGCGCGGTCGGCTCCTCGCGCAGATCCGTGGACTGATCCGCGAATCCTTGCCCGATGTCGTCGAAGAATTCAAGTGGCGCGGCGTGCCCGTCTGGTGCCACGATGGGATGCTGTGCACTGGCGAGACCTACAAGGACAAGGTCAAGGTCACCTTCGCCAAGGGTGCGGCACTCGAAGATCGCGCAGGGTTGTTCAACGCCAGCCTCGAGGGCAACACGCGCCGCGCGATCGACCTTCGTGAGGGTGACACCCTCGACGAGGCGGCATTCACCGAGCTCGTACGAGCCGCGGCGAGGGCAAACGGCACATCGCGATGACGAGAGGATCTGGCATGGGGAGAGACGGCGCCGACACCACAGGCACGAACGAGGAGCCACGGCTGCTGTCCGGCGGCAACCCCCAAATCCCCAAGGGCGACGGCAACGAGCCCGTTCAGGCCTACATCGCAGCGATTCCCGGCTGGAAGCGCGACGTTGCGCGCCAGCTCGACGCGTTGATCGAACGCACGGTGCCCGACGTGCAGAAGGCCGTACGGTGGAATTCGCCCTTCTACGGCGTCGAAGACCGGGGATGGTTCCTGTCCTACCACTGCTTCACGAAGTATCTCAAGGTGACGTTCTTCCGCGGCGCAGATATCGACCCGCTGCCACCCGTCGATTCGAAGGACGACAATGTGCGCTACGTCCACCTGTTCGAGGACGAGCCGTTCGACGAGGCACGCCTGGCCCACTGGATCGACCAGGCGGCCGCGATGGACGGCTGGACGCCCTGACATGCCGCCCGGTCGTCGATTGGCCATCCGGCGGTCGCCGCGCCATCGAGGCGAATCCTGATGGCTGCACACGGGAACTGGCCGGTACGGCGCGCGGCGGTCGACGACGCTGCCGAGGCAGCACGGCTCCTGCACGACTTCAACGTCGAATTCGACACGCCGTCCCCCGGAGTCGCGACGCTGACGACGCGTCTTCGCCGGTTGTTGGCGGACGATGACACCATCGCGCTACTCGCGGGCTCCCCCGGCGGTCGGCATCGCCGTGACGACGCTGCGTCCCAACGTCTGGTTCGACGGCCCTGTCGCTCTTCTCGACGAGCTCTACGTCATCCCCGCTCTGCGCGGCAACGGCATCGGAACCGCGCTGCTCGACGCGTTCGTCGCCGTGGTACGACCCCGCGGTGTGACGCTCCTTGAAATCAACGTCGACGAGGGTGACATCGATGCGCGGCGTTTCTACGAACGCCACGGATTCTCGGATGTCGAGGCTGGTTCGACAGAACGCGGCCTCTACTACGTTCGCGAACTGTCTGGCTGATCGGCACAAACGGGAGACACGCAATCGTTGATGACAACCCGGCCGATCACGTCACCTCGACGGGCAAGACCGCAATGATCACCGGCGCCAACGGCGGTCTCGGATTCGCCGCCGCCCGGGCGCTCGCCAACCGCGGCACCACCGTCGTGCTGGCGGCCCGCGACGTCGCGAAGGCCAACGCGGCCCGCAACGCGATTCGCCGCGAGTTTCCAGACGCCAACCTCGACGTGGTCCCGCTCGACCTGGCGTCGCTGACCTCGGTGCGCACAGCCGCCGAGACCATCGGCGCCCGCTACGCATGCCTCGACATCCTGATCAACAACGCGGGGGTGATGGGCGTTCCCGAACAGTCGACAGCCGACGGATTCGAGATGCAGTTCGGCGTCGACCATCTCGGCCACTTCGCACTCACCGGTCGCCTGCTTGCACATCTGGCCGCCGCGCCTGCCGGCCGCGTGGTCACGGTCACCAGCTTCGCACGGTTCGTCGGCCGCACTGTCGATCCGGAAAACCCACACCTGCACGGCCGATACGACCCGTGGCGCGCCTACGGGCAGGCCAAGCAGGCGAATCTGGTGTTCGCCGCCGAACTCGATCACCGGCTCGTCGCAGCGGACAGTTCCGTGCGAAGCGTTGCCGCACATCCCGGCCTGTCGCACACCGGGCTGCAAGTCCGCAGCGTCACCGAGAGCGCCGGTGGACGCGCACAGCGGTTCTGGGACCGTGCGGCGCGCAGGTTCGGCATGCCGCCAGCGGTCGCGACCGCATCGATCGTGCGTGCGGCGACCGACACCGGCGGGCGCGGCGGCGAGCTGTACGGACCGCGATGGGTGACGTTCGGCCCGCCCGTGCGACGCCCGATCCTCCGTGCCGGCCGCCACGCCGGCAGGATCTTGTGGGACGTGTCGGAACGTGAGATTGGCGAAGTGGTCGATGTTGCCGCGATCACCAACGTGAGTTGACGCGACACCCAGCAGGGCGAATCGCGTCGTGCACGGCAACTGCGTACGTTTGGCGGCATGGAACCCACTGCGATCACCCTCGTCAGCCAGCTGATCACCGATGCCCGGACTCGGTTCGGGGCGCACGAGGTCGAAGCGCTGGCCGTTTCCGCCCAGATGCTCGACGAGACGATGGACCATGTCCTGTCGATCGGCGGACGCGTGACGACCGACACCTGCTTCGTCGACGGCGTCGAAGTGCGTGAATTGCCGCCCGGGGTCGAGGCGCCGCTGGCCTATGTTCGCGGTGATGCGGCACCGCGGACACTCGACGAATCGACGTAGCGGCAGTCGTCCACCCGCGTCTTGCTCGCGTCGCCCGTGCTGAACCGTCGCGCGCCATCCTGGTGGGACCGAGCGACCGGTGCGACCATCGTGCCGACGAACCAGCGTCATCGCGATCGCCGGTGGCCTGACCGATCACATGGCGCGCCAGCGTAGGCCATGTGGCCCTTGCGACAACGGCCGGCCGCGACGACGTTCGTTCCCCCAAGACGCGCAGGTTGCGCGATGCGTTTCCATGATCGTCGTGAAGCGGGCACGCAGCTCGGCTCGGTGCTGGCGCGACTCGCACTTCCCCACCCGACGGTGATCGGGCTGGCACGGGGTGGCATGCCGGTGGCCGCCAAAGTCGCCCGCGCTCTTCATGCGCCACTCGACGTCCTGGTAGTCCGCAAGCTCGGTCATCCCGACCAACCCGAACTCGGCCTTGGCGCCATCGCCGAGGGCGGCGTCGCCGTGTACAACGACGAGCTGATCGTTGCGACGAACGTGCGGGCGGACGATCTGGAACATGTCGAACGCGTCGAGCGACGAGAACTCGACCGGCGGATCGCGCAGTATCGGGGGAACCGTCCTGCCGTCGATCTCGCCGGCCGCACCGCAATCCTCGTCGATGACGGCATCGCCACCGGATCGACTGCTCGCGCTGCCATCGCCTCCCTGCGGCAACGTGGAGCGACGAGCATCGTCGTTGCGGTCCCCGTCGCCTCTCCCGATGCATACGACGCGCTCCGCACGCTCGTCGACCGCATGGTGTGTCTCCACGCGACGGCCGACTTCGGTGCCGTCGGTGAGTACTACGACGACTTCAGTCAGGTCTCCGACACCGACATCGAACAACTGCTTGCCGCGAGCCACACGGATGCGAACCCCGGGCAGTCGTCCGTCGACCACGACGAGCGGTCAATCGCGATCGACGGCCGCCACCTCCCGGCCCTGCTCGACCGACCGGTCAATGCGCGCGGGCTCGTCGTCTTCGCTCACGGCAGCGGCAGCACGCGCCTCAGCCGTCGAAACACCGCCGTGGCGCAGGTGCTGCAGGACGCCGGACTCGCGACATTGCGGTTCGACCTGCTCGCCCCCGACGAGGCGCACCACCGGGCCAACGTGTTCGATATTGCGGTACTCGCCGATCGCCTCGTCGCCGCCACCGCGTGGGTCCGAGGTCTTGCGACGATGTCCGGACTGCCGATCGGCTATTTCGGGGCGAGCACGGGCGCAGCGGCGGCGCTCGTCGCGGCCGCACGCCTGCGTGGCGAGATTGCCGCGGTCGTCTCACGGGGAGGCCGACCCGATCTCGCCGCGCATCATCTCGCGCAGGTCACTGCCCCGACACTGTTGATCGTCGGCGCGCGCGACGACGACGTCGTCGATCTCAACATTCTTGCCCAACGCCACCTTCGGTGCGTCAACAAGCTCGTCGTCGTTCCCAACGCCACACACCTTTTCGAAGAACCCGGGACCCTCGAAGAAGTCGCCACGCTCGCTCGCGACTGGTTCCTCCGCCACCTGCCCCAAACGCGACCCGGCTGACAGTCGGCCGCCCGAACCGCGAACGCAACGAGGACTTTCGGCACGCGCCGAACCGGTGCCGCGAGGGCCACACTGGTGCACCAAAGCTCCCGCACCCGGCGCAGCACGCCGGCCATGACCCCCGGGAACACCGTTCACCAGTGGGCGACCCGCTGCGGTTGACCCGATCTCGGAGGTCGACATGGATCGCCGCCTCCTCGCCGTTGTCAGCCTGGCGCTGCTGGTCGCGTGCACCGGGCCAACCACCGACAACTCCGAACCCGGGCTTCCCAACCCAGCGTCGGTGTATTGCGTCGAACAGGGCGGCGAACTCAAGATCGTAACGACAAGCACGGGCGAGCAGGGCATCTGCCGGTTTCGCGACGGGTCATCGTGCGACGAGTGGGCGTACTTTCGAGGTGAATGCCAGCCAGGCGATCGGCCGTAAGGCTGCGCGAACGGCCTCGGCGTGCCGGTCGACGATTCGGGGTCGGCGTGCGGCAGATCTACGGTGGCCGATTGCGTGGCACAGCGGTGGGCGGCACCGACTGACGGCGCCGCCCACTCACCGACGCGGTGTGCTATCGGCGACCACGCCCGTTGCCGCGACTCGTCGACGCGGGATCTGCGTCGTCGCGGCTGTCCTTGCCAGTGTTGATGAATCGGATGCACTGTCCCTGGTTGCGGAAGTCGAGCGACTGCCAGCCACTCTGCTTACAGACGTCCTTCTCATCGGGTGTGTCGGGTTCCTCGTCGAGACACGGCGCGACGGTCAGGCTGCTCCAGGTCGTGAACGGGTTGTCATCGTCGAAGCCGGACAGCACCCAGTCGAAGCCTCCGACGCTCGTCGCGTAGTCGTTGATCGCGTCGGTGAACCCGGGCTCGCCGTAGGTGTTCCAGGCCGGCTGGTCGTAGTCGCGCTCACTGCCACCGAAGATGCGCCACAGCACCAACGTCTCTTCGGTGTAGGGGCCGACGCTGACACCGACGGCCGAGCCGTCGGTCGGAATCGGATCGGACACCTCGACAGTGGTGCCGTCATCGACGACGAGTCGCATGTTGTCGACCAGGTGGGTGCCTTGTGCGTCGGCGACGGTGGCGCTGATCACCGTCGGCTCGCATTCGCCGCCGGTCACGGCCACCTGCGCGCCGTTGTGGTCGGCGAGTGCGGGCGTGGCGAACAGTGCCAGCGTGAGCAGAACGGACAACGTGAGGGTCAGCCGTCGCATGTGCGGCTCCTTTTCATCTCGAGGATCGCACGCCGTGAATCGGCGGCGCACGATGGACGGATCGTTTCCGCCCAGTCCTCGACGAGGCTGTCCGTCACCCGCAAGGCACGCATCGGGAAGATTCCGGGTCTGGCCGAACCAGACACCTGCGGCCGTGGACGTTCGGCCGTGCCACCCCGTCGAGGATCGCGTGCCGACATTGCGCCGATCGGCGAGAGCGTCCTCCGCATCGCCCCCGCAGTGTCAGTCAGGCGTCCACGAGCGCCTCGTCGGGACGCGAAGGCGCCGCCGTATTGACTGGACGACCCGCCGCAGGACGTGCCGTGAAGTAGCGGAGGATGTCGTCGGGCAGGCCCGGGCGCACGAGGTGAAATCCCTGTACCAGATCAATCCCTAGCGTGCGCACGAACACGAGCTGCTCGGCCGTTTCGACGCCCTCGGCGACGACGGCGATTCCCAGCCGTTGCCCGATGCTCGCCACCGCGGTCGTGATCGCCAGCTCACGGCGGTCCGTAGTCACGCTCCGCACGAACGAGGCGTCGAGCTTGAGAATGTCGATGGGCAACGTGCGCAGCCGGCTCAACGACGAGTAGCCCGTGCCGAAGTCGTCGACCGCGATGGCGCAGCCGCGCGCACGCAACTCCTCAAGCACCTGGGCGATCGGTCCGTCACCGTCGCTGCCGTGCAACGCGGACTCGGTGACCTCGAATCCAAGGTGTGCCGGGTCGGCGCCGGTCGACGCGAGCAAACGGTCGAGCTCGCGGGGCAGCTCGTCGGTCAGCTGGACCGGCGAGAGATTGAGGAACAGCCGGAACGGTCGTTCCTTGGGGATCCGCCGCTGCCAGTCAGCAACGAGCGCACATCCCTCTGCGAGCACCCACGCGCCGATGTCACGAATCACGCCATTGCGTTCGGCGACGTCGATGAACTCCGCGGGGCCGACCGGGCCTTCCGACGGGTGCGTCCACCGCAGCAGGGCTTCGGCTGCCACGGACGATCCGACCGCATCCCCTTGCAGCGCAACGAACGGCTGGACGACGAGGTGCAGCTCACCGCGCTCGTGCGCACCACGAATCTCCCGGTCGATCCACTGGCGCCGCGCGATGATCTCCCGTAGTTCGTCGTCGAACACGCACACGCCACGGCCACCCGACTCCTTGACGTCATACATCGCGGCATCCGCATCGCGGACGAGCTGTCGAATGTCGGCCCGGCGTCCCCGTGCAGCACTCACCCCGATGCTCGCGGTCAGCCGCGGCACCTGGAGCCCGTCGAACGGCGCGTTTATCTCCTCGAGCATCCGGTTCGCGACATGCTCGGCGTCCGCGAGGTCGTGAACGGTCGGGAGCACCACGACGAACTCGTCTCCCGCGAAGCGCGCGACGACATCGTCGTCTCGCACGCAGGCGACCAGCCGATCGGCCACCTGCCGGATCACCTCGTCGCCGGCCGCGTGACCGGCGAGGTCATTGATGCTCTTGAAGCCGTCGAGGTCGACGAACAGCACGGCCGGCCCGTCGCCGCCGACGGCAGCACGACCGAGCACACGGTCGACGTGGTCGGCGAGCGCCGCGCGGTTCAGCAGACCGGTCAGGTCGTCGGTGTGCGCGCGCCGGTCGAGATCTCGGGACGCGCGGCGAGCAATCGGCAGCGACAGACCCCACAGCACGACGAGCCCGCCGGCCAGTCCGAAGCCGATCAGACGCGTCAACGCGCTCGCCCCGGCGAGGGTCGGCGCCGGATCCTGCAGGATCTCGGCGACGAGTTCCTCCTCGGTGTCGAGCCATACGAAGCTGCGCAGCGGCCCGTCGACGACGAACCCGCCTGGCGGCTGCCGGTCGGTACCGGCGGCAGTCGGCTCGTGCACCGCATCGCCACCGGCGGGTGCCATGATCTCGAGATACCCGGGGTCCGTCGCTCCGACCAGCGCGGCATCGTCGGCCGCGACGACCGTCCCGGAGGCATCCCACAACAGGATCCGAACGACGTGTTCGTCGATGACGTAGGTCGACAGACGCTCGCCGAGCGCGTCACGAACGTCGGCGATCGGTCGATCATCGGCGATTTCGGCGAGCAGCGGTTCGACGACGGCGTGGGCGACGAACTCGGCATGGAACGCCGCCGCTCGCTGGAAATGGTCATGCACCGCTGAACTGACCAGTGCCGTCAGCCCGGCACCGGCAAGCACGAAGGCGAGCGCGGAGCGCCAGGCGAACGACCGCACCAGGCCCCACGGACCGCGGGCAACCCCACGGTCATCCGGCCACACCGGGCGCACCACTGGCCCTCCTTCGGCTTCGTGCTTCAGACAACCGGCGGCACCCACCGGCCATTCCCACCGCGGGACGCGTCAGCACCGGTAGCGATCCAGCCACCGGCGATCGATACGGCGCTTGACGACCCGTGGCAAGCGGCCGGCGAACCACCGTCTGCCCCGTGCCGCGACGGCGGTGCCGTCGCCCAGATCGACGATCTGCAGCACGTGATCGGCGGCTGCGAACCGCGGAAGCGCATCGCCCCGTCGACGCGCGAGCAGGCTCTCGACGAGCACCGGTCCCTGCCGGACCGCGTAGACGCCGATCTTCGGCAGCGGTGCGTCGACCCGATGGGCGCAGTCACCGACGGCGTAGATGTCGTCGTAGGACACGTGCTGCAGCGTTTCGTCCACGGGAATGCCGTCGTGACCGCCGAGTCCCATCCGCTCGACGTCGGGATGGGCGACCAGACCGGTGGCCAGCACCGCGACGTCGTGAGCGTGCCACCGACGACCGGTGTCGAGCCCGTGTGTCGTCAATCGGCACACCGGGGTGTCGAGGTGGACCGTGACGCCCCGACGGCGAAACCGACGCAGCGTCGCCGCCTGAGCGCCGGGCGGGAAGTTGGCGAGAAGTGACGGGCCGCGCTCGAAGAGGTGGATCGCGGCCCGTCGACCGAACCGTTGCTGCAGATGACCGGCGAGTTCGACGCCGGTCGCACCACCCCCGACAACGGACACGACCAGCCCGGACGCATCGGCGGTGTCGATGAGCGCGCGGATCGCCGTGAGTCGTTCGAACGGCTTGACGGCATCCACGTCCACGGCGACATCCATCGAGCCGACGGCGGCGACACTGCCGATGTTCACCGACAGCACGTCGTAGTCGATCGTGTCCCCACTGACCGCCGTCACCCGTCGCGCACGCGGATCGACCGCCTCGGCACGGCATCGCACGTGGGCGACGCCGTTTCGCCGGGCGAGCCGTGCAACCTCGACGGTCGCCTCGGACATCGCGGCCGTTCCGGTGACGACGGCCGAAGCTAGGCCGCTGTAGACGAAGGTGTCAGGCGCGACGAGTGTGAGATCGACACCTGCGCGGGCCAATTGCGGAGCCTGGCGCACGACCTCGAGATGCGTGTGTCCCGCACCGATGAGGACGACGTGGGACGAGCCAGTCGCCCGGCGTCGCGGCGTCATGTGACGTCGACGCCGTTCCAGAATGCGATGTAGCCCGCGATGTCGGACGCAGCAGGCGATGGGTTGGGATAGTGCCAGGCCGCTGACGGATTGATCGCGTCATCGACGACGATGTCGAAGTACGACGCGGTGCCCTTCCATGGGCACACGGTCGTCGTGTCCGACGGCCGCAGCCGGGTGAGGTCGACGTCGTGTGGCGGGAAGTAGTGGTTGCCCTCGACCTGCACCGTCTCGTCGGATTGCGCGATAACCGTGCCGTTCCAGGTTGCGGTTGCCATTCGGGCGTCTCCTTGGTGTTTCCGGCCGGACGCTCGATGGAAGCTGCGTCGCCGGTCGCTGGTTGCAAACCGCGACGAACCGGCGGGCATTCCCTGCCTGCGACGACGAGTGGAACGACGATGCACGCTGACCTCCAGCGCTACGACCTCGCTGTGCTCGGTGGCGGTACGGCCGGGCTGACCGCCGCAGTCGCCGCGGCGCGACAGGGCGCACGAACAGTCCTCATCGAACGTGCGCGTACCGGTGGCGACTGCCTGTGGACCGGTTGCGTCCCGTCGAAGGCGCTGCTCGCGGCCGCCGAGCGTGCACACCACGCCCGCACCTCGCATGCGCTCGGGGTGCACGTCGACGGCGCCCGTGTCGACTTTCCGGACGTGATGCGTCACGTCGCGGGGTCGATTGCCACGATTGCTCCGCACGATGCTCCCGAGCGTCTTCGTGGCGAAGGTGTCGAGGTCATCATCGGCGCCGGACACTTCACGGGCGTCGACCGGATCAGGGTGGGCGGGCGCACACTGCGATTTCGTCATGCGATGATCGCCACGGGCGCACGGCCGCTCGTCCCGCCGATTCCCGGCTTGCGCGAGCTCGATCCGTTGACCTCGGACACCGTGTGGGACCTCGAATCTCTGCCGGAACGACTCGTGGTGCTCGGCGGCGGACCGATCGGTGTCGAGCTGGGGCAGGCGTTCAGCCGCCTCGGGTCGACGGTCACGATCGTCGAAGCTGCCGACCGGCTTCTGCCCCGTGAGGAACCGGCGGCGAGCGAGGTCGTTGCTGACGCGCTGCAGTCAGAAGGCATCGACGTCTTGACGTCGAGTCCGGCAGTACGTGCCGAACGCAAGGGCGACGGCGACGTACTCGTCGTCGACGACAACGGCGCGGAGCGCGCAATCGCGATCGATCAGCTGCTCGTCGCGCTCGGCCGGCGGCCCGCGGCGGAGCATCTCTGGCTCGACGCAGCCGCGGTCCGCACCACGGCGAATGGTGCCGTCGCCGTCGACGAACGACTGCGCACGACCAACCGACGGATCTACGCGGGTGGCGATGTGACGATGCTGCTGCCATTCACCCACACCGCGGCGACACACGGTGCCACGGTGGTCCAGAACGCCCTCTTCGGCCTGCGGCGGAAAGTCGACCACCAGCGCATCCCGTGGGCGACCTTCACCGACCCGGAAGTCGCACGCATCGGTTTGACCGCGGCCGAGGCTCAAGAACGTTTCGGCGAGCGCGCACAGGTGCACGTGGCACACCACACTCGACTGGATCGCGCGATCATCTCCAATGCGACCCGAGGCTTCGCCATGCTCGTCGGCGATTCGCGCGGACGCCTCGTCGGCGCGACGGTGGTCGGTCCACGCGCCGGCGAGACCATTGCCGAGGCCGCCGCGTGGATTGCCGGGGGCGCTCGACTCTCGACGATCGTGCGAACCACCCATGCCTATCCCACGTGGAACAGCGATCTCGCCACCGCATCGCTCGACGCGCTCGACGCATCACTGCAACGCTTCCGATGGCTGTCGCAGCTCGTGCGTCGAATTCGCCGGCTGCTGCTGCGATGACTCCGTGCGCGCAGACGATCAGCACACTCGACGCAGCACGCGCACGGCCAGCACGACGCGCTGGACGATCGTGACCGACACCAACGCCACGAATCCCCACGCGATCACGGGCATCCAGGCTGGAAACAGCACCATCAGGCTGTGCACGACGATCGTCTCGGCGCCCTCGGCGACACCCCGTGTGAAGTGGAAGGTCCGCTCGTCTGGCCGTGCGACCTTTTGCACATCTGCGGCCGCGGAGAAGGCCAGCAGCGAACCGCCGTTGACGTAGTAGGTGACGAGGAGCACCAGGCAGGCCACTCGCGCATCGGGCTGTCCGATCGCACAACCGGCGACGAACGCGCCGTAGGCAGCGAAATCTGCGGTGATATCCGCCCACCCGCCGAACAGCGTGGCGCGGCCGCCCGCTCGTGCCACCGGCCCGTCGAGCCCGTCCGCCACGCGGCTCGCAAGCCACAGGGCCAGCGCCCACCACCATGACGCGCGTGCGGCGGCCACGGCTGCGGCGAGCGCGAGCACGAGCCCCGTGACAGTGACGGCATCGGCAGCAGCACCTCGACGCACAAGCCATGCGCCGGCGCGATCGAGGGCGGGAGCCAACAGACGTCGCACTTCGGTGTCGATCATCTCGACGGCCACCGTGACGTCGGCGGTGCGTCGACTGACGAGACGGGCCCGGACAGCGGTCGCATCCCGCCTTCGTCGGCGAATTCGATCCCGCAGCGTCCGGGTTCCCGCGGTAGCGTCCACAGCGCTGCAGGGGCCAGCTCGAGCGTGAGTCGCTGCCCGGGACCGGCATCGGCGAGTCCATCGCCGGAAACGTCGACGTGCAGTGTCCAGCCGTTGACATCGACGCTCGCGCGCGTCCGGGTGCCGAGAAACGCCGACGAGACGACACGTCCTTCGACAGTCTGTCGGCCTGCTTGAGGCGCGGGAACGGCGACGTGCTCCGGTCGAATTGCGACCCACACGTCGTCACCGCCGGGGGCACCGTCGGCGACCTGCAACGTGCCGACGGGAGTCTGAACCCCGGCGGGGGTGCGCCGGCCCGGCAGCAGGTTGGTCCTGCCGAAGAACCGTGCCACCTGCTCGGTCATCGGTCGTTCGAAGAACGTCCGAGGTGCGCCGTGCTGATGCAGGCGACCGTCGATCAGCAGCGCGACCTCGTCGGCCAGCACCACCGCGTCCTCTTGATCGTGGGTGACCACGACCATGGTGATGCCACGTTCCTCTTGCACGCTGTGCAGCAACGCACGCAGGTCGTCGCGCAGATGCGCGTCGAGGCTCGACAGCGGCTCGTCGAGCAAGAGCACATCCGGGTCGAGCACGAGTGCACGCGCAAGTGCGACACGCTGGCGCTGTCCTCCCGACAGTTCCGACGGCCGACGCGACGCGAGTCCGGACAGTCCGACGCGGTCGAGCGCCGCGACCGCCGTGCGTTCCCGGCGCGACCGGTCGACACGGCGCATCCGCAGTCCGAACGCGACGTTCTCCCCTGCGGTCAGGAACGGGAACAGGCGATGGTCCTGGAACATCATGACCGCCCGGCGGCGCTCAGCCGCGACCCCGGTGACGTCACGTCCGCCGAATCGAACGCGACCCGATGTGGGCGTGAGCAGTCCCGCGACCAGCTTGAGCGCGGTCGTCTTGCCGCATCCCGACGGGCCCAGGATCGCGGTCGTGGTTCCTCCGGCGATGTCGAGCGTCAATCGGTCGAGTGCGACCACGTCGCCGAACCGATGGGTGACTCCGTCGAGTTGGACGTCGATCATCGTGCTCCTCCGAGTTCAGCATGCCTGCCGCCGAGCACGACTGCCGACAGGAGCAAGGCGAGCGCGGCCGGCGTTGCATGGAACAGCGCCGTCGCGGCCGTGACGGAACTGTCGCCGCCGGAGGCGACCGAGAACAGCAGGATCGGCAGTGTGACGACGCGGCCGCCGCCGATCACCAGCGTCAGCGTGTACTGCCCCCAGGACACCAGGAATCCGAACAGTGCAGCGACCGTCAGGCCCGGTGCGACAAGCGGCAGCGTCACGTGCCACTGGACACGCCACCACGACGCGCCGAGTGAGCGCGCCTGCTGTTCGAGCTCGAGGTCGGCGTTGGCGAAGACGCTGGCAACGAGCAGGATGACGTACGGCGCGGCCGGAACGAGCTGCGCCAGGACGACACCGCTGACACCGCCGTCGAGTCCGAGCCGGACGAAGACGGCATGCAGGCCGATGCCGATGGCGACCGCCGGGACGAGGGTCGGCGCGAACAGCAGAAGTTCGACCCCGGCACGGCCAGGAAATCGGCGGGTCGCCAGAACACGGCCTGCGGGCACGGCGACGGCCATCGAGACGGCCGTGACGGCGAGCGCGACGGCGACCGACATGCGCAGCGCCGGCCACGTCGCCGCGTCGGCGGCGAGCACACGCGACCAGGCACGTGCGCTCCACGTCTCGGGCAGCAGCTGCGGGAAGAAATAGGCATGACCGAGGCTCGTGATGAGCAGCGGCACGAACGGCAGGACGAGCAACGCGACGACGACTGCCGCACCGAGCGACCAGCGTCGCGACGGTTGCCATCCGCCGGGTACCGGCGCCTCGGAGCTCATGTCGCGACGCGTCGGATCGCACGACGCGCAGTCACGGCACCGAGTACGACGACGAACAGCACGAAGACGCTGATGATGACCGCGATCGCCATCGCTTCGGGCCGTGCCGCGAGATCCACAGCGATGAACCGCTTGTGCGCGAGCACGGGAAGCATCGCGGGGTAGCTGCGCCCGAGCAGCAGCGGGACCTCGAACGTGCCGAAGGTGAACGCGAACACGACGAGTGCCGCCGGCAGCACGCCGGGCAGTACCAGCGGCAGGGTGACCGATCGAAGGCGTTGCCACCGGCTCGCGCCGAGCGTCCGCGCCGCCTCGTCGAAACCTTCGCCGGCAGCTCGGAGGATGGCCAGCGTGACGAGTGCGACGAACGGCACTTCCTTCCAGACGTAGTGCGCGATGACGGCGACCGAGGCCGGGTCGTGGACGAGCGCGGGGAACGACGCCGGGCCGTCGATCAGCCCAGCCTGCCCGGCAATCCGTGCGACGAAACCCGACTGGCCGAGCAGGTTGAGCATCGCGATGGCCCCGATCACGTGCGGGACCGCGAGGTTTGCCTGAAAGAGCGCCAACAAGGTGCGCCGACCGCGGACGAGGCGAAGCGCTCCCAGAGCCGCAGCCACGCCGAGCACCGTCGCCATGGCCGTCGACGTCACGGCGACGGCGATTGTCATCGCCGCTGCCGCACGGAACTCCGGATCGGCTACCACGACACGATACGCACCGAGCGGGTCCGGCATCGCACCGAATGACCGCGAGAATGCGGCCAGGATCGCCGCGCCGAACAGCGCACCGACGACGAGCAGAGCGGGAGCGATCCCGGTCGCGGTCGCCGCACCCGGATGCCGTCGCCACCAGAGCCGCACACCGCCGATCGCGTCGGCAACCATCACCGGCGACCCTGACGGATGTTGCGGTCCCAGTCTTCTTCGAGCTGCCGCGTCAACGCACTCGACGAATCCGGCAGACGGCGAGCGGCGAGTTCGTCCTGTCGTACCGCCGTGTCGCCGAGGCGTTCCAACACGTCGTCGATCGCGCCCGCCCGCGCCGGCTCGAGGCGCGTCGGGTCAATGGCCAGGCCGTCCCCCCACCCGTTCGCCGGGTCGAGCTTGGCCGCCTGGAGCGCGGGATCGAGCACCAGATTGGCGAACACCATTGCCGCGGCAGCGTCGGCGGCGTTGACGGGAATGCCGAGATAGTGGTGATCAGCGATCGTTCCGGTGTCGAACACGTACGGACGCGCGCTCGACGGAAGTGTTCCCGCGTCGATGTTGGCGCCGATGCCGGCAGGAAGCTGTGTGAAGGTGAAATCGACCTCGCCGTTGGCGAACATGCGGTCGAGATCAGCGATGTCGGCGGGATAGGTCGCACCGCCGCGCCACAGCGAGGGTTCGAGCCTCGCCAGTCGCTCCCACAGTTCGGCCGCCGCCGTCTCGTAGGCGGCCGCGTCGTCGCCGACGAGCGCGTCATGGCCACCGGCGAGCTCGTAGAGCCACTGCTTGACGAAACGTGTGCCGTGAAATGCGGGCGGCGCCGGGTAGGTGAACCTGCCAGGGTTGGCCGCGATCCAGGCGGCCAGTTCGGCGTAGCTGGCTGGAACGTCGTCGGGATCGATCCGGGCGCTGTCATACACGAACTGGAACTGGGCGCTTCCCCACGGCGATTCTGCACCGTCGACGGCCAGGCCGGCGTCGTTGGCGACCGAGCGATCGCTCCAATCGACCAGCGCGGCGTTGGGCAGCGCCTCCGCCCAATCCGTTCGCAGCGCATCGGCCTGCCGCATCGTCGCGAAGTTCTCGCCGTTGATCCAGATCACGTCGATCGATCCGCCGCTGTCTCGACCGGCCTCGAGCTGGCCGAGCACGGCATTGACGGCGTCCGCGGTGTCGGCCAGTGGAACACGTTGCAGGGTGATGCCGAGCTCGGCGAGCGGCGGACCATACGTCTCGTCGACGAACGTGTTGATCTCGCTGCTTCCGCCCCACATGTGCAGATCAAGGGTCGTGCCTTCCGCTGCCGCGAGCACCGCATCCCAGTCGTGAACATCGACGGTCGCAGGGGCGGCCCCAGACCCCTCGGGGCCGCTGCAGGCCACGGCCACCAGGGCGACGGTCGCGAGCAGGGCAAACCAACCAATACGGGGCACGTGCAACTCCTCGATCGAAAGCTCGGGTGGTGCCGAGCGCGTCGCGCGGGGCAACCGCAACCGACCACGTGGTGTTCCATTGCGCCTGGCACAGGCACGCCGAGGGAAGCACGGGGCCCGCACTCGGGTTGCCCCGAGCATGACTACTGACCGACCCCCGAATCTCCCGCGGGCGCAACGAGTTCTCGTACGCATCGCGGTGATTGTCTCCACGCTCGTGCTGATCGCGTTGATTCACGCCCAATTCGACGATCCGGTGCAGGTGCGGGCTACCGTGATCGACCTCGGCGCACTCGGCGTCGCCGTGTTCATCGTGAGTTACGCCGTCGCGGCTTCCGCACTCGTTCCGGCCGCACCGTTCACCATCGCCGCCGGCATTCTCTACGGCCCAGCACTCGGCACTCTCGTCGCAATCGTTGGTGCGACGCTCGGTGCAGTCGGGGCTCGATATCTCGGCCGTTCGCTCGGCCGCTCTGCCGTCGTGCGCTACGGCGGCAGTCGTGTCGCCGCGCTCGACGACGCTCTGCACCGCCACGGGTTCGCGGCGGTCCTCGTTGTACGGCTCATTCCCGTCGTGCCATTCAATGTCGTCAACGTCACTGCTGGCGTGACCGCGGTGTCAGCACGCGAATTCGTCGTCGCCACGGCGATCGGGATCATCCCCGGGGCGGCGATCTACGCAGCCCTCGGCGGCACGATCAACGATCCGACATCGCCGATGTTCCTCGGCGCGGTCGCCGCCTTCGCGGTGCTCACCGTCGTCGGTGGGCTACTGGCCCGGCGAATGCGACGTTCAGCGACGCGCCGTGCGGCGGGCACGTGATCCTTCGGCCTGCGGCGATCGACGGCGCGACCACCATGCAGCAGCGGCAGCGACGAATACGACAGAAATGATGGCGACACTGACCGCGCCGACGTGCGCGGACACGGCGTTGACCGCCCGGGACGACAGCCCTTCGACCCCGCGAACGATCGCCAGTTGCGACGCCCCCGACGTCCTTAGCGTCGTGACCCAGAACACCACGATGTAGATGCCGGCGAGCGCCAGGATGCCGCCGGCGACACGACCGACGTGAGCCGACGCGCGACGCAGGTGACCGATGAGCGCCTGCTTCCCGAACGCGATCGCAACCGTGACCGCGAGCAGCAGCACGGCCATGCCGGCGCCATAGACGAGAAACGTGACCAGGCCGCCGACGATGCCGAGGCGTGGGATGGATCCGGCGACGACGACGAGGAAGACCGGCAGCGTGCATGACAACGACGCGACGGCGTACGACACGCCGAATCCGATCATGCCGCCGAGGTCGTCGCGCGCCGGACCGCTCCCGGCCGTCGGCAGTCGCAGTCGCAGGGGATGCCCCAACGCAACCCGTGTGCCGACGACCACGAGTGCGGCGCCGACGATGAGCGCAATCCACGGCAGTGCGTCGATGACGACGCGAACGCCGGTGGCGATCAGCAGCCCGGCAATTCCAAACACCGCGAGAAACCCGAGGGACACGACCGAGCCGACCCGTAGCGCGTGTGCAGCGCGAACGGCCGCCGGAGCTTCGCCGGCTTCGTCGAGGCCGAGGAAGTAGCCCAGGTAGGCGGGAAGCATCGCGAAGCCACAGGGGTTGAGTGTCGCGACGAGGCCCGCGGTGAATGCAAACGCGAGTGGAAGATCCACGGCCTATCCGCCCGTCAGATGTTCGTCGATGAGCGAGTCCAGTTGGCCGGCTGTCAGGATGCCGGCATGCCGGTGCACGACCGCGCCCGCGTCGTTGACGAAGAAGGTGCTCGGCATCGCGATCACCTCGAACGCAGCGAACAACTCGCCCTGCGGATCAAGTCCGAGGTCGTAGGTGACGCCCGTCTGCTCGACCAACGATTCGGCGAGCGAACGTTGGTCCTGGGTGTTGATGCCGACGAACCGCACGTTGTCACCACGCGCAAGATGCACCTGTTCCAACTCGGGCATCTCGGCAACGCACGGTGGGCACCATGACGCCCAGAAGTTGACGACGACCGGCTCGCCAGCGTACGCGGTCAGGTCCGTCGTCTCGCCGGCAAACGTCGTGTAGGCAACGGCGGGCACCGGCGGACCGGCATCCACCGCATCGCCCGATGCGCACGCGGTGCCGAGGACCGCACTGACGGCCAACACGGCGACGACACGGCTTCGTGGCATCCGTTCCTCCGTGCTCAACTCAGGGACGACGGCCGGCGCGCAACCGCATCACCGACAACCCGCAGCGATACCGAATGCTTCCACCTCGCGGTTGCGTCGCGAGCCGCCGAGCCCCGACCGTCACGTCGTCGCGCCCGATGGCAGAAGCGGCCCACCGCGCGCATTCCAGTCGACGAGTGACCCGTCGTACATGCGGACGTTGTCGATACCGAGCAGCCGCGCAGCGAAGTAGTTGATGCTCGCCATGTAACCCGACCCGCAGAACGAAACGAACTCCTCGCCGTCCTCGTAGCCGGCTTCGGCAAGCAGATCGGCCAGCACGTCGTCGCCGCGGAAGTACGGCACGTCGCCGTCGGCGAACAGTGACGTGGCGTGCAGATTCGTCGAAGTCTCGATCGAGCCTTCCTCGTAGCTTTCGGCGCTCAGCGCATTGCACAACACGATCGAGTCCGAGAACATCGCCTGCTGTACGTACTCGTAGTCGGCATGCCGTTCAGGCACGGCTACCGGCGTGAAATCGCCCCCCTCGGGGGTCGACGGCTCGGACTCCAGAGCGTGGCCTGCAGCTGTCCACGCCGCGACACCGCCGTCGAGCACACGAACATCGTCGTGACCGTAATAGTCGAGCACCCAGAACACGCGCGTAGCGGAAGTCTCGGCGCCGTTGTCGTACACGACGACAGGCCGGTTCTCACGGATGCCGGCAGCCCGCAGCGGTCGAGCGATGTCGTCGGCATCCTTGACCAGCCGTGGGACTTCGGTGCCGTCCTCGAGCGTGATGGTCTGGTTCAACGTCTCGGTGTGCAGCGATGCCGCACCGGGGATCGCGCCGGCCGCGTAGTCCTCAGGATCGCGTGCATCGACGACGACGACGTCGCCCGTGGCTTGTAGGTCGGCAAGCTCGTCTGCAGTGACCAAGAGACGAGAATCGTCGGAACTGTCGAACACCCCGCCGATGGCAGCGATCACGATCGCCGCGACACCGACGACAGCAGCCGCCAGGAGAGAGGTTGTTTTTTTCGTCATGTCCGCCTCCATGGCGTTAAGGAAAGTTCGCCGGTGCGCGCGTCACGCACCGCGGTGTGTGACGAGTGGCTGGACCGTACGGACCCGTCAGGGCACACGTCAGGTCCCGAGCGGGACAACGGTGCGAACACGTCAGTCATCCCCGGAGTTGGCACGGTTGTCACGGTCTCCACTTGCCCCTCGCGGCGCGCATCCCATTCGCTGCGCCCCGTAATCGACCACTGATCACCCACCTCTGTCTGAATCACCGAGCGAACGAGGCCCCGTGCAACGCGTACCTGCAACCAGTGCTCTGATCGTCGTGTGCGTCATTGCACTCGCCGGCTGCACCCGACCGTCAGCACCGTCCGACGACGGTGACGCTCCTGATCCCGTCGAGGAACCGACGTCCGAGCAGTCCGACGAGCCCGACGACGGCGCTGACGAGATGAGCGGCTACGGATGCACATGAGCATCTGTCTGGCGTCGAGACGACGCGCCGTCGACCACCCTCGCTGACAAATCGAGTTGCCTGATGAGTGACACCGTTTCGCGCGAAGCCGGTCACGCCACGACCACGCGCCATCGCGCGGTCGCGCCGCGCGACGCGATGCCCGCAGCCAACGTGCCCGTCGCCAGCCTCGGTGTCGTGATCGCACTCGCGATCGGGACGTTCGCGATGCAGCGGTATGGCGGGGAACGTGCCCTGCTGTTCGCGGTTGGTCTCGGTCTCGGCGTCACACTCTTCCACGCGCGCTTCGGCTTCACATCCGCATGGCGCCAGCTCGTCAGCGTCGGACAGGGGCGCGGCCTGCAGGCACACGCGCTCATGCTCGCGGTCGGCGCAGCGCTGTTCGCGCCCATTCTCGCGAGCGGAGCCAGCCTGTTCGGGCACTCGCCCGCAGGTTTCGTCGCACCCATCACACTCGGGTTGTTCGTCGGTGCAGTTGCCTTCGGAGTCGGCATGCAACTGGGCGGCGCCTGCGCCTCAGGAACGTTGTACGCCACCGGTGCTGGTCATGTTCCCGTGCTGATCACGCTTGGCGCGTTCATCGCCGGATCGATCGCGGGCATCCGGACGCTGCACTGGTGGCTTCCGGGCGGCGACCTGGGACTCGTTCTCGCCGAACCGGTTTCACTCGCCTCGACACGATTCGGCTACGCCGGTGGCGTTGCAATCACCGTCGCGGTGCTCGCGGTCGTCGTCGGCATCGCCGAGGTCGTCCGGCGACGCCGTCAACCGCCGCCGATCGCCGCCGTGCCTTCGGCCCGCGGGGTCGCACGCGTCGTTCGTGGATCGTGGCCGCTCTGGGCAGGCGCGCTCGCGCTCGCCGGGCTCAATGCCGCCGTGCTGCTGACGACCGGCCGACCCTGGGGCATCACCGGCGCCTTCCGCCTGTGGGGATCGAAGGTCGTCGACGCGCTCGGCGGCAATCCCGCTGCGTGGCCCGCATGGCAGGCCAGCGGCGCGCTCGACACCCCCATCCTGCTGGACAACACGAGTGTCACAAACCTCGGGATCGTGCTCGGCGCGTTCATCGCCGCCGGCCTCGCCGGGAGTTTCACGCTGCACCGTCGCCTGCCGCGAAACGTCATTACCGCGCACACGGCGGGCGGAATCCTCATGGGATATGGGGCGGCGATCGCGTTCGGGTGCAACATCGGCGCATACTTCTCCGGCATCGTGTCCTTCAGCCTCCACGGATGGATTTGGGGCGCATCCGCGCTCGGCGGCACCTGGATCGGACTGCGCGCTCGCCACCTGCTCGGGCTGCACAACCCGAAGCCGACAGACAGCGTCTGCTGACACACCAGCAGCAGCGGGCAGAAATACATCGATGCCGCGACCGGTTGTCCCCCGCATGCGCGCAACATCGATGCTCATCATCGCGACGGCCGCCACCGTGATCGCCGCGATGGCGCCCTGGCGGCACGATGCACCCGATACCCAACCCCGGGTCACGCCCGCGTTCGATCTGTCGACGGTCGGCTATCCCGACACGACGACTCGGCGACTGCACCGCGCGCTCGTAGATGCCCGTGGGGTACCGAACTCGGCGCTGCCACCCCGTCATCTTGACGTCGAACGTCATCCGATCAGCCTCGTGCCGCGCGAACGCATCGTGTCGGGAGGGACGGCCGCCGACGCCATCCCGTCCGTCGATCACCCACGATTCCAGCGCGCCACCGACGTCGACTGGCTCGACGACACCGAAGCAGTCCTCGTCGTCGGCCATCGCGGCCACGCCCGCGCCTACCCGGCACGGATACTCCTGTGGCACGAGATCGTCAACGACTCCGTGGCGGGTGATCCCGTCGCCGTGACCTACTGCCCGATCTGCAACACGGCGACCGCGTACCGGCGCACCGTGAACGGCGCGACCACGACGTTCGGCACGTCTGGCGCGCTCTACGAGGGAGCGCTGGTCATGTACGACCGGCACACCGAGTCACTGTGGACCCATCTCGACGGGCGGGCAGTCGTCGGCGAGCACATCGGCACCGAACTCGCACCGCTGTCCGTACGAACGGTGCCGTTCGCCACGTTCCGCGCCGAGCATCCCGACGGCGACGTGCTCACCACCGACACCGGATACCGACGGGACTACGGCCGCAATCCGTATCGACGATTCCACGTCGACGGGGCACCGGCGACGTTCACCTCCTCGGACTCCGACCCGCGCCTCGGCGCGATGACGTGGGTGATCGGGCTCTCGGACGACGGCGAGCACGTCGCGATACCTGCGGCGATGCTCGAAGAACGCGGCCTGGTCGAGGTCGCCGTCGGTGGTCGCGACGCGGTCGTGTGGCACCGACCCGGCATGGCGCTGCCGGTCGGCGGACGCACGGTCACCGACGGGGCCGATGTCGGCGCAACCCCCGCGTTCTTCGTCGACCGACTGCCCGAGGAGGCACGACTCGTACGGACCGAAGACGGACTCACCGACCTCGTCACCGGATCTGTGTGGAACGACGCCGGTCGCCCGATCAGCGGTCCGTTGGCGCGACACTCACTCGAGCCGCTCGCCACGGTGCGAACACGATGGTTCGCCTGGTCGGGGCACTTTCCCGACACCCGTGTCGTCGTCGACTGACGGCACGGTCGAACCACCGTTCAGTCGTCGATAGCCGGCGGTGCGACACCGTCAAGCAAGCCCTCGAGCTGCGAACGGACATCGGGTGCCAGATCCGGTCGCTGCGCACGGATGGCCTCGATGACACGGCGGAGCTTGTCGGCCTCGATCGGGCACCGGTCACAGTGGCGGAGGTGCTCGGCGACGACTTCGGCATCGTCCGCACCAAGTTCGCCGTCGAGGTACGCCTGGATCACCGCGCCGACCTGCTCGCACGAGGGCCGCGCGGGCAGCGGTGTCGGGTCACGCGACAACCACCTCACCTGTCCACCTCCAGGAACCCAACCGCTTCAAGATGCCTGCGTACGGACTTGCGCGCGCGGTGTAGGCGACTCATCACCGTACCAACCGGCACATCGAGCACGTCGGCAGCCTCCTGATACGTCAGACCATCAAGATCGACCAACGCGACGACCGCACGATGCTTTGGTGAGAGCTCGGCCAGCGCACTGCGCACCTGCGGCGTGAGGTGGTCGCGCAACGCCTGCGATTCGGTCGCGTCTGCGCGTCCGTCGGCGCCGGTGGCGGGAAGCTTGTTCGCGACCTCATCGTCGAGCAGGTCGGGCCGACGCTTGCGCACCTGATTGATCCGTGTGTTGCGCAGGATGGTCAGCAGCCATGCCCGGGGATATCGGCCGTCGAACCGATCGAATGACCGGTAGGCACGAACGAGGGTGTCCTGCACGAGGTCTTCGGCGTCCTGTGACGTGTGGGTCAGCCGCCGCGCCACTCGGTACAGCACGTCGAGCTCCGTGAGCACCTGCTCACGGAACCGCGCGTCAGTCGCCGAGGTCTCCATGTGTGCCGAACTGTACCGACCACGCCGCTCAGAACCGTCGGTGCGTCAACAGTGTGATGGAATCCGCTGCGCAACGTCGCGGTTGCCCATGGGTGCCGAGGCGCGCACCGTTCGGCGAGAGACGACCCAAGGATTGACGTGCGTGCAATGATCGTCCGCTGGCGCCGATGCCGTCAGATCCGTCGGGAGTTGCAGACATTTCTCGATGGCGAGACAGACATGCCGCAAACCCGGCAGATCGCCGCACATCTCGCGATCTGCGTGCGATGCGGGCTCGAGGCCGCCTCACTGCGCCAGGTGATCGCCGACCTCCGTCGTTCGCATCACACGCCGTCCACAGCAGCAACCCACCGGCTCACCGCTGCACTCGATGCGCTCGCCGCGCACGACGCAACCGATCCCACACGAGGACGCTCATGACGAACCCGCCGGACACCGACGTCACCGCGACGACACCGCCAGCACGCTACGACGATCTCACCGCCCTCTACATCAACTGCACGCTCAAACCATCGCCCCAGGCCTCGCACACCCAGGCGCTCGCCGAGCGATCGATCGCGATCATGACGGCCAACGGCGTCACCGTCGATCAGATCCGCGCGGTCGATCACGTGCTTGCCCCCGGCGTGTATCCAGACATGACCGAGCACGGCGCCGACCGCGATGACTGGCCCGCGTTGTTCACCCGTGTCGTGGCCGCCGACATTCTCGTGCTGATGACACCGATCTGGCTCGGCGACAAGTCATCGGTGGCTACACGCGTCGTCGAGCGGTTGTACGGGAATTCGGGTGAATTGAATCCGCAAGGTCAGTACGCCTACTACGGCCGCACCGGCGGCGTCATCGTCACGGGCAACGAGGACGGCGCCAAGCATTGCGCCATGAACTTGCTCTACAGCCTGCAGCACTTGGGGTACGTCATCCCGCCACAGGCCGACGCCGCCTGGCTCGGCGAAGCCGGTCCGGGACCGTCGTACGCCGATGAGGGGTCCGGCGGTCCCGAGAATGACTTCACCAACCGGAACACGACGTTCATGACGTGGAACCTGCTTCACACCGCGCGATGGCTAACGGACAGCGGCGGATTCCCGGTGCATGGCAATCAGCGCTCGCTGTGGGACGCCGGCGTTCGATTCGACGCGCCGAATCCTGAATACCGCTGAGACAGCAGATGGTGGAAGTGAAGCCGCTCGCTAGCGGTTGACCTTGGTGCGAGGCAACCAGGAGATGCCGTGCATAACCGGACCGTTCTGCTGACCTTGCTCGTCGCCGTCGTCGCCGCGGCGTGCGGCCCCGACACGAGCACATCAGATCGTGACGACGTCGCCGACGCCACACGCGACTCGTCCGACGCGACAGCGACCGCGCCCGAGGCGCAACCCGCTCCGGGCACTAGCGCGCGGCCACCGATTCGGGCGACATCTACGGGCTGTACGCCGGGCGAGTTCCCGTTCGACCAGCCTGATTGCCTACCCGCACACTCGATTCCCCTCGAGGCGATCATCTCCGGTGGGCCACCGCCCGACGGCATCCCTCCAATCGATGACCCCGCCTTCGAATCGATCGAGCAAGCCGCAACGTGGCTCGAACCGCAGAGCCCGGTGATGGTCGTCGACGTCGACGGCGAAGTTCGCGCGTATCCGCTGGCAATCCTCACGTGGCACGAGATCGTCAACGATGAGGTCGGTGGCCGCCCACTCGTCGTCACCTACTGCCCGCTGTGCAACTCCGCACTCGCGTTCGACCGCCGGATCACCGGCGACGACGATGACGTCACCGTGCTCGACTTCGGCACCTCGGGTCGGCTCTACCAGTCGAACCTTGTGATGTACGACCGGCAGACGCGCAACCTGTGGACACAATTCGACGGAGAGGCGGTCGTCGGCGAGCCGTACCTCGGCACGCGACTCGAACGGGTACCCGCGTGGATGTTCGGGTTCGAACAGTTCGCCGAACTGCACCCCGACGCCGTCGTGCTGTCACGCGACACCGGTCACAACCGCGACTATGGCCGCAATCCGTACACCGGATACGACACCACCGATCGTGATCCGTTCGCCTATCAAGGGCCGGTCGACGACCGATTCCCGCCGATGACCCGCGTCGTCGGGGTCTCGATCGACGGTCACTCCGTGGCTGTGCTGACCGGCCGACTCGTAGACGAACGCGTCACCACCATCAAGGTCGGCGACCGCGAACTCGTAGTGCTCTGGGAACCGGGACAGGCGAGCGCGCTCGACCGTCAGGCGATCGACGAGGGCCGCGACGTGGGACAGACCGCGGTGCATGACGCCACCGGCGAAGAACTTGAGATCATCGTCGACGGCACGCACTTCGTCGATGCGACATCGGGGTCAGCCCTGGACCTCCGGGGACGATTCACCGGCGGGCAGCGCGACGGCCAGCAGCTTGAACCGGTTCCCCACGATGACACGTTCTGGTTCGTCTGGGTCGCCTTCCGGCCCGACACCATCGTCGCCTCGTGAAACGAACCACACCGCGTCGGCGCGGAGCTGTTCCGCGGCTACCGCAACTGGAACGGCGGGTAGCGGTCTGTCACGAGCAACGTTGCATAGCCCTGCACCCGCAGCGACCAGCGACCGACGCCGACGACGTAGTCGAACAGCGCCCGCGGATACTTCCCGGTGAACAGGATTGCGAACCACGCCACGATGACGGCGAGCGCGGCACCGATCCACAGGAAGGACAGCACGATGACGTGCGGGATCACCAGGATCCACTTAACCAGCGGCAGCCACCGATTTAGGTCGCGCTCGACATCCGGATAGTCGATCTGCAGATGCACCGACTGCTCCTCGACGGTCGACGGGTAGCGGTCGGTCAACAGCGCCAGGTAGGCGGCGACACGGGTGGCGAAGCGATAGAGCTCACGTGCGAAATCGAACCACCAGCGCGGATAGCGCTGACGGAACACGATCATCAGCGCGGTCGCCACGGCGATGCTGGCGAGGATCCCGCCACCACTTTCTCGGAGCCGTTCGACGGACTCGCCGACCTCGATGACGGTCGTCGACGATGTCGACGTCAACAGCGAGAGAATCACCAGGATGGGGATCGCCCACAACAGCCGGAAGAACGTCGTGACCCGGTCGAGTACGCCCGGATAGTCAATGTTCAGTCGGACGGCATACTCGTCTGTCGTCGCCGCGGTCGGGGTGTCCATGGGTCGTCCTTTGTGTGCGTGGCGTCAGTTTCGCACGCCGGGTTGATCGATGTCGACGCATTCATCACGCCTGCATCGGCCGTGCTGTTGACCGGTGAACGCGCTGCGATGCGCTGCCGCGGTCGATGAACCGACGCAGAACGTCGGCCGCAGCCACAGCCCGCAATCGCCCGCGCGCTCGGCCACTACGACCTTGGCGAATGCGGCCCGTCGGGCGCGATCTAGCACCGCCACTGGGACACCTCACGCATCGGCTCCCAGCATCGGCTCCCAGCCGTTGCCCTTCCCGTCCTACACCGAGGAACTCGTGCGTCGGATGCAGGCGACCGTCGTCGACGGAGACCGGCGGTTCCTCGATGCGCTCGACCCGGCGACGGTTCATGGCGATCTCGTCGACGACCGCGCCGTCCGCCAGGCGCTGGACGCCGTCGGTGGACCCGGCGCATTCGGGCTGCCCGCTGACCTCACACGACGCGAGACGATCGATGTGTGACAGCGCCACTTCCGCGCGCGCGGGCACGTTGCTCCGCGAGACCACCGGGCTCGTCGCTGCGCGGGCCATCTGGTGGCTCGCGACCGAGGTGGTGACCCCCGACGGGGCCATGCTGGCACGATTCCGCCCCGGTGCGGCGCTACTGGCACTCGCCGACCTGTTTACCAACGGCCGCGGGACCACCCACGCGTCGTGCTCACGCTGCAGCGGCTGCTGACGGGGCTCGGCCTGACCGCGCTCGTGGGCCGTTCCGCTCGGCGTGGCCGTCGGCCGCAGCGCTTGGCTGGCCGGACTCACCGGGCCGCTGTTCCAGTTCCTGCGGATGATCTGCCCGCTGGCCTGGACTCCCGTCGCGATCGTGCTCGTCATCGGCGTGCTCGGCCATCTGCTCGACGCGGCTGCTCAACGACTCGCCCGTGCAAGCCGCAGGCGGGCGCGCCCGGCGGCGGCTTGCGGTCCGGATGCGGAGCTCGCCGACGTCAGAATGTGACGGTGCGGTCCGCCTCGAGCGTCCAATCCGCCAACTGCGCCATGCTGCCGCGCACCGCGCCGTCGACGAGTTGTTCGGCGCTGATCGCCCGCGCATCCATGCACGTGCCACAGCACGCGACATCGGCGCCCTTGCGTGCGATCGCACGAACCATCCGGTCGAGGTGGTAGTAGCCGTCCGGTAGCTGCTGGCCGTCAATCGCGGCACCGACTGCATCACCCATGAGAAACACCCGGACATCCACGTCGTCGCGACTGGTCAATTCACGCGCCAGCCGCAGTGCGTTGAACGGCAACTCTGAACCGTAAGCCGGCCCGTTGACGATGATCAATACCCGCATCTCTGTCGCCCTTGGTGTCGATATCTGCAGCGACCACTGCTTGCCCGATGCAGCGCATCGACCGGTCCCCGTGTTCCGGCCCCAGCCGTGCTGCCAATGCACCACGGTCGCACGTCAGCGCCAGTGACACTGCGGTATTTCGCCCTCAGTCGTGCGGGCCGCATGACCCGCTCGTGCAACTCCGCTGACGCGATCATCCCGCGATCGCGGCCCATGCCGCACCGATGGCACCGCCGACCGGGACGAGCACGAGTGCACTGACCCGGGTGAACAACAGCGCCGCTAACGCCGCGACTGCGATGAATGCGGTCGGCACGTCGACGATGACGCGCATGCCGATCTCGATGGCGACAGCGAGCATCACGCCGAGCACTGCGGCGGTAAGGCCACGCAACACCTGTGCGGCCAGCGTCGAGCGCTTGACCGCCGGCATGATCCGACCCAGCAGCATCGCAAGAAAGAACGACGGCAAGAAGATCGCCGTCGTGGCAACGAGCGCACCGGGCACACCGGAGAGGATGTAGCCAACGGCCGTCGAGACGGTGAACAGCGGTCCGGGCGTCATCTCGCCAATGACGATCGCCTCCAGCAGCTGGGCGGTCGACAGCAACCCGGCTCGTTCGACGAGATCGGTCTGCAAGTAGGCGACGAGCAGATAGCCCGAACCGAACAGTGTGATCCCGAACTTGGTGAACAGCCACGCGAGCTGACCCAGTGGTGTCGGATCGGTACCAGGGGCGGCACCGAGCATCCATGGGCTCAGGCCGGCGAGCAGCCCGCCCGCACCGCTGAACGGCCAGCGCCACGAACCGTAGAGCGCGATCCCGGCTAGGGCGCCCGCGGCCAGCACGATCAGCTCGCTGACCCCAACGAGCCCCGCGGCGAGCGCGGCGACGAACACCAGTCGCGTTCGCCATTCGTCGGCGGCTCGCGGCGCCAGCCGCACCATCGCGAGGACGATGATTGCCAGCACGACCGGCTGGATGCCGGCAAACACCGCATCCATGACCGGCAGCTCACGGAATCGGACGTAGGCGACGCTGATGGCCAGCGTGATCGCCGCCGCAGGCAGGATGAATGCGCCACCGGCCGCCCACACGCCAGCCGGACCACGCTGCACATAGCCGACGTGCATCGTCATCTGGGTCGAATTCGGGCCGGGCAGCAGGTTCGTCGCGGCCATGAGATCCAGGAAGTGCCTGCGGTCGACCCACCGGCGACGCTCGACGATCTCCTTATCCATCATCGCGATGTGCGCGACCGGCCCGCCGAACGCCACGACGCCGAGCTTGAAGAACATGCCGATCAGCTGCGGCCACGTGGCGGCCCGGTCGGCGAACTCTGGCTGGTACGGGCGCAGCGTCGACGGTGACGGAGAATCGGTGGCCACGACGACGGCTCCAGGGCTGTGACGACGCCGCGAGCCTAACCGTGCCCTCGCGTGGTCCAGCGTGAACGAGGCACGATCCGCAACCCATCCTGTGCGGTGGCCGCGACGAACGCACCGACGGAACGGCAGACATGCTGGACGGTCGACCAGACGGTCGCCGCGGACTAGTTTCGTTCGCACACACTCGCACGACCCAAGGGACGGACGTGCAGGTCGACGACGAGGCGTTGCGACGCGCCTACATCGTCACGCTCGTGGTGCCACTGGCGTTCATCGTCGCCATGTGGGCGGCCATCGGCACCCCTACGGTGTTCATTCGGCTCATCCTGCCCTTCGTCGCGGTCGCACTGGGCAGCCTGCTCATCGGCGTCGTCACCCGCACGCTGCCGCTGCGCGTCATCGGACCGGTGATGTTCGTCGTTCCCACCGCCGTGCTGTTCGTCCGCGTGATGCTGTGGCGCATCGACGTGCTGCCCGAGTCCGGCGAGATGACCGACCAGTTCGTCGAAGCCGTCTGGTTCATCGTCGTCTTTCCGCTCGCGTTTCTCGTGTTCGGCACCCGGCGAGGCCTGCAGGTGAGCATCGCCGCCTACGCCGGATTCGTGCTGGCCAGCAGCGACCTGCTCGTCGCCGCCCTGACGTCGGGCACGTTCGACGCGGCATTCCTGCAGGCACTGAGCCTGCCCGCGGTGTTCGCCGTGCTCATCGGTCTGCTGTGGGTGCTGGCGTCCCGGCTCGAGCGGATGGTTGCCGAACGGGAACGCGCCGAAGCGTTCGCGCGGCAGGCATTCACCGATCCACTGACAGGCGCGGCGAATCGACGGCGCCTCGAAGGCCGGCTCGACGAACTGTTCGACGCCGCCCGCGCGGGCGGCCCGCTGTTCTCCGTGGTGCTCGCCGATCTCGATCATTTCAAGCACATCAACGACACCGCCGGGCATGATGCCGGAGACCGTGCGCTGGCGGCCGTCGTCGAGCGGCTGCGTGCCGGGGTCCGCGACTCCGACCTCGTCGGGCGCTGGGGCGGCGAAGAATTCGTTCTCATCGCCGCTGACACCACCTACGAGGACGCCCTCGAGGTTGCCGAACGGTGCCGGCGCGAAATTCGTGCCACGCCGATTGCGGCGCTCCACGTCACTGCGAGTTTCGGCGTGTCCGCCTACCACGACTCCGACGACATGCGATCGCTGATGCGTCGTGCCGACCTGGCGTTGTACACCGCCAAGAACGAGGGCCGGGACCGCGTCGTAGGCCTTCCAGCGCTGGTCGACCCCAGCGATGTCGACGCTGTCGACCGCATACGGCCGTGACCGGGGATCATCTCGCCGACGATCCGGGTGCGCCGTTACGCTCACCGCCATGGATCCCCGCAACGTCTTCGGCGAGCCGCTGCAGCAGTGCAGCACTGACCCGCTGACCGGATGGCACCGCGACGGGTCGTGCCGGACGGGGCTGGGCGACGTCGGCAGCCACACGATCTGTGCGGTCATGACGGCAGCGTTCCTCGACCATCAGGCCGCGATCGGCAATGACCTCATCACGGCACGGCCCGAATTCCACTTTCCTGGCCTGGTTCCGGGTGACCGGTGGTGCGTGACTGCGCCCAACTGGTTGCGCGCCCACCGCGATGGTGCGGCGGCTCCGGTGGTGCTCGCGGCGACGTCACTGGCCGCGCTCGACATCGTCGACCTTGATGTGTTGGCCGGCTACGCCGTCGACGTTCCCGACGACCCGCGTGCACTCGACGACGTCGGTCGCGACGATCCTCGCGACCGCGACACCGGCGACGCGGACTAGGTGTAGTTCCTCGCAAGGTTGTTTACAAAGTGAGAGCCTCCCGGCTCATCCGGCGAAGAACGAGCAAACGGGAGGCTCTCGTGGAGCATCGTAGAGCGAAGCTGTCGGTCGAAGGCCGACGGCTCCTCGCCGCCCGCCGTCGGGCGCGCGACACTGTCCTCTCCCGGCCCAAGGCGATCCCGATGCCGATGCCCAATTGGTGGCGCACGATCAACAAGCACGTCTTCAACCCGCCCGAACTGCGTCGCGGCGCGCGCCCGGTACTGATGCACGTCGGCCGGCGGTCAGGCACGACCTACCGCACGCCGCTCGAGGCGCACCGGGTCGCAGACGGGGTCGTGTTCGTGCTCGTCTACGGACGTCGGTCCGACTGGGCACGCAATGTGCTCGCAGCCGGCCGTGCCCACCTGACGATCGATGGCACGACGCTCGAATTGACCCGCCCGCGGATCGTCCGCGCCGAAGACGTGTGGTCCGAACTCGGCGATGTGCCGCGGCCACCGAAACTGCTGCGTATCACCGAATGCCTGCGCGCGGACGTGGTGACGTGACATCCGCGGCACGCACGACGCAGCACCGCTTGCCTTGACACGCGCCAGCCGACAGGCGCCCACCAGCACGCCGGTGCGCCAACCGTGGACACTGACACGTCCGCTGACCGGACGAGGCCTGCCGTGCGCGTACCTGCGATCACCGCGCTTGACGAGCATCCGTGGCGGGTCATCGTCGCGACGATCGTCGCGGTCAACCTCGGCTACGTCGCGTTGCCGGCGGACTGTCGCAGGCACCTTTCTCGAGCGCGGCGGCGGTCTTCATGGCGGGCGCGGGCGGCGTGCGCATCCTGCGCGAAGGGTGGTTCGCCCACACGCCGTGGACGTGCCTGTTCGTCGCGGGAGTCGTCTACGGGCGCATCTCCCCGGTCTGGGAGGTGTGGGGCTGGTTGTCGGCGGGAGACCGGCCGTTCCCGTCGTAGATCGACGGCGTCTACGCGGTGGCCTGTCCCGCCGCGACCACCTTCCTCCTGCAGGTGATCCGCATCCGCTCCCGCGAGGCGGGCAATCGGAAGCGTCCCGACATCGTCGCGCTCGTCGACGCGGCGATCCTGGCGGTCGCGGCATCGACCCCGACGATCGCGAGCGGATCTTCAAACTGTTCGCCCGCACCGCCGATGGCAGCAAGATCGCCGGTTCGGGAATCGGGCAGGCGACCTGCCGACGCATCGCCGAGCAGCACGGCGGAGTGATCGTCGCCGAGCCGCAGGACATCGGCAGCGCATTGGTGCTCGAACTGCCGCCGCCGAAGGCAGCTGACGCGGATCACGGCGACGTGGCCACGGGCGTGCAGCGCAGCGGAGAGCAATCGGCTTGACTCCCCGTGGCGGGCACGCGCCGGCGTGGTGCCAACGAGAAGTCATGGATGCTCTCGATGTTGCCGTGTCCGCGGTTGTCGCCGTGCTGGCGGGCACGGCGATCGTGCTCTACAACCGCCTCATCGCGACGCGTGTCCGTGTCGACGAAGCACTCGCACAGGTCGAAACCGATCTGCAACGCCGCCACGACCTGGTTGGCCGGCTCGCGTCGACCGTCGCCGCCGCCGCGACGCACGAGCGGCGTGCGATCGACGCTGTGCTGTCCGCACGCACCGCAGCCCTTCGACCACCGAACGCCGAGATAGCCGAGGTCGCCGATGCGGACCTCCAGCGCGCGACCGCACAATTGATTGCCGTAGCCGAGGACTTCCCCGACTTGCGGGCGGACGGCGCGTTTTCGCAGATGCAAGCGGAACTCGCCGACACCGAGTCGCGACTGGCGTTCGCCCGTGATTTCGCCGCACACCGCATCGCCGCCTACCACGAGCGGCTTGACACGTTCCCATCGTCGATCATCGCGCGCCTCGCGCGCTTTGAGCACCGCACGATGTTCGTCGCCGACCACGATGCGCGCCACTCCCCCGCCGTCTCCTCGGGACCACGCGACGTGGCGTCATGAGCCGCAGCATGCGTCTGGCCGTCTCCGCGGTCATCGTCGCGATGGCCGCCGGCATCGTCGTCGCCGTCGCCGCGCTTGCCACCGCCGCCTCGACGGACGACGCCTTCGCCGTCGACGATTTTCATCGCCGTGTTGTCGTCGGCGACGACGGCGCGCTGGAGATCAGCGAGGACATCGCCGTGACGTTCCACGAGCCCCGGCGCGGACTGCTCCGCGACGTCGAGCCCGACGGACCAGCCGGGGCCGTCACGACGCACGTGCTCGGCGTCGACCGCGGCGGTGCCGACGAACCGTTCACCGTCGAGCCGCAGGAGGACGGCGGCACACGCATTCGCATCGGCGATGCAGACGTGACCCATGCACCGGGACCGCAGGACTACCGACTGGACATGCGCATCAGCGGACTGCTGTTCCGCCCGCAGGGTCGCGAATCCTCGGCCCAACTGCGGATGGACATTCCCGGTGACGGATGGACCACGACGATCACGGCAACGGAACTCGTCGTCGAGCTGCCCGTACCACCATCCGACGTGCACTGTGTTGCCGGCGGTGCGCGAGCAACCGAACCATGTCGCGACGTGACCGTCGACGGCAGGGTCGTGATCGCCACGATGCCACCGCTCGGTCCTGGCCAGACCGGCACGGTCGCGATCGAATTTCCCGCCGCTGCGATCACCGCGAACCTGCCCGTCGTCGACGTCACGCCACTGACGAAGACGTCGTGGTCAGCGACCCGATCGTTGCCGCTCGTCGGCGCAACCCTGCTGCTGTTCCTGCTGGCCGCGCTGCCCGTAGCACTCCTTGAAGCATTCCGGGCACACAGTGTGTATCGCGATGCGGTCACCGACCCGCACCTTCACGACCGCGTCACGCCAATCGCCGAACTCGTGCCTCCTGATGAACGCCGGCCCGCCGAACTCGCGGCGTTGCTCCAACGCAGCATGTCAAGCGACGTGCTGCTGGCCACGATCATCGACCTGCAACTGCGCGGCGCGGTGACCACGATCGTCGACGACGACGGCTCGACCGTCACCGTCACGCCCACGCGCGACAGCGCGGACGACGTCGCCGACTGGGAGGTCGCGTGCCTCGATGCGCTGTGCCCCGGCGGCCGATCGACCACGTTCTCCGGCACGTTCGACAAGGCGACGGCGACCCGCGCCCACGCGGCCCAGACGGCGATCTCCGAACACACGGCGGCGCTCCTGCGCCGTGGCAGCCCCTACGCGCATGCGGCCGGCCAACATCTGCGCGGGGCTCGATTCGCCCTGTTGGCTGTGTGCGTCATCGCCGCAGCGATCACGATCACGGCGATCGGACATCGCATCCTGGGCGTACCGGTGGCGGCAGCGATCGCCACGGTCATCGCACTGCTCATCACCTGGATTGCGCTCAGCGCGATCTGGGCACGAGCACGATTACCGCTGAATTCCCGCGGCCGCGACGTCGTCGCCCGCACGGCCGCGTTCCGCCACTTCCTCACCGAGGTCCACGCCGACCGTCTGACGTTCGCTGCGTCGCAAGCGCACACCGGGGTGATCCATCCGGCCGTGGCAATGCTGCCGTACGCGATGGCCTTCGGCCTGGCCGACGAATGGCTCGAGCGATTCGACGGTCTCATTCGTGCAACTGCACGTGACGGACGAGCTGGCACCGCCGTCGGACCATCTCCATGGTTCGTGCAGCCAGCCACACTGACGGCGGCTACGGCGACCTACCGCGCGTCGGTGACGAACCCGTCGTCGGGTGGCAGCGGCAGCTTCGGCAGCGGGGGCGCCGGATCCGGCGGCGGCGGAGGCGGTGGCAGCAGCTGGTGACCCGCCGACGCGTTAGTCGGCGTGTGCCGATGGACGGCCGCCGAGCGTCGGCAGCGCGGCAAGCAGCGTGCGTGTCGCCGGATGCCGTGGCGCGGAGAAGAGCTGGTCGGCCGGGGCGAGCTCGACGATGCGCCCGGCATCCAGCACCGCGATGCGGTCGCAGATGCGCCGGGCGAGCGCCAGGTCGTGGGTGATGAGCAGCACCGCGAGACCGTGGTCGCGCGCAAGTGCACCGAGCAGGTCGATGATCTCGAGACTCGCCGGCGCATCGAGCATCGACGTCGGTTCGTCGGCGACCACCACGGCCGGATCGGCGATGAGCGCCCGGGCGATCGCGACGCGCTGACGCTGCCCACCCGACAGTTGGTGGGGCCAACGGTCGGCCAGTGATGGATTCAGCCCGACCCGGACAAGCATCGCGTGTGCTCGCGCCTGGCGGTCCTGGAGCTCGCCAGACCGCCGTACGTGCAACGGTTCGACGACGGCGTCGATCACCCGCTGCCGAGGATCGAGTGCGCCGAATGGATCCTGAAACACCATCTGGACGCTGCCCAACCGGCGATGCCTTCGCATCCGGCCCCGTGAGGCGTCACCGTCGCCGCGCGCTTCGAGATGGCGCACGCTGCCCGCGTCGGCCACCTCCAACCCAGCGATGAGCCGTCCCAGGGTCGTCTTGCCGCCACCGGACTCGCCGACGACGGCCAGGCATGCACCGGACTCCAGCGTGAGCGAGACGTCGTCGACCGCGTGCAGGGGCGGCACCGCGCGCCATCCCTGCCGTGGCCGAGCAAACCTGCGCGTCACGGACACGACCTCGAGCACGCTGCGACCGGGCCTGCTCGCAGCGACCGTGTCGTGGCGCTGCCGTGGAGGCGTCGCGGCCGACCGTGCGGCGGCGACGAGTGCCTGCGTCGCGGGATGCTCGGGCGCCTGAAGCACGTCGGCCATCGCGCCGCGTTCGACGACCCGGCCGTCGCCGAGCACCGCAACCTCGTCGGCGATCGCGGCGACGGCGGCGAGGTCATGGGCGGCGAGCAACACCGTCAGGCCCATGTCACGTTGGATGTGTGCCAACGTCGACAGCAGGTGATGCTGGATGACGACGTCAACGCCGCTGGTCGGTTCGTCGGCGATGAGCAGCTGCGGTTCGCCGAGCAGCGCGAGCGCGATGGCCGCCCGCTGTCGCATCCCGCCCGACAGTTGATGCGGGTAGCGGTCGATGACGTCGGCGGGCAGGCCGACGGCGCGGCACTGCTCGGCGTAGTCCGCCCGGACGGCGCGCCGCGACCGGCGGGCTCGATGGGCCGCGACCGTCTCGAGCGCATGCTGCGAGAGCGTCAGCAGCGGGTTGAACGCGTTCGCTGACGCCTGCAGCACCGTGCCCACGCGGGTCCATCGTTGCTGCCGCCGTGTCTCGGCATCGAGCGCGGTCAGCTCCTCGCCAGCGAAATCGATGGAGCCGGCCACCCGACGGGCGTCTGCAGCGAGCAGCCCGAGCACAGCGTGCAGCAAGGTGGTCTTTCCCGATCCGGATGTTCCGACCAACGCGACCGTCGTGCCGGGCATGACGTCGAGATCGACGCCGTCGAGGGCGCGTCGCACGCCGCCATCGGCGACGTAGTCGACCGCAAGTCCGCGCACGGCGAGCAACGGCACGGTTCCACGGTCGGTGGCCATGGCCGTCATCGCTCGACCGCCACCGACCGAAGGCGCGGGTCCACGAGCGTGTCGAATCCGCGGCCGACGAGATAGCTGGCACCAGCGAGCAGCGTTACCGCCCCGCCCGCCGGCACCAGCAGCCACCACGCGGCGATGCCATCGGCGAAGTACCCGCCCGCATCGGCAACGCCGAGCATGACCCCCCAGCTCATCGACGTCTCGACGAGCCCGAACAGGCTCAGGATCGCTTCGGCACCGATCGCCAGCGCCACGGTGGTCATCATCGACAGCAGCGCGACAGGCGCCAGGTGCGGCATGACGTGGCGTCGCACGACCGGCCAGGTGCCGCCACCGGCGAGCCGGGCGGCGTCGACGAACGGCTGGACCACGATGGTGCGTGCTTGCGCGTGCAGCACGATCGCCGTCGGCCCCAGCCCCGAGGTGATCCCGAGCACGACACCGAGCGCGATGATGGACACGTCGACGATGGCACTGGCGAAGATCACGAACGGGATTGCCGGCAGCAGCAGCACGTAGTCGGCCAGTCGCAGCAACAGCGCGGCCAGCCACCCGCCGCGCACCGCAGCGACCGCCGCGAGCCCGGTGCCGAGCACGACGGTCGTGACGGCCGCGACGGCGCCGAGAGCGAACGCGGTCCGCGCACCGAAGAGCAGCTGGCTGAGCACGTCCCGACCACGGGGATCGGTCCCGAGCGGGTGGGTCAGACTTGGCGGTGCAGGCTGGCGCGGAACGTCGAGGACATCGCCGATCTGCGCCTGCGGGTCGTGTCGTAGCCGGGCCCGGGCGACGTCGATCTGCGTGTCGCGGTCGGTGATCGTGTCAACGACGGTCCGTGCGACGGGCTGCGGGTCGTTGCCCGTGACCGGGTGGTAGATCGCGGGATCCCAGACGGTGGCGAGCAACAGCGGGTGAAGCAGGGCGCCGAGGGCGAAGGCCACGATGATCGCAACCCCAGAAACAGCCAGACGGTCACGGCTGAACGCCACCCACCGCCCGCGCCAGAGGTCGGCCGACACCCTGGGGTTCATGACGCAGCCACGCGTGACGTCCGCAGACGCGGGTCCAGCGCCCATTGAGCTCCTTCGAGGAGCAAATGCATGCCGACGAGCACAACGCCGTAGGTCACGATGATCCCGGACGCCAACGGCGCGTCGCCGGCAACGGCGGCGTCGACGAACGTCGTGCCGAGACCGGGCCAGGAGAAGACGCGTTCGAACACGAGGCTGCCGGTGACGACACCGGCGAGGTTGAGCGCGAACGCGGCGATGACGGGCGGCAGCGCCAGGCGTGCGGCATGCCGGTTGCGGACGAGCCGCTCGCCAAGCCCCCGGGCGCGCGCGTAGAGCACCGTGTCGGTGTTGGTGGTGGTCACCATCGCGCTCCGCATGAGCAACGCCGCGGGCCCGAGGGTCAGCAGCGTCAGCGTCACTGTCGGAAGCATCGCATGCCACAGCAGGTCGGCCGCGAAGTGGCGGGCAGGGTGCATCGCCCAGACGCCGAGGACGCCGGCGACCAGGGTGACGCTGATCACGACGACCGCACGCGGCGTGGCGAGCTCGCGTGCACGCGCAAGGGCGGCGACGACTGCGCCAACGGCGACGAGCGCCGCGGTCGCTCCCAGGGCCAGGAACACACTCGACACGGTGACGGGGGCGTCGCGCCACACCTCGGGGGTGAGGAACCGTCCCGACGGCAACCACCCCAATTCGTAGGCGAACACCCAGATCATCAGATAGGCGACCCACGGAGGGAAGGCGGTCGCCGCGAACACCAGCAGACCGGTGACGGTGCGATCGGCGTGGCTGTCACGACGCCACGCGGTCCAGCGGCCGACGACAACGCCGAGCGCGAAGGCGGCGACGGTGGCGACGACGACGAGCGCGACCGTGCGTGGCAGCCGTTCGGCGATAATGTCGGTGACCTCGCGCGGGTACTCGTGCATGCTCACCCCGAGGTCGCCGGTCACGAGTCCGCCGAGGTAGGTGACGTACTGACCCCACAGTGGCAGGTCGAGGCCCATTCGCTCCACCTGCAGCTGCCGCGCGGCGGGTGGCAGGCTCGGGTCGAGTGCCAGATGCAGGGTGGGGTCACCGGGAGCGAGCCGGATGACGACGAACACGGTTGTCGCCAGCAGCCATAGCACGAGCGCCATCTGCACCAGGCGGACGCAGATCGTTCGCCACATGTGCGGTCACCCCCGCCGCAGCATCATTCGGGGGCGAGCACCAGCGCACGCAGCCCGCCCTGGTTGCCCAGGCCGCCAAGCACCTCGGTGTAGGGGAACGTGATCTCCTCGGGCCGGTAACCCTCGACGACCGGCGTGTCGAACAGCGGCACGTACGGCAGGTCAGCGTCCAGAATCGGTTCGAGTTCGTTCCACAGGATGTCGTAGGCGGCCGCGAGATCGCGCGTCTGCATGAACCGGGCGACGGCGTCGTCGTACTCGTCACTGGCGTAGCCGACGATGTTCAGCGGCGCATCCGAGCGCCAGAACATGTCGTAGTACGTCGGCAACGCCGGATTGCCGAGTCCCCACCCGAGGATCGCCATGTCGTACTGGAGGTTCGACGGGTCGATCACGCGACTGACGAGCTCACCGAACGGCAACGGCGTCGCCGCGACGTCGACACCGAGGTCGCCGATGAACTGGGCGGTGAACAGTCCGGCGGTGTTCCGCAGCGCGTCGTAGCCGGCGGTCGGATGCAACAGTTCGAGGTCGGCAACCGGGGTGCCGTCTGGCGCGGTCAGGCCCGCACCACGCTGCGAGAGATCACCGGTCTCGCCATTGACCGTCGGTTCGACCTCCCAGGTGTAGCCGGCGTCACGCAGGATTTCGACGGCGCGCTCAAGCCGTGCGCCGTAGTTCGGGAAGTCGCGCCAGCGGGACGTGATGTCTTCGGCCACCGCATCGTCGAACCAGGCGGTATTGCCCGAGGGCATGCGTGTGTAGAGCGGCAGTGCGGCACCACCCATGACGGTCTGCGCGATGTGTTCACGATCGATCACGGTCGCCACAGCCTCACGGAAGGCGAGATCGTTCATGGGCGCACGCTCGAGGTTGAATCCGAGGAACTGGAGCGTGTAGTTGGGATTGGCGACGACCTCGACACCCTCGGCGTCGAACAACCGATCCTGGGCGGCCGGATCGAGTCCCGGTCCGGTCAGCAGGAAGGCGATCTCGCCGTCGACGAGTGCACCAACGGCGACCGCGGCGTCGCTGTAGAGCGTGTAGAGCACCTCGTCGGCGTTGGGCCCCGTGACGTATTCAGCGACGACCTCGTCGGCGCCGTCGCCGCTGGAGGCGCCGTAGCGTTCGTCGATCGAACGTGCGTCGTTGCGCACCGCGACGGTGCCGTCGGCATAGTGGGTGTAGGAGGTGCCGGCGAGGAACCAGTCTTCGTTGGCGACGACACGCACGAACGCCCCCGGTTCACGCTCCACGAACTCGTAGGGGCCGCAGACCGGCGATCCGGCACCCGACGTCGTCAGCAGTTCGCTCACGTCGGCGGCACCGTCGACGATCGGGCCCCAGTGGTGTTCGGGCATGATCGGCGCGAGCGCGACCGCCATCGGCCACGTGCCCAGGCCCGGCTCGTCAGCGAACTCGATCCGCACGGATGTCTCGTCGAGCGCCTCGATCGCCGTCACGAGCCCGGCCTCGCGCGCGGCAGGTTCGTAGAACGACAGCCACTGGCCACCGAGCTCCAGGCCGTTGACCGTCTGCCACGTGAACACCATGTCGGCTGCCGTCACCGACGTGCCATCCGACCAGGTCGCGTCGCCGGCAAGATCGACTTCGACCGCCCAGACATCTCCGTCGCGTTCTGGCTGCGGCCAGTCGTGCGCTGCCAGCTGCGGCGTGACCACCGAAGTCGGTGGCGTCAGTTCATAGAGCTGGCAGGCGCTGCCGTCGAGCACGAATCCCGACCATCCGTCGGCGTCGTCGAGATAGGCCCACCAGTTCTCCGCGGCGATATCGGCGAACATGCCGACCTCGTAGACGAAGGGCGGCGCGTCGCCGCCCGCATCTCCCGCCTCCGACGGAGGTGCGTCGCTGCCAGACGGCGGCGGCGTCTGAGACGACGAACACGCGGCGAGCAAGGCACTCGCGACGGCGAGTACGACGGCACGACGGATCCATGAGTAATGCACGGGGCGCTCCACACACACCAGATCGGGCCGGCCGGCCCGATCGCGTAGCAGCATCCTAGGCAGGTAACGCGGCCGCACCCGAACAGCACGACCACTGCGAACAAAGGTCACATGACCACGAATTCGTCGGAATTCGGGCGTTGATGCCCGACATCGGCGAGATGACGCGCGTCCGAGAGTCGCCTCAACGAACGTCGGTTGCGACGGGCGTGCGTACGTGCCGGCCCGCGGCGTGAGTCGTCGACGGCCGACGGGAAACACCGGTCGGCCGCGGCAAGACAACCTCGAAGCGTGCGCCACCGAACGCGCTGTGCCGCAGGTGCAATTGGCCGTGCTGCAATTCGACGCAGCGCCGGACGACCGCCAAGCCGATGCCGAGGCCAGGTGACGGAGCAGATTCGGCGTCGGCCCCCTGCGTGAACGGTTCGAACACCGCGCGCCGAACCGCCGGGTCGACACCACGACCGTCGTCTTCGACGGTGATGCGGATCGACCGGCCGCGCGCCGCAACGAACACCCAGACGTTCGTGCCATCCGGCGTGTGCCGGATCGCGTTGCGCACAAGTTCTTCGATGATGCGGCCAACCTTGTCCGGGTCGATCTCGGCGGTCACGCGTTCCGCCTTGACGCGCACATGGTGGGCGCCGGTCTCGACACGCGACAGCGCGGACGCGACGACGTCATCGAGCCGTACGGAACGCGCGTGCGCGGACGGCGCTTCGTCCGTGTCGAGTTCGAGCAGATTGAGCACGAGGTGTTCGAGCTTGCGGGCATTGGCGACCAGGCGGCCCGTGACGTCGCCGGCCATGTCGCCATCGAGCTCGTCGAGATGGTCCTGGAGGGTCAGCCCATAGCCGATGATGTTCGTCAGCGGCGTGCGCAGCTCGTGCGAGACCCCACGCAGGAACGTCGAACGCAGGCGTTCGACGTCGTGCAGGTGGGTGATCACGCGGCGTTCGGCTTCCACCAGCGTTCGCGCGCGCCGCGCATCGTGGTTGGCAATTCGCCGAGCGAGCACGGCGAAGGTCGCGAGCGCGCCGAGGGCGGCCGACACGTGAACAACGATCGGCGAGGGGCCCGCCGTCGCCGCGAGGCTGGACGCAATGAACGGACCCGCGAGGATCCAGGCGACGATCGCAACAGCGAACACGGCCAACTGCCATCGGATCCTGCCCGCGTCGTCAGCCGCCGTGCCGCCGCGTCCGACGGATGTGCCGAACGCAATGCGGCGGCGGATTTTCGACGCCAACGCCTCTGTGGCGCCGATCCCGCGCGCGGGGGACGGCCGCGCGCCAGTGACGGTGTGGGTGCTCAAATCATGTACGCCGTGCCCGCGAGTGCCGGGTGCGCGGCCAGGGCGAGCAGCGCGGAGAGGAAGAACGCGGTGGTGAAGATGCGCTTGATCATGGTTCGAACTCCGGTTTCCGATGGGGTTGTCATCGACGCCCGGAGCATGTGGGACGGGTGTCTCGCGGGTGTCTCGGCGACGCCCGCGCGTCTCAACAGCTAGGTGGTCATCCGGTTCCGGTCCCCCGGGTGACCGCCGTCAGGCCACGGGCACGCAGCTGACGGAGGTCACGCCGCACCGTCGACGTGCTCACGTCCAACGCACTCGCGAGGTCGTGCACCGTCGCCTGTGCATCCTGCTGTTCGATCTGCGCGAGCACGTCGGCGAGCTGCTGCTGGCGCTCGTCAGGCGTTCGCGGCGGCGGGGCGAGCGCCAGGGTCACCTCAACGAGTTCTTCGTCGGTCAGTGCCCGGCCACGCGGCGCGGCGCGGTGTGCCATGCGCAGTGCAACGGTCCGCGGCGCAAGTTCGCGGCCCACGGTCACGATCTGCTGGTGTTCGGGCACAACCGTGGTCGCGATCTCGCGCGCACGCTCGTCGAGCGCGCCGAGCGCCGCATCGAGCAGCTCGGCGGCCTGTTGCGCGTGCACCGCGACGGCATCCGGTCGGTCGAGCGCGCGCGCCACCCTTGCCAGCCGCCAATGGATGCGGTGCGGTTCGCTGCAGTCTTCGAGCGCCGCGGCGGCTGCGTGCGCGAAGCCTTCCGCGCGCTCAAGGTCGCCGTTTTCCGCGCATGCCAGTGCACCGAGCGCACAGATGTCGGCCGCGAACTCGGGGAGTCCGAGCGTGTCGAGGTGTGCGCGAACTTCGGTCGCTGCTGCGACGGCACGCTCGAGTTCCTCGGTGGCGAGCGCGAGTTCTATTTCGCCGCGCCGTACCTGGATGAGTGCGCGCTGGTCGCCGGAGATCTCTGCTGCGGACCGGCCATCGGCGAGATGTTCGCCGGCCCGAGTGAAATCACCTCGATGGCGTGCGACGCCTGCCAGCGTCTCGAGGCAGACGGCGGCTAGCCCGCGGTTGCCAACCTCCTGGAAATAGCGCTGGGCAGCCAGCGCATCGCCCTCGGCCTCGGCGTCCTGCCCGAACCAGCGATGCCGCAGCCACCCGCGATTGAGCTGCACCATGGCCACGCCACGTCGGTTGCCGAGCCCGTCGAAGACTCTGAGCGCCTCGTCATAGGCCGCGAGCGCCCGTACAGGATCACCACGCGTCAACTGCACCGTGCCCAGATTGACGAGCCCGACACCCTCGCGGTGTCGGTAGCCGATCGCGCGGGCCAACTCGACTGCGCGCTCATTGAGCGCAACCGCGTCCTCGGTGCGCGACGTCTCGGCGTGCACGTCGGCAAGTGCCCCGAGCGCCTGTACGAGCCCGACCTGGTCGTCGTGATCCTCGGCGAGCTCGCGGGCGAGCTCGAGTTCGGCGCGTGCCGCGTCGAACTGCTGGACCGCGCGTAGCGCCGCGCCTCGGGACACATGGGCTTTGACCACCTCGACGTGATCCTCGGCGAGCAATTCGGCGGCCTCAGTAAGGACAGTGGCCGCCTCGTCGTTGGCCCCCGACCAGCTGAGCAACTGGCCGAGCGCGGCGTTCGCCCGCCCCTTGGCGTGCGCATGGCCGGCACCCGCACGGCGGATCGCGTCACCTGCCACCCGGATGGCTTCGTCGAACTCGTCGATGTGGCCGAGATAGATCGCGCGGCGAACCGAGACATCCACGACCGCGTCGACGTCGTCGCCGGCGAGCGGCAGCAGCTGATCGAGGACCTCGGCCTGTTCTTCACGGCGACCGAGCACGCCGAGTACCGATTCGTACTGGGCGAGCAGCGCCAACCGTGCCTCGGTCGACAACACCGCACGCTGCGCCAGTCCGATGGCGGCCGACAGGTGGTTCGCCGCCGTTGCGTAGGCGTGGAGGCCGATCGCGCGTTCGCCGGCGCGCCGCAGGTACGGGATCGCGCGGTCGGGCAGTTCGGCGGCGTGGAAGTGCTCGGCGAGCGCCTCGACGCGCTCGGGCGCGATGCGTTCGAGTGCCTCGCCGGCGGCGAGGTGCAGCGCTCGTGCCGTGTCCGGATCGACGCGGCCGAGCACGACCCGGCGCGTAGCCGCGTGCGTGAATCGGCACACTTCGCCGCCCAGTTCGAGCAGGTTGCGACGGACGAGCTCTGCTAGCGCGCCCGCGAGGGCTCGCTCATCGAGCTCGCTGCCCGCGCGCAGCACGTCGATGTCGCACTCGGCGCCACACACGGCCGCCAGTTGCACGACGTCGGTGGCTGACGCGTCGAGGTAGTCGAGGCGGTCGTCGATGATCGCTTTGAGGCCGTCGGTGACCGGCACCTCGAGCGTGTCGAGCCGATCCCGATCCTCGTCGCGCAGTCGACCGGCGTCACGTAGTGCGCGGAGCAGCTCGAGCGTATAGAGCGGGTTGCCGCCACTCTCGCGATGGACGGCCTCGGCGAATCGCGCCGGAACATCTGCCGCGCCAAGCACCTCGCGCAGCAACGCTGCGGTTTCGAACGCGGTGAGCGGCTCGAGCTTTATCCGGGTCGGCCGTGAGTCGCGATCGACGGCACGAAGGCCCGACCACACCAGGTCGTCATGCCGGGCATCAGCGTCGCGGAAGCTGAGCACGACGAGCAGCGGGCGCGTCGCGGCATGCCGCCCGAGCGCACGCAGAAGCTCGAGTGTCTCCTGATCGGCCCGCTGTGCATCCTCGATGACGACGAGCAGCGGATCGATCGCCGCGAAGCCTGCCAGAACCTGCACCAGCGCTTCCCGCATGCGCTCCGCACCGTCGGTGCCCGCAAGTGTCGGCGCCGGTGTGTCGGCGACGGCCGCCCGGAGCGGATCGAGCAGGCGGGCGGCCTCACGGAGCCACACCGGTTCGACGTGTGCGCGCAGCTGCGCGACCCGCACGGCGTCGAGTTCCGGTTCGAGTGCCTCGCGGATCGCCGCATACGGCACCTGTGGTCCGGCACACTCTCCCCAAACGACGGTGAAGCCGCGCCAGCGGGCGTCATCGGCGACCTGGGCGAGCAGCTGGCTCTTGCCGATCCCGGGTTCCCCCTCGACGAACACCATGCCGGCGCTGCCGGCGAGCGCCCGTTCCAGCTGGTCGACGAGCGCCACACGGGGTTCGTCGCGGCCCACGAGCTTGCGACTGACGAGTTGTTCAACCGGGGTGCGCCGTGCGACCGAAACGTCACGGGTCTCGGAGATGCGTTCACGCAGCTGTTCGGTCTCGGCCGACGGTGGCGTGCCGAGCTCCTCCAAGAGGACCGAGCGGCACCGTTCATACTGTTCCAGCGCCTGACTGTGCTGGCCGAGCAGCACACACAGCCGCATGACCTCACGGTGGACGTCTTCGCGCAGGGGCACCTGGTGGGTCAGCCGTTGAGCGAACGTGAGCGCCTCGTCGAAGTTGCCGCGCTTCTTGCACGCGTCGACGAGACGTCCCAAGGCGGTGGCGTACCGATGCCGCAGCCGATCCTGCTCGTCGACGACCCAGGACTCGTACGAGCCGGCGAGCAGGTCGCCGTGGTACAGGTCGACGCAGTGCCGCAGATTCCGCAGACCCGCATCGTCGACCGCGCCGGCACGGTCGATGCGGTCGAGGCGGGCCTCAAACTCCTCGGCGTCGAGCCAGTAGGGCGCGGAGGCGTCGAACACGACATCGTCGCCCTGGGTGACGAGATACGTGTGATCGGGCGCGAGCTCACCGAGGCAGTCCTGGATCTGCCAGAGCGCATGGCTCAGCCGTCGACGCGCCCGCGACTCGGTCGCCTCGGGCCAGAACCGGTCGCTGAGCAGGCTGCGCGGTTGTGGCCGTCCGGCGTGCAGGGCGAGCCAGGCGAACAGCAGCCGGGCCGACCGTGACGGCAGCGGCGGAAGCGGGCGGCCGTCGAACTGCACCGAGAATCCGCCGAACAGGCGGATCTCGAGCACCTCACGCGGCAACGCCATGGTCCAGTTTCCCACCGAAGATGTGGCGAGAGCTTACGTCAGGCGTCCCCAGCCGACGAGATCGGATTCGGCGCCGACGCGTGCGACCGGCGCGTCATCCCCTAGGGCCGCAAGTCCCGTCAGGTCACGACCGCGGTCCCGTCGGATCGGCCCCTTGTCCCCTGCGCACACCGGTGGTGGCATCCCTATCGTGCATGACGAGGCACAACGGACCCACGACAAGGAGCGCGTCCATGAACCTCCGCAAACTCGCATCACTCGGCTCGATCGTCTTCGGCACGATCCTGATCCTCGGGGCGATCGGCACGTGGACGATGGTCAGTTCGATGCTCGCCGACCAGAACATCACCACCCCGGAGGACGCCTGCCTGCCCGAACGTGAGGTCGATGGACCGTTCACCGCCTACTGCCAGGCCACGATCATCGACAAGCACGCGTTGAATTCGACGGACGGCCTGCGCTACGCGGAGCTCGACCGCGAGGACCCGCGGCGCGCGACGGCGATGAACGCCTCGTTCCTGCAGTCCTCCCTGTTCACGTCGGTGCTCGCCTTCGGTGTCGCGGCGATGGCCGGCGGCATGGGCGTGCTGTTCGTCCTGATCGGGCTCGGGATTCGAGACGTCAGCGAACACGTGGCCGAGGTCAGATAGACCCACGGCAGCTTGACCGTTCACATCTTCGACGGGCCCCCCCCCCGACCCCGCGTACGCGGCGGTGGCCCGTCGAGCGTCGTGCCGCAGTCAGGTGTCCAGTGCCGAGCCGCGTGCGCGACCGCCGAGCGGGTGGACACGCCAGCGCACGACCGCAACGACGGCGAGCAGCGCCAGCAGCACGACGTTGGACACCATGGACTGCGTCTCACCACGTGGCAGGTGCCAGAAAAACGCTCCGACCATCACGAGGCCGAGACCGGCAGCCGCCGCCGGAACGAGTGCGGTCGACCGACGTGCGAGCGCCGGAAGCACGAGCCCGAGCCCGCCGAGGATCTCGACGGTTCCGCTGATGAGGTGCAGTGGTGTCGATAGGTCATACATCCATTCCATCGGCGCCGGAAGTCCGGGCGGCACCACGAAGTGTGTGATGCCCGTTGCGACGAAATAGATGGCGAGCACGACTTGCAGAACCCAGGTCACGCGATGCATGGTCCCCTCCCGGTTGCACCCATCCCGGACCGAGCGATCCGGGCATCGACGATGACGGTGACCCATCGTCGTCGTTTCTAGCTGCCAACGCCACCACGGACGGCGGCATTCCGACGACGTCGGCCGCGGCGGGAGACGACCGTGGCGCTCGGGAATGCCCGCGACCCGGACGACGTTGTCCGGACGACCGCCATACGCCTACGGAGTCGACTCCTTGATGCACATCGACACCATTGCAACGCCGTCGCTCGGCGATCGCAGCTACGTCGTTTCCGAGGGCTCGCTCGCGATCGCGATCGACCCACAGCGCGACATCGACCGCATCCTCGCCGTCCTCGACGATCGCGCCGTGCGCCTGGCGTGGGTGCTTGAGACCCACAATCACAACGACTATGTCTCCGGCGGCTTGGAGTTGGCCCGGCGCACTGGCGCGACCTACGCCATGGCCGCCGACGAGGAGATGTTCTTCGCCTTTCACGGTCTGCGCGATGGCGACGAGATTGCGGTGGGCGCGCTCCGTGTGCGCGTGATGCACACCCCGGGGCACACGCCGACCCACCTCGCGTTCGCGGTGACCGACGGAGAGGGCCACGCGGTGTTCACCGGCGGGTCGCTGCTCTATGGATCGGTCGGCCGCACCGATCTCGTGGCTCGGTCACTCACGGAGCAGCTCACGCGCCTGCAGCACGCCTCTGCACGACGACTCGCCCACGAGTTGCCCGACGACACGACCGTGCTGCCCACTCACGGCTTCGGCAGTTTCTGTTCCTCGGCCGCGGCCGACACCGCGTCGAGCTCTCCCGACCCGACGTCGGGCCTCGAGACGTCGACGATCGCCGAGCAGCGACAGACGAACCTTGCATTGACGATCAGCGACGAGGACGCGTTCGTCGAGCGACTCGTTGACGGACTCGATGCCTACCCCCGCTACTACGCTCACATGGCGCCCCGGAACAAGGTCGGCCCGGGGCCGATCGACCTGTCGCCTCCCGTCGATGCGGACCCGATGGAACTCTCCCGGCGCATCCACGCGGGCGAATGGGTCGTCGACCTTCGCGACCGCATCGCGTATGCCGGCGACCACGTGCGCGGCACCGTCAACGTCGAGGTCGGCACCTCGTTCTGCACCTACCTGGCGTGGCTCGTGCCCTGGGGCACGCCGGTAACACTCGTGGGCGACACACCGGACGAGGTCGCCGAGGCCCAGCGGCAGCTGGTTCGCGTCGGCATCGATCGGCCCGCCGCGCGAGCGGTTGGCGGCGTCGACGCGTACGGCGCGGGGCAGCCTCGCGGCGACTATCGCGTCGCGTCGTGGGAGGAATTGGTCGCCACGTCGCACGAGGGAGACATCCACGTCCTCGACGTGCGACGCAACGACGAGCGGGCCCGCGGCGGACTGGCCGGCTCACAGCACATCCCGATCCACGAACTCGAGCGGCGGGTCGCCGAGGTGCCCGACGGCCGCCCGGTCTGGGTCCACTGTGCGTCGGGCTACCGCGCATCGATTGCCTGCTCGCTGCTGGTGCGTGCGGGTCGAACGCCGGTGCTCGTCGACGACAGCGACGACCGCCTTGCCGACCTTGGCCTGCCGGTGACGGTGACGGCCGACGAACCGGCAGCGTGAGGATGGACGCCGCCGACTGGGACGCGCGCTACCGCGAGACCACGCAGATGTGGTCGCGGGGTCCGAACGTGTTCGTGGCCGAGCGGCTCGCCGACGCCGCGCCCGGACGTGCCATCGACCTTGCCGGCGGTGAGGGCCGCAATGCGGTGTGGCTGGCCGAACGCGGTTGGGACGTCGAGTTGGTCGAGTTCTCCCGCGTCGCGCTCGACCGGGCCGTCGATCGGGCCGACGAGGCAGGTGTGCGTCTGACGACGACGCATGCCGACGTCACGAGCGAACCCGCGCTCGAACGCGCCGATCTCGTCCTCATCGCTTACCTGCAATTGCCGTCGGCGCAGATGGCGAGGGTGTGCGCGTATGCAGCGAGTCTCGTCGGTCACGGCGGTAGGCTGCTGCTCGTCGGACATGCACGTCGCAACCTCCTCGAGGGTTTCGGCGGCCCGTCGGACCCGGATGTGCTTCACGACCCGGCGTCCTTGGCATCGTGGTTCTCCACGGCGGGGCTGACCGTCGACGAGGCGAGCGAGGTCACACGCCGCGTCGACGGTGACCACGGACCGCAGACCGCCATCGACGTGCTTGTCGACGCCCACCGCTGATCCCACGCGCAGATGCCGCGGGTCCTGCTGCCTCATGGGGATGCCTCTGATGGACGCGAATGACGTCATGGTCGACGTGCGCGATCTCGTCGTGCACTTCGGCGCCATCACCGCAGTCGACCACGTCGATCTGGCGATTGAGCCGGCCACCATCTACGGGCTGCTCGGTCCCAACGGCGCGGGCAAGACCACGCTGATTCGCGTGCTCGCGACGCTGTTGCGTCCGGAATCCGGCTCCGTCCGCGTCGCTGGCATCGACGTGCTCGCCGAGCCGACCCGAGCGCGGGCACACCTTGGCCTCGCCGGCCAGTTCGCGGCAGTCGACGCTTACCAGACCGGCCGGGAGAACGTCCGCATGGTCGGCCGGCTCTACGGTCTGTCGGCAGCAGAGGCACGGCGGCGGACCGACACCGTGCTGGAGCAGATCAACCTCATCGAGGCTGCCGACCGCCGTGTGGGCACCTATTCCGGCGGAATGCGCCGCCGGCTCGACCTGGCCGCCTCACTCGTGGGCCGTCCGGACGTCATGTTCCTGGACGAGCCGTCGACCGGCGTCGACCCGCGGGCTCGCCAGGAGCTGTGGGAGATCGTCCAGCAGCTGGTCGACGGCGGAACGACGGTGCTCCTGACCACGCAGTACCTCGAGGAAGCCGACCGTCTGGCCTCGCGGATCGGCGTCATCGACCAGGGACGGATCATCTCGGAGGGCACGCCCGACGAGCTCAAGGATCGCCTCGGCACCGCGGTACTGGAGATCGGCGTCGAGCCCGACGACCGTGAGCGTGCGATCGCGCTGCTCGATGCGATGAGCGACGGCGGCGCCGTGTGGGATGCCGAACGTGCCCGCATCCGGATCCCCGCGCACGAGGGCTGGAGGACGACAGCGATCGCGACCCGCACACTCGACGATGCCGGCATCGAGCCGACAGACGTCGCCGTGCACCGGCCGACGCTCGACGACGTCTTCCTCGAACTGACCGGCCAATTGACCGAAACCGCGCCCGCCGAGCCGGCCGCCGAACAGCCCCGACGCCGCGGCATCAAGGCACGCCGATGACAACGACCACGGCACCTCCGAACGCATCCGAACGGGTGATCCGCGAACGAATCACGCTGCGCGACGTCGTCATCGACACTGCCGTGATCGCCCGACGCAATCTCGTGCGCGTCGTGCGGCTGCCACAGCTACTCTTGTTCGCCACGGTCCAGCCGGTGATGTTCCTCGTACTCTTCAATTTCGTCTTCGGTGGCGCGATCTCCGAGAGCCTGCCGACCGTCGATGCCGACCACTACATCGTGTTCCTGTTGCCCGGCCTGATGGTGCAGATCGCCACGTTCGGTGCGGGCCAGACCGCGCTCGGCCTCATCGAGGACCTCAACAACGGCGTCGTCGATCGCTTCCGTTCGCTGCCGATGGCCCGCTCCGCGGTGCTTGCCGGTCGTACGCTTGCCGATCTGGTGCGAAACGCCGCGGTGTTGTCGCTCATGCTCGGTATCGCGTTCCTCTTGGGGTTCCGCTGGCAGACGTCACTGTGGCTCTTCCTCGCAGGCTTTGGGCTGGGGCTGTTGTTCAGCTACGCGTTGTCGTGGATCATGGCCTCGATCGGCCTGTCGGTGCGCAACCCCGAGGCCGCCCAGACGGCGGTGATGCTGCCGATGTTCCCATTCGTGTTCGCCAGTGCGGTGTTCATTCCCACACACACCATGCCGGGCTGGTTGCAAGCGTTCGCGAACAATCAGCCGATCACCATCGTCGCCAACGCAATGCGTGGTCTGATGGTGGGCGAGGAGCTGTTGCCCGCTGGTCAGACCGTCGGCGGGCAGGTGCTCGCCGCGCTGGCGTGGATCCTCGGCATCATCATCGTGTTCGCGCCACTCGCGGTTCGCCGCTACCGGCGCGTCGTGCTTTGAATCGTCCCGTCCGTGCCCGGCTGATCACGCCGCGGCGACGCAACTCTCCGAAAGTCCGTCGTGTCCAACCTTGACGAAGCCGCCCGCCGGCGCACGTTCGCGATCATCTCCCATCCGGACGCCGGCAAGACCACCCTGACGGAGAAGTTCCTCCTGTTCGCCGGCGCGATCCGTGAGGCCGGGGCCGTCCAGAACCGCAAGGTTGCGCGCAACACCGCCTCGGACTGGCTCGAGCTTGAGCAGAAGCGCGGCATCTCGGTCAGCTCGACCGTGCTCCGCTTCACGCACGGTGATCACGTGTTCAACCTTTTAGACACTCCGGGCCACCGCGACTTCTCCGAGGACACCTACCGCGTGCTCTCCGGCGTCGACGCCGCGATCATGGTCCTCGATGCGGCACGGGGAGTCGAGCCGCAGACCGAGAAGCTTTACGCAGTCTGCCGGCGACGCGGCACCCCGGTGCTCACGTTCGTCAACAAGATGGACCGTCCCGCACCGGAGCCGCTGGAGATCCTCGACGACATCGAACGCGCCCTGTCGATCGACACCCATCCGGTGACCTGGCCGGCAGTCATCAACGGCACATTCACCGGCGTCGTCGACCGACGGTCGGCGATGTTCCACGCCTTCGAGCCCGCAGCGCACGGTTCGACGATCGGCGGCGAGTCGGCACAGCCATTCGCCTCCGCGCACGATCCCGACGGCGCGGTTGCCGACGAACTGTCGCTGCTCGATGAGTTGGGCAAGGACGTCGACGTCGACCGGTTCCTGAACGGGACGGCGACGCCGGTGTTCTTCGGCTCGGCGCTGGCGAACTTCGGTGTCCGATTGCTGCTCGATGCGGTCGCCGAACTCGCACCGGCTCCGTCGGCCCGGGAGACGATCCTCGGCGATGAACGGGCGCTCGATGCTCCGTTCGCCGGGTTCGTGTTCAAGATCCAGGCCAACCTCGACCCGCGCCACCGCGACCGGCTCGCGTTCGTCCGCGTGTGTTCGGGGCGGTTCGAACGTGGCACCGCACTCGTGTGCGCCCGCAGCCAGCGGCGCATCGTGGCCAAATATGCGCATCAGGTGTTCGGACGTGATCGCCAGACGGTCGACGTCGCCTATCCCGGTGACGTGATCGGGCTGGTCAACGCGACGGATCTGCGCATCGGCGACACGCTCTCGGAAGCGGGCGACGTCGCCTTCCCACCGCCGCCGACGTTCACGCCCGAACACTTCGCAACCGTCTCCCCCGTAGATCGGTCCAAGGCCAAACAGTTCCGGCGCGGCCTCGAACAGCTCGACGAGGAGGGCGTTGTCCAGGTACTGCGCCATCCCGAGTTCGGGGACCAGGAGCCGATGCTCGCCGCGGTCGGCCAGCTGCAGTTCGAGGTCGCCGCCTGGCGGATGGAGCAGGAATTCGGCGCGCCCGTGAGATTGACTCCTGCCGGATTCGCCGAAGCACGAGGCACGGACGACTCGTCAGCCAGTGAGCTGGGACGCATGCACGATGTTGCGATCTACCTGCGTGCCGACGGATCCCCACTCGCGTTGTTCCGCAACCGGTGGGTGCGCGAACGCATCGAACGGGACCATCCCGAGCTGACGCTCGACAACGTGCTCGTCAACTAGCGGTCCCGCCGCTTGGCGTCCTCGATGTTGCGGACGATCTGTGCGCACATGCGTTCGAGATCGGCGACGTCGGTGTCGTCGAGCCCGTTGAAGACCAGCTCACGGACCCGTTCAACATGGCCGGGCGCGCTGGCCTCCACGACCGCCCAGCCCGCCTGCGTGAGTTCGGCCATCGTGGCCCGGGCATCGTCAGCGCATGGCGTTCGCTGGACCCATTCCCGCAGCTCGAGGCGGGTCACCACGTGCGACAGACGCGACAACGACGCGTTCGCCTGATGCGCGAGTTCGCTGAGGCGCAACCGCCACTCGGGCGCCTCGCTCAGCAGCGCCAGCACCCAGTACTCGAAGTGGGACAGCCCGGCGTCGCGCTGCAACTGCTGCTCGAGTCCACCCGGCAGGCGCAGCATTACCGCCGCGAGCGCGCGCCACGCGCGCTGCTCGTCTTCTGTCAACCACTGCGGCTCACTCATCGTGCCGCGGACCCTAGTCGACGATTTCCGAGCGATGGGTTGACGCGTCACCTTTTTACGTGACGCTTCACTTTTTCCTGCTATAGTTGATCCTGCAACCAAAACGTGATGGACCAAAGGAGCACCGATGACCACCGCACTCGCCCCGCAGCTCTCCGAGCTGACCGGCACCTACACGATCGACCCGTCCCACTCCGAGGTCGGCTTCACCGCGCGCCACGCGATGGTGACCAAGGTCCGCGGCACCTTCACCGATGTCGACGGCACGATCCACGCCGATGGCGAGGACATATCGCGTTCGTCGGTTGAGGTCACGACCGATGCCGCCAGTGTCGACACGCGCAGCGACGATCGTGACGGACACCTGCGCAGCGCCGACTTCTTCGACGTCGACACCTACCCGCACATCACCTTCACCTCGAGAAAGATCGAACCGCAGTCGGACTCGACCTTCAGCGTCACCGGCGACCTGACCATCAAGGACGTCACCCACGAGGTCAGCTTCGACGTCGAGCTCACCGGCCCCGCCGTCGACCCGTTCGGCAACGAGCGGATCGGCTTCGAGGGCGAACTGACCGTCAACCGCAAGGACTGGGGACTGACCTGGAACGCCGCGCTCGAAACCGGCGGTGTGCTCGTCAGCGAGAAGGTTTCGCTGCACTTCGACGTCTCCGCGATCCGCGTCAACTGATCGCCCCGTCCCTCGGCGCTCGGGTGGCCGCACCGGATCGG
>JBBDSV010000082.1:84168-86894 GCA_040904785.1 Nitriliruptoraceae bacterium
GGGGCGCCCACCGGTCGTTTGGCCCCGGGCCGAGCATGCGCCGTAGGCTTGATCGGCGCCGAGGAGGCCACCTGCCGATGACCGACAAACTCGACCCTGTCCTGCGCCAGATCGACGACTGGGAACCCGCGACGGTTGCGGTCGGTGTGACCGAGCCAGACCGCACTCGCGCCACACGGGGGCCGACCGCGCAGACGTTTCCGATCGCGTCGGTGACCAAGCCGCTGACCGCCTACGCGGTGCTCATCGCCGTCCACCATGGGACGCTCCACCTCGATGAGCCGGTCGACATCGACGAGCAGCCTGCCACCGTCACGGTTCGCGATCTGCTCGCGCACGCGTCGGGCCTGCCGTTGGAAGCCGGCGGCACCGTACGCCCGCCCGAAACGCAACGGATCTATTCGAACTGGGCCTACGACATACTCGGCGAACTCGTCGCCGCCCGCGCCGGCGTCGCCTTCGCCGACGTTGTCGCCCGCGAGGTGTTCTCCCCACTGAAAATGGACACTTCAACGCTCGACGGCTCGCCGGCACGCGACGCCACCAGCACCGTCGACGACCTGCTCGCCTTCGCCCGCGAGTTGCTTGACCCGACACTCATCGACGGCGACCTGCACCGCGAGGCCACCACGACGGCGTTCGGCGGGCTGTCGGGCATCCTGCCCGGCTTCGGGCGCCAGGATCCCAATGACTGGGGCCTGGGACTCGAAATCAGGGGGACGAAGTCACCCCACTGGCTTGCCGCCAGCGTTCCGGCGACGTCCTTCGGCCATTTCGGCCAGTCGGGCTCATTCCTCGTCGTCGTGCCCGAATGCGGCGTAGCGGCCGTCAGCCTGGCCGATCAGCCGTTCGGATCGTGGGCGGCGACGGCATGGCGGACACTCACCGGCGACATCATCACCGCCTGCTGCTGACCCGATCCGGCGTCAGCATGGCGCGAAGCGCCCGAAATGCCGCACCACGATGGCTGATCGCGTCCTTCTCCGCAGGGGCGAGTTCGCCATTGGTGCGACCGTCCGCGGCGTCGCTGATGAACAACGGGTCATACCCGAACCCGGCATCGCCGCGGGGCGCGCGGGCAATGCGGCCCTCCATGACGCCGCGGACGCCCTCCTCGTCGCCATCGGCGGTGACCAGAACCGCCGCGCACACGAACCTCGCGGTCCGTTCGGCGTCGCCGACGTCGGCGAGTTCGGCGAGCAACTTGGCATTGTTCGCCGCATCGTCGGACGGTTCGCCGGCATACCGCGCCGAGTAGACACCGGGCGCGCCTGCAAGTGCATCGACCTCGAGGCCCGAATCGTCGGCGATCGCGGCCAGACCCGTTGCAGTGACACACGCCCGCGCCTTGATCCGGGCGTTTTCCGCGAACGTCGCCCCGTCCTCGACCGGTGAGGGCAACCCGAAATCGGCCATGGAGACGACGTCGACCTCCACGTCGCCCAAGATCGCCCGGATCTCGGCGAGTTTGTGCGGGTTGGCCGTCGCGACGACGATTGTCGGGCGTGTCACGACTCGAGCGCCTCACGTTGGACGGCGAACAGCTGCGAGCACCCGTGGGCGGCGAGATCCAGCAGTGCGTCGAGTTCGCCACGGTCGAATGGCGCGCCTTCGGCCGTTCCCTGCACTTCGACGAACCTTCCGTCGGCCGTCATGACGACGTTCATGTCGACGTCGGCGCGGGCATCCTCGGCGTACGGCAGATCGAGTACCGCGTCGCCATCGACCATGCCGACCGAGACGGCGGCAACCTGGCCGACAAGCGCCTCGGAGGCCCCGATCCGACGCAGGGCGCGGGCGAGCGCGACCCACGCGCCGGTGATGGCCGCGGTCCGCGTGCCTCCGTCGGCATCGAGCACGTCACAGTCGACCGTCAGCGTGCAGGCGTCGAGCGCATCGAGGTCGACGACGGACCGCAGCGCACGACCGACGAGCCGCTCGATCTCCTTCGATCTGCCCGATGGGCCGGTGCGCTCGCGCCGCGCACGCGTATCGGTAGCCCCGGGAAGCATCGCGTACTCGGCGGTGACCCAGCCGGCGTCACCACGGAACGCCGGCGCACCGAGTTCGTGAGAGACCGCACAGAGCACACGGGTGCGGCCGAACGTGACCAGTGTCGACCCCACCGGGTGCCGCTGCACATCCGGCTCAATCGACACCTCACGCAGCACGTCGGCTGCCCGGCCATCACCGCGTTCCACGCCAACTCCTCGATCGCTCGCCTCTCCGCCGCTGCGGGTGCGCGGCGGGCAGCCTACGGTGCGCTCAGGCGCCGATGGGGAAGGTGTCGAGGTCGGCGGCGGCAACGATCGGGCCGTCGAACGTCTCGGCCGCCTCGCGTGCCGACACCGCGACGTCGAGCCCGCCGGCAATATGGGTGAGCACGAGCTGCCGTGCACCCGCCTGCGTGGCGATCCGTCCGGCGTCTCGTGCCACGAGGTGCAGCTCCGGCGGGTAGACCTGCGCGTCGCCCTGCCAGGTCGCCTCACACACGAAGACGTCGGCGTCGCGAACGAGACGGTGCAGGAGGGTCTGGCCATCCGTGGTGCGGAGATCGATCGCCACGCTGCGCTTGGTGCGGTTGTCGACGATCCACGGATAGTTGTACGCGCTCGCCGGATAGCCGGCGCCGCGCACGCGATCGATGTCGCCGGTGGGTGGCTCCACCTTGATGACATCCGCGCCGAAGTCGGCCATCACGGTGGCGGCCACCGGTCCCGCGATGA
>JBBDSV010000083.1:0-20081 GCA_040904785.1 Nitriliruptoraceae bacterium
CGACGGCGGTCTGCGCGGCGTTTGCCGCCGCACGCACCGCCAATGGATCCCGTCGCTGCCGGGCGAGCGTGACGTGACCGGCGACGTCGCGCTGCGCGACCGGAACACCGGCCGCGGCCAGTCGTCGCTGCAGGTGCGCGCCCACCGTCGCCAGCGCCCCTGCCGGTTCATCGGCCAGCTCAAGCACGAGCGTGCGCCGGTGCCAGACGGCGATGCCGCGCGGGATCAGTACTGGCGCGCAGGTCACGGACGCGACGTCGGCCACCACGTCGCCGATTCGCCTCTCCGACGCCGCGTCGACGTCGCCGCAGAATGCAAGCGTGACGTGCCATCCCTGTGGGCGCGTCCAGACGACATCGGTGTGGATGTCGCGCAGTGGCGCAATGGCTGCATCCAGCGGCTGTTCGACCGGAGCGGCGAGTTGAACGCCGACGAACACCCGTGCCGTCACCCTCTCACGCCTCTGCGAGTCGCCGCCGCAGCAGGTCCAGCACCGAGGTTCCCAGTCGCGCGATGATCTGGTCGCGGTCCCCCGACAGCACGCGTTCATGGACTTCGACGTGCCCGTCGGGGTGCGCGAGCGCCCAGATGGCCGTGCCAACCGGCCTTGCGCCGACCGGCTCGGGGCCGGCAACACCGGTGACAGCGATCGCCCAGGCCGCTCCCGTACGCGCGCGAACCGCGCTGGCGAGCGCGGTCGTGACGGCCGGACTGATCGGCCCGTCGGTGTCGAGTAGCGACGCATCGATGCCGAGGAGGTCGCGCTTGGTAGCTGTCGCATACACCACGACGCCGCCGAGCAGCGCCCTCGAGGCTCCCGGCACGCGTCCCAGGCGCGAGGCGATGTCACCGGCGGTGGCGGACTCGGCCGTGGCCACGGTCTGCTCCCGTTCGACGAGCAACCGGATGACGGTGTCTTCCAGGGACTCGTCATCGATTGCCGCGACCGATGAACCGAGTGCGGCGACGACCGCGTCGACCGCCGGCTGCAGTTCGGCGCGCGCGCTGTCCGGATCACCGGCCGTGCGCGTCAGCCGAACCTCGATCGCACGGGAGTGGGCGAGAAATGCGAGTGTCACACCATCGAAGTCTTCGATGAGCGGTTCGACGACGGCGGCGACGTCGGACTCGCCACGGCCGGCGACGTGCACCGACCGGGTGACCGTGGCGCGCGGCCCCGCCAGACGCTGCACCTCGGCGACGACGTGCCGATCGAACAGCGCACGCATCTCCCAGGGAACGCCCGGAAGGGCGATGACCCGCGCCGTATCGAGTGTGAGCGCGAACGCAGGCGCGGTGCCGACGGCCGGAAAAATCTGTGCCCCCGCCGGGATCCGTGCCTGTTTCAGATTCTGCGCCGACATCGTGCGACCCATAGTCGCAAACCGGGCGATGATCGCCTCACGCAGGTCGTCGTGTTCCTCGAGCGCGACACCGGCGGCCGCCGCGATCGCCTCGCGCGTCAGGTCGTCCACCGTCGGCCCCAGTCCGCCTCCGACGAGGATCACATCGACGCGTTCGACGAGGTAGCCGAGGGCGTCGACGAGCTCGTCGAGCTCATCACGCGCCGCGACATGGTGGACGACGTCGACACCGAGTTCCCGCAGCCGTCGGCTGAGCCATGTCGCGTTCGAATCGGTGAGATCGCCCAGCAGCAGTTCGCTGCCGACCGACAGGATGGCCGCTGTCACGGGGGCAGCGGTGGGGGTGATTGCTGCGACTTCGCTGCTCATGTGCGCTGTCGATGGCGTGCCCGGGCGAGTCGACCGGCGCGGAACGCATAGTCGACGCCGGACCACACGGTCAGCACGACCGCGAGGTCGAGGAGTCGTGCGGCGATGACGTCGGCGATACCGGGCGCGAGATAGGCACCGATGGCGATCATCTGGGCGACGGTCTTCGCCTTGCCCCAGTTGCTCGCCGGCATCACGAGACCCAGGCGCTGCACCATCCGCACGCGCAGTCCGGTGACAGCCAGTTCGCGCGCGACGATGACGACGACCGCCCACCACGGCAGGTCCCCGGTGATCGCCAGGCTCGCCAGCGAGCCGATGATGAGGATCTTGTCCGCGATCGGATCGGCCAACTGCCCCCACGTGGTGATGCCGTTGTAGCGCCGGGCGACCCACCCATCGATCGAATCGGTTGCCGCGGCGAAGATGAACACGCCGAACGCCCACAGACGGGCCGTGCCCGCGTCGTCGATCGTGAGCAGCCACAAGATCACCGGAACAAGTGCGACGCGCAGAAACGTGAGCAGATTCGGGAGACGCCGCCATTGCGGCGTCGGACGGCGGCCGGCAGATTCACCCACCGTGCGCTCCGGCAGTCTCGGCATCGACGTGTGCGATGAGGTCGACGCCGTCCGTGTCGATGACACGCGCGCTCACGGTACGTCCGACGGGAACGTCGACGGCTCGGCGAGTGCCATCGTCGGCGGATACCAGGAGGATCTCGCCGTCGGTGTCTGGCGCCTCACGGTACGAACGGGCGAGCGTCGCGCCGTCGGCGGTCTGTTGGACGGTGACCTCGAGCGTGCGGCCGATGAAACGCCGCGCAGCAGCGTCGGCGACGTGCTCCTGGACGTTGCTGACGCGTCGAACCCGCGCGAGCGCGAGCTCGGGATCGACCGCATCGGAGAAATCGGCTGCGGGCGTGCCGTCTTCAGCGCTGTAGGCGAACAGTCCGACCCAGTCGAGCGCGTAGGTCTCGAGGAATGCTTCGAGACGTGCGACATCATCGTCGGTTTCGCCGGGGAAGCCCAGAATGAAGTTCGAACGGAACACCGCGTCGGCGTCGAGTGCACGGATCCGGTCGATCAGCGCGCCGAAACGGACATGGTCGCCCGAACGAGCCATGCGTTCGACAACCGGTCCCGAGACGTGCTGCAGGCTCAGATCGAAGTAGCTCGCCACCTTGGGTTCAGCGACGATCGCCTCGACCAGCTCGGCGGTCAGTTCGGCCGGCTGCAGGTACATGAGTCGTAGTCGTTCGATGCCGTCGATGTCGGCGAGCGCGCGCAGAAGTGCGGGCTGCCGGGCCCGCCCGCCGGGCAGGTCCTTGCCCCACGATGTCGTGTTCTCGCTGACCAACACCAGTTCCCGGGCACCGTTGTGGGCCAGGAACTCGGCTTCGGCGACGAGTTGGTCGAGCGGGCGTGAACGAAATCGGCCACGGAACGACGGAATCGCGCAGAACGTGCAGACGCGGTCGCATCCGGAAGCGATCTTGAGGTACGCCCACGGCCCGCCGTCGTGCACGCGGATCGGGAACCGAGGACCCGACGCGGGGATGCGATCGAGATCGTCCTGCGGTTCGGCGACGACGGTCGTCGACGGTTCCGCTGGCCGATCCACGACCATCACCGGCAGCGACCTCCCGAGGAGACCGCCGGCCTCGTGGCTCACCGTGCCCGCGGTCCGACCGGGGTGCGGTGCGCCGACACCGACGACGCGGTCGCCGAGCCGACCGGCGAGCACGTCGCCGACGATCTTGGGAAGGTCGGCGTACCCCTCGAACCCGACGACCGCGTCGGCTTCGGGTATCGCCTCCGCGAGTTCATTCGGATACCGCTGCGCCATGCAGCCGACGATGAGCACGGCGCGCGCCTGTGCGTCGTCCTTGAGCTGGCATGCCGCGAGCACCGTGTCGATGGATTCCTGCTTGGCAGGTGCGATGAACGTGCAGGTGTTGACGAGCACGACATCAGCGGACTCCGGGTCGTCGACGAGGCGGTCACCGGCACGCAGAAACAGGCCGGACAGCTGCTGGGAGTCCACCTCGTTGCGCCCACATCCGAGCGTGATGATCGCCACGGCACGACCGTCGGACACGCCTCGCCCACCCTCGGGCGAGCGCTGTTCCACCGCGGTCATCGTCACCTGTTGCTCCTGGCCACCGACGCGCGTCGCGAGCGCACTCACGACGCGGTGGCGAACTCCTCGCGAGTGAACGACACGTCGACGACCTCGCCCCGACCACCGGGCGCGCCGAGATTCTCGCCGTTGACTTCGAGGCGGACGCCGCCCGCATTGCCCACACGCAGCTGCACCGCCTCGTCGGCCTGGTATTGCAGCGTCTCACCGGCCGGCATGGTCTGCTCGAGCACGACCGCGCCGTCGACGGTGACACGCAACCATGACGGCTCCTCGAGGGTGACGAGGAGTTCGACACCGTCGTAGATCGGTTCCGGCGCGGGTTCGACCGGGTCGGGTGGTTCGACATCCGGCGTTTCGCCATCGTCTTCGGGAGTCGGCGCCGGCGTCGGCGGCGGTCCGACCGGTTCCTCCTGATCGGCCGCCTCGGGCGCGAACCCGTTGGTGATCATCCCGAGAAATGCCAGGCCTGCGACAACGACGACGCCGATGAACACCCAGGTAAGCCACGCGGGCGGTGTCGTGCGTCGCGGCCCCTGCGGAATCGTTCCGCTGACGAGCGACGATGCCGACAGATCGTTCATGCCGGTGTAGTGCTGGCGGTAGGCATCGAGGAGCGGTTCAGGGTCGAGTTCGAGCTCGAGCGCGTAGCTGCGCAGGAATCCCTTGGCGTAGACATCGCCGCCGAAGACATCGAAGCGCTCCTCCTCGAGCGCCCGCAGTTGCTCGGCGCGCGCACGTACCGAGCGTGCTACGTCTTCGAGCGTGCGACCCGACGCTTCGCGCGCCGCGCGCAGCGTGTCGCCGATTCCGGTGCTCACGGTGTCCTTCCGCGCCATTGACAGCGTGTCGATCGCCCGGCCGCGGCCACCGCCGCACTCCCCCGCGTTTCACGCGCGTGGCAGTCGTCGCCATCCGGTGCGCAACCTAGCCGCTGACCGCCCGCATCGATGCCGCATGGCCACCGCCACGGTGCTCGCCGGCGGTGGCCATCGATGCGCGCACGTGCACAGTTCTCGTTCGATTCAGCGGCCGCGCTAGACTTTCTCGCATGATGACCATGCGAACCGTCTCCCGCAAGCTGTCGGCCGTCGTGTGCGCGGCCGCGTTGGTCCTCCTGCTGCTCACTCCGGCGGCCATCGCTGCAGAGTCCGGTTCCGGTGCCGAAGACGGCGACCACCGGATCGCATTGGCCGAGACTCCCCGTGATCGACTCGGCCTGCTGCTCCTCGGCGCTTTGGTCGTTGGTGGCGGCGCGGCGCTGGTCAATGCGCGGCGGCAGTTGCGTGGCGACCGGCCGCAGGCAAGCGGCGAGTTTCGCTGGCGCTGACACCGCCGGCGACTAGAGCAAGCCTTGCGATTGGGCTTCTTCGAGCTGCGCCGCGTCCCAGAGGACCTCACGCGCCTTGGATCCCTCATTGGGTCCTACGATCCCCAACTGCTCGAGTTCGTCCATCAGGCGTCCGGCGCGCGCAAAACCGACGCGCAGCTTGCGCTGCAGCATCGACGTCGACCCGAGCCCGCTGGCCACGACCTGCTCGGCAGCACGGCGCACCAACGCTTCGTCGGACGTGTCGTCTCCTGAGCGTTGCGCATCGACGCGTTCCGCCGCATCGCCCGTCTTGAGCACCGAGTCGTCGAATTCCGCCTGGCGCTGCGCAGTGCAGAACGCAACGATGTTGGAGACTTCGGTCTCGGTGACCCAGCAGCCCTGAAGCCGCGATGGCTTGCCTTGACTCGCCGGTAGGAACAGCATGTCGCCCTTGCCGACGAGCTTTTCGGCGCCGTTCGCATCCAGGATGGTCCGCGAATCCGTTTGCGACGCGACCGCCAGCGCCAGGCGCGACGGAATGTTGGCCTTGATCAGTCCGGTGATGACATCGACGGACGGCCGCTGAGTCGCGATGATCATGTGGATCCCCACAGCACGCGCCATCTGCGCGATCCGGCAGATCGCATCCTCGACGTCACGTGGCGCGACCAACATGAGGTCGGCGAGTTCGTCGATCACCAGCAGCACATAGGGCAGTTCGCGCGGCTCGATCTCGGTGCCGTCAGGGCCGGGTCGTGACGCCAGGCGCCCGTCCCGGACCGCTTCGTTATAGCCGTCGAGGTTGCGGTAGCCCTCCATGGCCAGCAGCTCGTACCGCTGCTCCATCTCCTTGACGCACCACTGCACGGCGTCGGTCGCCCGCCGGGGATCGGTCACCACCGGCGACAACAGGTGCGGCGCACCTTCGTAGGCATTGAGTTCGACACGCTTGGGGTCGATCAGGATCATCCGTACCTGATCCGGCCGCGCCCGCATGATCACCGACGAGATCATGCCGTTGAGCGTCACCGACTTGCCCGACCCGGTCGCCCCGGAGACGAGCAGGTGCGGCATCGTCGTCAGGTTGACGAGCGCCGGCTTGCCGGCGATGTCGACACCGAGTGCGACGGTCAGCGGATGGACGTCCGCCTGTGCGTCCGGCGACCGCAGCACGTCACCCAGCGTGATCAGGTCCCGCTTGCGATTGGGCACCTCGATCCCGATGGCCGACTTGCCGGGAATCGGAGCGACGATCCGCACGTCGGGAGCAGCGAGCGCATAGGCGATGTCGTCGCCCATGTTCGCGACCTTCTTGACCTGCACGCCGGGACCGAGCTCGATCTCGAACCGTGTGACCGTCGGGCCGCGCGACCAGCGTGCGACCGTCGCGTCGACCGCGAACTGGTGGAAAGTCGCCTGCAGCGCGTCGACCTGCGCAATGATCGTGCGTTCCGACTCGTCGCCCAGCGACCGCCCCTCGGCCAACAGGTCGTACGGCGGCAGTTCATAGTCCTGCCAGGACCGCACGGGAGCGACGTTGCGAGCCTTGGCCGGTGCCGTGGAGGCGACCGGCGTGGCCATCTCGACGGTCGGTTCGTCGTCGAGCGGGTCGGGCGGTAGTGCGTCGTCGTGATCATCGAGCGTCGCACGTGCAGACGGGGCGGTGGAAGGTGCCGCATCGACGACCTGCCGTGTTGCGGCCTCATCGTCGACGATTTCGGCGGATGTCGTCTCGGCAGGTTCCGGACGCGAGCGCACCACCCGCTTGACGGACGCCAGAACCTGGCGGAACGGCGTGCGCGTCAGCACCAAGGTGCCCAACAGCAACAGCGCGACGAGCACCGCGATCGCGCCCCACTGCGACAGGGCCCACACGAGCGGCGTCGCCGCCATCCACCCCACGAGACCGCCGGCACGCCACAGCCCTCGAATGCCGTCGGCAGGTGTCGGCTGTCCGGTACCTAGGTGCAGGGCGATGAGCACCCCGGTGACGACGAGCGATCCTCCCAGGATCCAGCGCCCAAGATCTGTGCCGGGACGGTCGATGACGACGGCGAGTCCAGCGGCAACGACGAATACGGGTACGGCGTAGCCGATGAACCCGAACGCCCCGAGTGTCGCCGCCTCGAGCAGCCGACCGACCGGGCCCGCCGCCTGGGCATAGATCCCCAGTCCCGCGAGCACTCCTACGAGCGCGAGGGCGATACCGGCGACATCGCGCTGGATTTCGGAGAAGTGGCGTGATACCGCCGCCGTACGCCGGGCGGGAGCCTTGGACGGCGCGGTCGCTGGTCGCGTTGTCTTGCGCGCCGTCGATGGACGACGCGCTGACGAGGATCGCTTCTTCCCCGAGGATTTCGTCGCTGTCGATGCAGAACGGGATGCCACGCAGCGCGCTCCTGACCGGTCTGCTCACCAGCGTAACCGCTGATGCCGCCACAGGAACTACACCGCTGTCAGTTGTTCGTCGCGTGCTCGGCGTCGACCGGGCTCATACGTCGGTGACGATCGGCAGGATGAACGGCCGGCGGCCGGTCTCCTCGCGCCAGAAGCGACCCAAGGCCTGCACCACGTGTCGCTGGATTGCTGCAGTGTCCTCGAACTTGACGCCTGCGAGACCACCGAGCTCGGCCTCGACCGCGCGCCGTGCCGCGTCGAGGATGTCGTCGGCCGCTTCGTGGAACACGACACCCTTCTGGGTGACGACCACGTCGGAGGCGACCTTGTGCGCGTGGGTGTCGATTGTGACGACACAGATGCAGATGCCGTCCTCACCGATCCGTCGACGGTCGCGCAGCAATGCGGGGCCGACGTCGTTGAGCAACCCGTCGATGTACACGTGGCTCGTGGGCACCGGATCGACGCGACGGACGCGCCCGTCGGCGAGTTCGACACGATCGCCGTCCTCGCACACCAGCACGTGGTCCTCGAGGCAGCCCGTACCGACCGCGATGTCGCGGTGGGCGCGCATGTGCCGGTGCTCACCGTGCACCGGAATCACGTACTCCGGTTCGACGATGTTGTGGAACAGAATGAGATCGTCGCGGCTGGCGTGACCCGAGACGTGCACCGGCGCGATACCGCGGTGGACGACGTCGCAACCGCGTCGTGAGAGGTTGTTGATCGAGCGGAACACGGCCTGCTCGTTGCCGGGAATCAGGCTCGACGCGAGAATCACGAGATCGCCTTCACCGACCTGTAGCTGCCGATGGTCCCCGGCGCCCATGAGGCTCAGCGCCGAGAACGGCTCGCCCTGCGACCCGGTGCAGATCACGACCAGGTCACTGCGGTCGTAGTCATCGACGTCGTTGAGTTCCACGATTTGATTGGGATCGACCTCGAGGTACCCGAGGTCGATCGCGATCCCCATGTTGCGGACCATCGACCGTCCCACGAAGACCGGGCGACGCCCCACGGCGATCGCCGCGTCGAGCACCTGCTGGACCCGGTGGACGTGGGAGGCGAAGGACGCGACAACGATCAGCCCTTCGGCATCGTTGACGAGCTCGCGGATGCTCGAACCGACGGTCCGCTCCGTGCGCACGTGTCCGGGCACGTCTGCACCGGTCGAATCCGCCAGCAGCAAGTCGACGCCCTCGTCGCCCAGACGCGCGAAATGTGCGAGGTCGGTCGGGCGCCCGTCGATCGGGCTCTGATCAAGCTTGAAGTCGCCGGTGTGCACGATCATCCCGTGTGGCGTCCGGAACGCGTAGGCGACACCGTCGGGGATCGAGTGGCTGACCTGGACTGCCTCAACATTGAAGGGCCCGTGATCGATGACGTCACCGGGCCCGAGTTCGACGAACGTGACGTCGGGCAGGTCGTCCCACTCCTCGAGGACGGCCTCGCAGAATGCCAGCGTCAGCTTGGTCCCGTAGACCGTCAGTGAACGGTCGAGATCGCGCAGCAGGTACGGCAGCGCCCCGATGTGGTCGAGGTGCCCGTGGGTGAAAAACACCACGTCGACGTCGTCGGCGCGTTCCTTGAGCCAGCCCCAGTCCGGCAGGATGAGGTCGACGCCGAGATGCTCGGCGTCCGGAAACAGCACGCCGACGTCGACGATGGCCACCGCGCCATCGACCTCGATGGTGGCCATGTTGCGGCCGATTTCACCCAGCCCTCCGAGAAAGGTGACCGTGACGGGCGGGGAAGTCGCCGCGCTCATCGGGCGTCGACCAGCGCACGATGTGCGTCGAGCACGCGAGCGACGACATCGGGCGAGGCCGCGTACATCGGCGCACGCACCGGACCGCCCGGCAGCCCCAGCGCTGCGAGCGCGCCCTTGAGCGGCGCGGGCGAGGGTTCGGCGAACAGGGCCCGATGCAGGTGCAGGCAGCGCTGGTGCAGCTCGCGCGCACGTGCCGGGTCGGAAGGAAATACTCGGATCATTGCCGCGATCTCCGGTCCGGCGAGGTGTGCGCTCACCGAGATGACGCCGTGCCCGCCGACGGCGAGCACGGGCAGGTTGACTTCGTCGGCGCCGCACCACACGCCGAAGCCGCCATCGGCGCCGTGCGTGGCGGCGAGGACATCCGCGACCTTCCCGAGGTCTGCGGTCGCATCCTTGACCCCGACGATGTTCTCGACGGCGGCCAGTTCGACAAGCGTCTCGCGGGCGATCTCCCGTCCGGTGCGGAACGGGATGTCGTAGAGGACGACGGGTCGGTCCGTCGCGTCGGCGGCCGCACGGAAGTGTTCGGCGAGCCCGCGCTGGTCCGGCCGGTTGTAATAGGGGGTGACGACCATGATCGCATCGGCACCGGCGGCCGTGGCCCGCTCTGTGGCCGCGACGGTCGAGCGGGTCGCATTCGTCCCGGTGCCCATCATGACGGTGGCATCCCCGACGACGGCATCGCGCACGGCTGCGAGCACCTCCCCGGCCTCGTCGGCCGTCAGCGTGGGAGATTCGCCCGTCGTGCCGTTGACGAGGATCGTCTGTGAGCCCGAGTCGACGAGATGTCGCGCGAGCGTGGCAGCGCCATCCAGATCGATCGAACCGTCGGCCGTGAACGGGGTAACCATCGCGGTCACCACGCGGCCGATTCCTGTCGGCAGCACGGTCCAGTCGGAGTCCGTGGACATCACAACGGTGCCACCTGTGTCGGGAATGCCTGCACGCGCTGCCTATCCTAGTGACCGCGGACTTCCCGGTGGGCCGTCGAACACTCACCGACAGCCAGGACACAGGGCATGATGATGCTGTTGGCGCATGCAGGTGCGGGTTCGACCTGGCAGGCGGCAGTCGTCGTTGCGGCCCTCGTCCTCACGGTCGCCGTCGTCCTCGCGACCTTCGGCGTGCTCGAGATCGATGGGCCCGCCGATCTGCCGACACCGATCGCCGTTGCCGTCGCCGCAGGTGCGGCCGGTGTGCTCGGCAACACGTGGCTGTCTGACGGCATCGGCTGGGCGCTGCCGCTCGGGGTGATCGCGCTGTTTGCCCTGCTGGCTACCGCGTTCACGCCGTTGACGCTCACCCCGTTCGCACCGTTGGCGATGGGCGTGCTGGCACTGGCGATCGTTGCGCCCGTCCTGCTGTATCAGCCGCTGACAATCGCGATGCACCCACCGGACGACGTCCTGCCCCTGTCCGACGACAGCGAGGTCACGATCGTCGAGCCAGCCGACGGTGCACGGGTGACGGCGGGTCGTGTGGTGCTCACCGTCCGTGTCGACGGTGGCAGCGTCGGACCCGGCGTCGTCGAACCCGATGCGCTCGGCAGCGACCCCGAGGAAGCGGGGTCGCTGCTGGTGACGGTCGACGGCATGCCGACCGACGTGGTCTGGAACGGATGTTCGGTGGCCGCACCATGCGACGAGATCACGTTCCCGATCACGCTCGACCCCGGCGAGCACCGGATCACCATCGAGTTCACCCGCGGTGACGGCACCCCGCTCGCGCCGTACGTCCTCGACGAAGTGACCGTGACCGCACAGTGACGGTCAACGGCGCCGACCGCGGCCGCGCCCACCGATGGCGGCGAATGCGTAGGCACCAACGACCGCGAACGCGACGACCTGCTGCACGAACGTCGACGGCACGACCGGCAGCGTCGGCACGAGCTCGGCGACCGGCGACGGAACCGTCGGCAACACGATCACGATGACCACACCGGCCGCGACTGCCGGCATCAGCCGATCACGCGCTCCGGCGGTGACCGCCGCTGCGACGATCGCACCGATCGCGATGTAGCAGGCGATCGGCCACCACAGGCTCGTTGCACCACCGTCGCGTTCGTGCGCGTCGACGAGGATGCGCGCCAGTTCGAGCAGCAGCAGCGGAACGATTCCAGCGGCAGCACCGGTGACGATCGACCGCACACGCGTGTTCACTCAGGACTCCTCGTTGCTGTCGCGCGATCGGCGGCGCGATTCGGCGGCGCGTTCCGACTCGAGCCGTTCGAGCTCGTTCGCGGAATGGTCGACGTGGCGCATCGCTTCGGCGACGGAATGGTGACCGGCAACGTCGGCGATCTGCCGGTGCATCTCTTGGACGATCCGACGGTAGGTGGGGTGGCCCTGCGGCGTCGAGCGCAGCTCGAGCATCTGCATGGCCGCGCGCGCATTCAACTGCATGACGTAGCGCACCCGGTACGCGAAGCAGACCGCATATTGCGCCTGTACGGGGAACTCGTCGACCAGCCGGTCGTACAGCGACGCGGACCGCTCGAGCGCATCGTGCCAGGCGTCGTCGACCCCGGCGTCGACGAGTTCGGGCGGTGTCTCGTATCCGTGGCGTGGCGACAACGCCTGCCATTCGACGGTGAGCATGCGGTGGCGCTGCAGATCCCGGAATCCGCCGTAGTCGCCCAGCACGTCGAACCGGTACCACACCCGTTCGAACGCGCGGCCCGGCCGGTGTCGGCGATTGGCGCGCTCGCCGACGTACGCCGCGAGCACGGCACGCCGATGCTCGGGCGTCCACGAGCGCACGAGCTCCTCGAGCTGCGTCTCCGGCAGCGCGACGTGCGGATACAACGCTCCGGCCGCCAGCGTCACCTCCGCGTCGAGTTCCGCTCGGGGTGACCAGTCGGTCAGCGTCACCTCGCCGGCCGGGGCCACCTCGACGTCGAGCAGCTCACGCGCGAACGCGGCGGTGTCCCGCCGCGTCGCCGCGAGGTATGCCGACCACGCCCCGCCGCGATCGGGCCGGTCGACACGCGTCAGGAACGACGGGATGACCTTGCGCAGCTCGACGAGCAGACGATCGGCGAGGTGGCGCGACTCGGCGAGATCGTCGGCGCGCAGCCGCAACAGCAACTGCTCGTACGACTGGCCGGAGGCGTACATGCCGACGTTTGCGCAGGTCGCGGCGGGGAGCATGCCGCGGAGCAGGTCGAGCGCCTTGGCCTTCGTGGCATTGCGGTAGACGACGTCGGATGTTTCGGCGTCCTGCGGCCAGTTGCCACGGACCCAGTCGAGCACGATCGGGACGAGCTCGGCATAGCGGGTGAAGATCGCGTCGAGTTCGCACTCGTAGGCCGCCGCGTGCGGGCTCGCCATGATGTCGACGTCGCGGTAATAGCGGAATCGTCCGCCGGGACGGGAATCGAAGGCGATGTAGCGCGTCGACTGCTCCAGGTATGCCGCCAGACGCCCCCATTCGATCCGCTTCGTGGCCAGATTCGACACGTTCTCGAGTGCGACGTGAGCGCCGCCGAGCTGCGCAACCGAGTCGTCGCCATACTCGCTAAATACCCGGTCGTAGAGGCGCGCCGCTCGCTGATCCGGATCGTCGGTGTCGAGGTCGGCGGCGAACTCCTGCAGAAACAGACGCTTGAGTGAGCCGCCGTAGCGCGAATAGCGCGCGAACAGGGCACCCTTGACCACTTCGGGAAGGTCGGTGAGCGCAAACACGTCGTCGTCGACCGCGGTGACATGCGGCGCCAACCGGTCGCGCTCGTCTTCGGAGAACGTCTCGGCGTCGGCAGTCACAGGGCGCTCGGATGTGGGGGAATTCGACCGGCTTCGTACGCTGCAGTGTTCGGCGGAGCCTAGCGACGGCACCGCCGCGGTCGACGGACGCGGCACCGCGGTGACGCGCCGTGGTGACAAGCCACGACACGGAGTGAAGATGCGAAGCACCGGCGGCATGCCATTCCGCCCGCTCGGCGACATCGACGAACTCGCGCGCCGGCGATTCGACCGCTCCATTGCGCGCCGTGCGTGGCAGCTCGCACGTCCCTACCGGCGCAAGCTGACCGCGTTCGTCGGGCTGATCGTGCTTGCCGCCGTGTTGTCGGCCGCGCCGCCGCAGTTGATCCGTCTCATCATCGACGTGGCGATCCCCTCGGCCGACACGACGCTGTTGTGGTGGTTGTTCGCTGCCATGATCGGCGTCGCAGTCGTCGTCGCCGCGGTGTCGATGGTCGAGCGGTGGCTATCGGCGGCTATCGGCGAAGGCCTCATCCTCGATCTGCGCACAATGCTCTACCGCCACGTGCAGGGCATGCCGATCGCATTCTTCACCCGCACGCAAACCGGTTCGCTGATCACGCGGCTCAACAATGACGTGATCGGCGCGCAACGTGCGTTGACGGGAACGCTCGGCGGCATCGTCGACAATCTCATCGGCGTCACCGTGACGCTCGTCGCGATGCTGCTGCTCGACTGGCGCGTGACCGTGCTGGCCGTCGTGCTGCTTCCCGGCTTCGTCATCCCCGCTCGCATCGTCGGCCGCCGCCTGCAACAGCTCTCGCGCCGCGCAATGGAGCTGAATGCCGAGATGAATACGGTGATGACGGAACGATTCCACGTCGCCGGCGCGCTGTTGGTCAAACTTTTCGGCCGCATCGACTCCGAAGTTGACGTCTTCCACGACCGCGCGGCCCAGGTGTCCCGGCTCGGCATTCGCACGGCCATCCACGGCCGCGCGTTGTTCGCTTCGCTCGGCCTGGTGGGGTCGCTGGCCACCGCGCTCGTCTACCTCGTCGGCGGACGGCTGGTGATCAACGACCCGGCGATGGAGGTCGGCACGATCGTCGCACTGGCGCTGTACGTCACCCAGCTGTACGGACCGCTCGCCCAGCTGTCGAATGCCCGTGTCGACCTCATGACGGCGCTCGTCAGCTTCGAGCGTGTGTTCGAAGTGCTCGACCTGCCCCACGCCATCACCGAGGCACCGGACGCCCGCGCACTGCCGGATCCGACGGGCCATCTTCAATTCGAGCACGTCTGGTTCCGCTTCCCCGCTGCCGACGGCAGCTCGCTCGCATCGCTGGAAGGCCCCCGGGCCGAGCACGACCTCGATGCCTCCGACTGGATCCTGTCCGACATCGAGCTCGACGTGCCGCCGGGCACGCTCGTGGCGATCGTCGGACCGTCCGGCGCGGGCAAGTCGACACTGTCGTCGCTCGTGCCACGCCTCTACGACGTCACCGAGGGCCGAGTCACCATCGACGGCCATGACGTCCGCAAGCTGGCCCTCGATGACCTGCACGCGGCGATCGGCATCGTGAGTCAGGATGCGCACCTGTTCCACGACTCGATCGCATCGAATCTGCGCTACGCGCGGCCGAACGCGACCGACGAGGACCTCGTGGCGGCCGCCAAGGCAGCGCGTATCCATGAGGTAATCGCACGACTGCCTGACGGTTATGACACCGTCGTCGGCGAACGCGGATATCGCTTGTCGGGCGGCGAGAAACAGCGGCTGTCGATCGCGCGGGTGCTGCTCAAGGATCCGGCGATCGTCGTGCTCGACGAGGCGACCGCCCACCTGGACACCGAATCCGAACGGCTGGTCCAGGCCGCATTGCGAACCGCACTGTCGGGCCGAACGAGCCTGGTGATCGCCCACCGGCTGTCGACGGTCGTGCATGCGGATGTCATCGTCGTGCTCGAACGTGGCCGCATCGTCGAACGCGGCACCCACCACGAGCTGCTCGCATCGGGCGGGCTGTACGCGGAGCTGGCACGCACGCAGCTCGTCGCCGAATCAGGCTGATCCGGCTGCAGTGGACCCACCCGAGGCATGCGCAGCGTCGCTCTCGGCGTCTGCGCCACCGGCACGATTGGCTGACGCATCCACCTCGTTCGCGTCGGCATCGCCATCATGTGCGTCGGCATCCTCATCCGGCTGCGGATCGTCGTCTCGCGGCGGCAGCGCGGTAACACCCGAGTCGCTGCTGTCGTCGTCAAGCCGGCGCTTGGTCGATCCCGATGCCCATTCCAGCGCCTTGGCATGTCGGTCGTCGGGCGTGATGCCGACCGCGACGAGCTGGTCATGGACCGCTCGTGCCGCGTCGTAGTTGCCCTTCTTGGCATGCGCCCACAGCAGCTCGCGGAACGTCGGCTCGTCGACCACGACCCCCGCGTCGGCGAGTGCGGCCAGCCACGACGTCGCAGCGTCAAGCCTCTTGGCGCGAATGAGCGCATTGATGACCCGGGACGCCTCGGCGCTCGATGGCGGCGCCTTCTCCTCCAGCGTCGACGCCAGCAGCGCTACCGCATCGTCGAGCCGCTTCGCGTTGACGTACGCAACGAGCAAGGCGCCGACGTGCCGCGTCTGCGTCAAGGTCCGGCTGGCGCGGAACTGGGCGAGCAGCGCGGCCGCATCGTCGAGTCGACCCGCGCGGATCAGACGCTCCACGAGATCGCGTGCGACACGCCGATCGATCGGGATGCCCTGCGCCTGCAGCGTCGCGCACCACTGTCGGACGATGTCGAGCTCGCCGGCCCGAAGGTGGGCCTGCAACACCTCGGCAGCCTTCTGCGGAGGCACAGGCACACCCAGAATGAGCATCCAGTCGAGCACCCCAAGCGCAGCGGCACGTCGCTTCCCCGCGAGACTGACGTCGATCAACCCATCGAGGTTCGCGCCCGTTGGGATCCGACCGGCCGCGACCAGATCCAGCGCAACGCGCCATGCGCCGTCGACGTCGCCCGCGGCCACACACGCCTCGAGGAGTGCGTTGAGATGGAAGCTCGACGGCCGGCCACCGTCGCGCTCGAGCGCGTCGAGTTCGTCGCGCGCAGCGGACACGTCGCCGGATCTCGCGTGGGCGAGCAGCAGCTGGCTGTGCACGTCAGCAGGGACCGAAACACCCGCATCACGCAGCCGCTGCAACAGCTCGACGGCGCGCGGCGCGTGCCCCGCACGTGCCATCATCCCGATCAGTTCGACGGCTCGCTTCGGTGACGGCGCACGGCCGACCGCCAGCATCAGCTCGACGACGGTGTGCGTGTCGTTGATCGCACGCCGGTCGAGGCAGTCGGCCAGCAGCCGTTCATAGTCGGAGTCCGCGGCGGCCTGTCCACGTCGCGCCATCTGACGCAGGATCGCCCGTGCCGCCGGATAGCGGCCGGCAGCGAGATACGTCGCGAGCACCGCCGGTGCATGCTGCTCGTCGGGTTCGGCTCCTTCGGCGTGCAGCTGTTCGAGCATCGCCACTGCGTCGGCAAGGCGACCCGATCTCGCCGCAGCAACGGCGAGCATCCACCGCACCGGCGCTTCGAGCGCGACGCCGGCTGCGGTCATCTCCTCGAGGACGCGTTGCGCGCCGTCGAGGTCGCGAGCGTCGAGATGCGCCTCGAGATAGCGCTGCCAGTGCGGCGGTTCGATCTCGACGCCCCGTTCCTGCATCGATGCGAACACCTGCTGCGTCATCCGCAGATCGCCGGAGAACCGACGTAGCGCCTCCATGTATCGATCGTCGCTCGTCACGACGCCGCTCCCTCCCTGGCGCACCGGACCGGATGCGGAACTGCCCGACGTCCGCATGGTCGGACCGGATACGACGCATCGACACCACGTGCGCCTGTGGCGGTCGGCCTTCGACCGTGAGCGCAGCACCGTAGCGGGTCGCTGTCGCCGTGGGCAGTGATCACCGAAGCCGATGGTGACCGCACAGCGCGTCGTTCAGAGCACGTGTTCGAGACCGATGGCGAGTCCGTCGAGCGTGTGCACACGACGGCAGGCCACCGCGACGCCGGGCATGAACGACGTGCGGTCGATGGTGTCGTGCCGCAGCGTCAGCGTCTGTCCACGTCCGCCGAAGACGACCTCCTGGTGTGCGACCAGACCGGGCAGGCGAACGCTGTGCACACGAACACCGTGCACATCTGCACCGCGCGCACCCGGATGACCATCATCGCCACCGACCGGGTCCGGGCTGGCGGAACGCGCCTGCGCGATCCGTTCGGCGGTCCGCAGCGCCGTCCCCGACGGTGCGTCGAGCTTGCCGTCGTGGTGCAGCTCGATGATCTCGACGTCCGGAAGATACGTTGCCGCGCGCGCAGCGAACTCCATCAGCAGCACGGCACCGATGGCGAAGTTGGGCACCACGAGCGCCCGTGCCCGTCCGGTCTCCGCGAGTTGCCGCGCACGCTCGAGTGCGTCTTGGGTGATCCCGCTCGTGCCGACCACAACGTGGATTCCCCGTTCGAGCAGCGCGATGACGTGATTGGAAACGACGTCGGGGCGGGTGAAGTCGACGGCAACATCGACGTCGTCGAAATCGTCGATGCCGGCAACGACCTCGAGCCCGCTATCGGTGCCGACGAGCTCATCGAGTGGCACGCCGACGTGCGCCGGGCTGACGGCGGCGACGAGTTCGAGATCGTCGGTTTCGTCGAGCATCCGGCAGGTGGCACTGCCCATGCGGCCGATCGCTCCCAGTACCGCGACTCGTATTGTCACGTCGGACTCCTGACTTCCGTCGTCCGCGTGCCGTTGTAGTCGGACCGCGGCCGCGGTGCACGTCTCACGTGACGACCGCGCGGAACCTGTCCTGGACGTCGCCGTCGAACGGCCCGACCACGGCGAGATCACGCGGCGCCTGCAGAAGGCGTACGGCAACGGCCCGTGCGGCGTCGACGTCAACCGCGTCGACGTACCGCAGCGCGTCTTCGACGGTTACGACCGGCTCTGCGGCAGCGACCTGACGACCGATCCGCATCATGCGTGACGCCGTGTCCTCAAGCGCGAGCACGGTCTGCCCCGCCAACGCGCCCTTCGACCGCTCGACTTCCGCGCGCGTGACGTCGTCGCCGACGCGATCGAGCTCGTCGCGCAGCACCGCGCACGCATCGTCGAGCTTCGCCGGCGACGTGCCGACGTAGGCCCCGAAGAGGCCCGTGTCGGCATACGACGCGGCGTAGCTGTAGGTGCTGTAGGCGAGGCTGCGCTCTTCACGGATCGTCTGGAACAAGCGCGACGACATGCCGCCACCGAGTGCCCCGTCGAGCACCCGCAGCGCCCACCGATCCGGATCGGTACGCGAAACTCCTGGAGCGCCGAGGATGACGTGTGCCTGCTCGGTCGGACGCGGGCGCACGACGATCTCGCCGCGGCCGTACGCGGTTGGTGGCGTACGGGGATTCGGTCCACCGCCCGGCCGGCCGAGATCACCGAGCAATGTCTCCGCGAGCCGCACGAGGGCATCGTGATCAATGGCGCCGGCTGCGGACACGACGATGTTCTCGGGCCGGTAGTGCTCGCGGTAGAACCCGTCGATCGTCTCCCGCGACAACGACGACACCGATGCGATGCTGCCGAGTGTCTCAGACGCCAGCGGATGGGGACCGAACACCGCCGTGGCGAAGTCGGTGTGGACCAAGTCATCCGGTGTGTCGTAGTAGATGTCGAGTTCGGAGCGCACAACGTCGCGCTCGGCTTCGACGTCCTCTTCCGCGTTTCGTGCATCGACGATCATGTCGGCGAGGACATCCATCGCGAGCGGAACGTCGCTGTCGAGCACGCGTGCGTGGAAGCACGTGTGCTCTTTGGAGGTGAACGCGTTGAGTTCACCTCCGACCGCGTCGAGTTCCTCGGCGATGTCGCGAGCCGTTCGGCGTGTCGTTCCCTTGAACAGCAGGTGCTCGAGGAAATGCGCACAGCCGGCCTGCTCGGGCGCCTCGTCACGGGAACCGACGCGGACCCAGATGCCCAGCGTGACCGACCGGACCGAAGTCATCGCCTCGGTCACGACGGTCACGCCGGAGGGCAGCTGGGTCAGCTGGTGTGCCACGCCTCAGTCGCGCTCACGGCTGCGACTGCGGGTGCGGGTTCGCGTGCCGCCGCCGGACCGGTCACCGCCACGGTCCTCGTCGGCGTCGCCACGTGCATCGTTGCGCCCGCCGCGGGCACGACCACCTCGGTCACGACCACCGCCATCGCCGTCGCTGCCACCGCTGTCACGACCGCCGGCGTCGCTGCCACCGCTGTCACGGTCGCTGCCGCCGCGGTCACGACCGCCGTCGTCGTCGCTCTTCGACTCGCCGGTCTGCTCGCCGACGTATTCGAGCTTGAACTTGCGGCCACCGTCAAGGATGTCCTTGACCTCGACCAGCACCTGGTCGCCGACGTTGACGGCCTCTTCAGCGTGGTCAAGACGACGCCCGACGATCTTCGACAGCTCCGAGATGTGAAGGAGCCCGTCGGTCCCCGGCGTCAGGTTCACGAACGCACCGAAGTCGACGGTCTTGACCACCGTCGCGTGGTAACGCTCGCCCTTCTCGGGCAGCTGCGGGTTGGCGATCGCGTTGATGCGATCCAACGCGTCGTCGGCAACCGCCCGCGAGTTCGCGTAGATCTTGACGACGCCGCGACCACCTTCTTCGTCGACGTCGATCTGCGCGCCGGTGACCTCGACGAGTTCCTTGATGATCGCGCCCCGCGGCCCGATGACCGAGCCGATCTTGTCCTGCGGAATGTGCACGATCGCGACCCGCGGCGCCGTTTCGGCGACCTCATCGCGCGGCTCGGCGATTGCGGCGTTCATGACCTCAAGGATCTCGAGTCGTGCCGTACGCGCCTGCAGAAGCGCGTCCTGCAGCACCTGCGCGGGAATGCCCGCGAGCTTGGTGTCGAGCTGGAGCGCGGTGATGAAGTTCTCGGGCCCGGCGACCTTGAAGTCCATGTCGCCGAAGAAGTCCTCCACACCCTGGATGTCGGT
>JBBDSV010000084.1:0-19983 GCA_040904785.1 Nitriliruptoraceae bacterium
CGCGCAGCGGGTGCACTCGTTGTCGTCGATGATGAACACCGCGTGGGACTGCTCCGCGAGTGTCTTGAGCGATCCGCTGTCCGCGTCCTTGATGATCTCGGGAGACATCATGTAGATGCATTCCCACGGGCACACGTCTTCACAGGCGCGGCACAAGATGCACAGTTCGGGGGTGAGCCCGATGTGGCGCTTGGGCTTGACCCGTTCCTGCAACCATGCCGCGTCCACTTGCTGCACGGTGTAGTCGTCGAACATCAGGGGGTGTTCGCCCCGGTCCGTCTTCCCCACTCGTGCCTCCTTGCTTCGCGTTCGGTCTGCCGCCGGCTAGCGGTAGCCGCCCGCCTCAGGCTTCTCTTCACCGGATACGAGCGTCTTCGGCAGGCGCCGTTGTACAACGAGCGCGAGCCAGATCGACACGGCGATACCGGCGATCATGAGCCCGACGAGCACGCTCTCGGTGATGACGCTGTAGAGGTTCGAGGCGACGTCGATCCGGGTGCCGTCCTCCAGTGTGAGGCCGACACTCGCGGGGATGATGGTGCCTTCGAGCAGGTTCGAGTTCGACTGGACGAACTGGATCCAGGCATGCGGCAACACCCCGTGCAGCCACCACATAAACGAGAACGCGGCGATCACGCCCATCGTCGCCGACACCCATTCGCGCTTGCCATAGGTCAACTTGGCGATTCCCAGCGGAAGCACAAACAGTGCGCCGAACCACAGGCCCATGACCGCGAGCCCGACCCAGCCTCGGCCGACGTTCGCCGGATCGCCGAATTGGTACAGCGCCCGGAAGACCTCCGGAAGGGTCGCGAAGAACTCGCTGAACCACTCGAGCACCGTGCGTCCCTCCTGTTTCCCGCACCGCGTGCATGATCAGCACGCCACGGCGGCGAGGCGCAACGGTAGCAAGCGGCGCGATGGGCGAACAAACGCCTCCTCATGCACGCGCAGCCACCTCGACTGCCTCGGCAGCCACGGCAACGACACGGTCGATGTCGTCGTCCGACAGGGCGAGCGACGTGAACACGATCTCGTGGCCCGACGGGGCGAGATAGACGCCGCGGTCCAGCATCGCGTGGAAGAACCGGGCATAGCGTCGATGATCCGCCGCAGCGACGTCGGAGGCGTTTCGTGGCGCCGTCGCGGCGAAGACGATGCCGGCCAGCGTCGCGTGTCGCACCGCGGTGACCGGAACCGGCGCCGCGGCGAACACGTCGATCAGCCCGTCGACCAGCCGGGCCGTGCGGCCTTCGAGCGTCGGGTGCGTCTCGTCGTCGATCATCGCCAGTTGTGCGCGGCCGGCGGCAACCGCGACGGGGTTCCCCGACAGCGTGCCCGCCTGATACACGGGGCCGTCGGGCGCCAACTGCGCCATCAGGTCGGCGCGTCCACCGAATGCGGCCAACGGAAGCCCGCCACCGACGACCTTTCCGAGCACCGTCAGGTCGGGCGTGACATCGTGCAGTTGCTGCGCTCCTCCGGGCGCCACGCGAAATCCGGTGATCACCTCGTCGAACACGAGCACCGCACCGACACGGGTCGCCAGTGCGCGCAGTTCGGCGAGGAAGCCGGGCTCGGGGGCCACGAGATTCATGTTTGCCGCGACGGGTTCGCACACGATGGCCGCAAGATCGTCCGCGTGGCGTTCGACGACGGCCGTTACGGCATCCAGGTCGTTCCACTCGACGACGACGGTGTCGGCGGCAGCGCCCGGCGTCACGCCGGGCGAGCCAGGAATGCCGAGCGTCGCCACGCCCGAGCCGGCCGACACGAGCAGCGCATCGACGTGCCCGTGGTAGTGGCCAGCAAACTTGAGCACCGTGTTCCGCCCCGTCGCCCCACGCGCGAGCCGGATGGCGGTCATCGCCGCCTCGGTGCCGGAGTTGACGAGCCGGACCTGCTCGATCGACGGAACGAGCGCGATGATCGCCTCGGCGAGGTCGACCTCGCCGGCGGTCGGAGCGCCGAACGACGACCCGAGCGCGACCGCATCGGTCACTGCGGCGACCACCGCGGGTGGCGCGTGCCCGAACAGCAGCGGCCCCCACGAGCCGACGAGATCGAGATACCGGTTGCCGTCGACATCGATGAGCTCGCCACGTTCGCCACGGGCGATGAATCGAGGAGTGCCGTCAACCGCGGTGAACGCGCGAACGGGCGAGTTGACCCCGCCGGGGATCACCGCCCGCGCGCGGTCGAAGAGCTGCTGGGACCGTTCGGTCGACATCTGTTCCACCGATGCGATCAGTCGAGGCGGTGTGCGAGTGCCAGCGCCGCATAGGTGAGCACGATGTCGGCTCCGGCACGACGGATCGCCGTGAGCGTCTCGAGCAACGCATCGTCGGCATCGATCCAGCCCTGTTCGGCTGCCGCGTGCAGCATCGCGTACTCCCCGGACACCTGGTAGGCCGCCAGCGGAAGGTCGAACGCAGCGCGCGCATCGGCGATGACGTCGAGCGCGGTCAGCGCCGGCTTGACCATGAGCGCATCGGCGCCCTCGGCGGCGTCGAAGGCGAGTTCGCGGCGTGCCTCTCGCCGGTTGGCGACGTCCATCTGGTGCGAGGCGCGATCGCCGTCGACCAGACCCGACTCGGCGGCGTCGCGAAACGGCCCGTAGAAGGCCGAAGCGAATTTCGCGGCGTACGCGACGATGCCGACGTCTCGATGGCCGGCGTCGTCGAGGCCGGCACGGATTCCGGCGACCTGACCGTCCATCATGCCAGACGGCGCGATGAGGTCGACCCCGGCCGCGGCGTATGCGACCGAGTCGCGCACATAGGCGTCGACTGCGGCGTCGTTGTCGACGACGCCCTGCGGGTCGAGCGGGCCGCAGTTTCCGTGGTCGGTGTACTCACACTGGCAGACGTCGGCCCAGACGACCACCTCGTCACCGACCGCGTCACGGATCGTGCGCGCGGCCGTCGGCACCGGCCCGTCGGGATCCCAACCGCCACTGCCCTCGCCATCCTTGTACTCGGGCACACCGAAGAGGATCACCCCACCGATGCCGGCATCGCGGATCTCGCGCGCCACCCCGGCCACGGCAGCGGGCGGATGCTGGACCACCCCCGGCAGCGAGGGAATCGGTTCGGACGCCTCAAGCCCCGCCTTGACGAACACGGGGAGCACGAGTGCGGACGGCGGCGTGAACGTCTCACGGAAGGAACGACGCATCGCCGCCGTGCGCCGCGTCCGCCGCAGGCGCACGTGCGGGAATTGACTGCCGTGGCTCACGTCAGGACCCGTTCGTCTGCGTCGAGCAGCGTACTGGCGGTCGTCACGTTGCCGCCGCGACGACCGCGGCGACGAGCCCGTCGAGGTCGTGTGGCGACGCCTCGGCTGCGACCTCGAAGCCGTGCTCCCGGCAGGTCGCGGTCGTGACCGGCCCGATCGACACGACCTGCGCCTGCCAGCCGTCCGGGGCGAGCGACGCGAAATGGCGGGCCGTCGACGACGAGGCGAGCACGACGAAATCGATCGCACCGGCACGCAGCGAGTCAGACGTCTCCGCGGACAGCGCCTCGGGCGCTCGGGTGCGGTAGGCCGTGACCTCATCAGGGTCGTAGCCCTTCTCCCGCAACCGTGCGCTCAGCACCGGATTGGCGATGTCGGCGCGAGGCAGCAGCGCCCGACCCGTTCCGGCGGGAACCGCCGCACCGAGTGCTGCGGTCGTGGCAACGTCAGGGATGACGTCGGGTGCGAACCCGGCAGTCGCCTCGAGTGACGCCGCCGTTCCCGGACCGACCGCAGCGACCAACCGTGGCGAACGCAGGACATCGACATCGTGTCCCGCCTGCTGGCACGCCGCGGCGAGCGCGTCCACACCGTTGGGCGAGGTGACCGCGAGCACGGTGTAGTCACCGGCGGCAAGCGCATCGACAGCACGACGGAGGCCAGAGGCATCACCCGGTTCGATGCGCAGCAGCGGCTCGTGGACGACCTCGGCGCCGAGTGCTCGCAGGCGCATGGCGAGGGCATCTTCCTGCCCTCGCGCACGGCCGATGAGCACGCGGGAGCCGGCGAGCGGACCGGCGGTCATCGATCGTCGCCACCCAGGACGGCGCTGCCGCCTGCATCGAGCAGGCTGGCCGCCATGGCGCGGCCGAGCGTCACCGCCGCATCGCCGCCGGTTTCGTGCGACGCGCGAAACAACCGGGTGCCGTTGACGTCGGCGACCAGCCCGAGCAGCACGAGCCGGGACTCTCCAGCGGCGGTGCGGCGCAGCTCGGCGTGCGCGCCGATGGGCGCGCTGCAGCCGCCCTCGAGCACCGCCAACATCTCCCGCTCCGCAAGCACCTCGGTGCGCGTGTCGGCATCGTCGATGAGCTGCAGCGAGGCGATCGCCGCAGCATCGTCGGCGCGACACTCGACCGCCAGCGCGCCCTGCGCGGGCGCGTGCAACATCTCCCCGTGTTCCAACGGAACCGCGGTCAGCCCGTCGATCTCGGGTCGCAGTCGCAGAAGTCCGGCGACGGCGACCACGACGGCGTCGAGATCCCCCGCGGCGACCCGTTCCAATCGGGTGGTCAGGTTCCCGCGCAGCGGTTGGACGAGCACGTCGCGTCGATGGTTGAGCAGCTGGGCGCGTCGGCGGACCGACGAGGTGCCGACGGTGACGGTGCGATCGCGCGGCAGCTCGGCGAAGCGCCACCCGTCACGGGACACGAGCGCGTCGCGCGGATCGACCCGTGCCGGCACCGCACCGATGACCAGCCCCGGGGCACGACCGGTCGGCAGATCCTTGTACGAGTGGACAACGACGTCGCAGTCGCCGTCGAGCACCGCCTGCCTGGTTCGATCGACGAACACACCCTTGGCATCGAACGATTCGATCGCACGGTCGGGATGTTCGTCACCGGTCGTCGCGAGCGGGACGAGTTCCGTCGGCCGTCGCGTCGCCGCGTGCAGCGCGTCGGCGACCTGTTGCGCCTGGGCGCGCGCGAGCGCCGACCGACGGGTCGCGACACGCAACGTGCCGTCGGAGGAGCGCGTCACGGCCGCCTACTCGTCGAGGTCGAACAGGTCACGGACGACGTCAGCGGGAATGTCCCCCGAACCCTGCTCGGCACGGGCACGTAGCCGCACCGTCGGTTCGTGGAGCAGCGTGTTGACGATGCCGCGCGTGAGCGCCTCGACCGCCGCGCGCTCACGGTCATCGAGGGTCGCCAACCGGGCAGCGAGCCGCTCGAACTCGGCCTGACGGATCTCCTCGGATCGATCACGCAGCGCGCGGATCGTCGGGTCGACCATCCGTTCGCGAGTCCACGCCATGAAGCGCGCAGCCTCCTCGTCGACGATCGCCCGCGCCTCGGCAAGCACGGTCCCGGTGACACCGCGGTCGGTGCGTTCACGGATGTCGGCCACATCGAGCACCTCGACGCCATCGATCGACGCACAGGCCGGATCAACGTTGCGCGGCACGGCGAGGTCGAGCAGCACGAGCGGCGCCGATCGCTGCCGTGAACCGGCGGCAGACGCGACGAGTTCGGGGTCCAACAGCGGTGTGGCGGCTCCCGTGGTGCAGATCACCACGTCGGCGGCTGCCACGGCGTCGGCGAGTGTTTCGACCGTCCGAGCGGACGCTCCCAATCGGGCGACCAGTCGATCGGCCTTGTCGCGGTGGCGGTTCCAGACGAGCACGTCGTCGCTCGACGCGTCGATCAGACGGTCCGCGCTAAGCGCACCCATCTTGCCGGCGCCGACCAAGGCGACCGTGCGGCCCGCCATCTGCCCGCCGAGTCGGGCACGGATCGCGTCGATGCCGACGTCGACCATCGAGGATGCACCGTCGGCGATCGCCGTTTCGCGGCGAAGACGCCGACCGACCTGCACCGCCTGACGGAACACGCGTTGCAGGATCCGTCGCGACGTCCCGTGCTCCCGCGCGGCTTCGCCGGCCTGACGGACCTGCAGACCGATCTGCCGTTCCCCGATCACCATCGAGTCGAGTCCGCCGGCGACCGCGAACAGGTGCGCGGCGGCGCGGTCGTCGTGATAGCTGTAGTGGAGCTCATCGAAATCCTGCGGATGGATGTCGGCCCGCTCGGCGAACCAGGCGCGAATCTCTGCCAGCCCGGGGTGGAATCGTGCGACCGAGGCATAGACCTCAACCCGATTGCAGGTCGAGAGCACCGCGACTTCGGCGACATTGTCACCACCCACGAGTTCGTCGAGGGCTTTGGGCACGTCGTCGGTGGCGACCGCGAGCCGTTCGAGCACCGACAGGTCAGCACTGCGGTGGTTGCACCCGACGACGAGCAGTGACATGAGTGAGCGACGCCTTGGGATCGGAGTCGGCGCGAGCGACACGCCCGGGTGAGCGTACCTCGCACTGCCGGGGCGCCCCAAAGGCAGATGCTGGAAGGGTGCCCCGGTGGCGGATGGTGCGATGGCGTGCTCAGCCGGTGGCGGCGGGCGAGGACTCGGCGAACTGCTCGTAGAACGACAGGATCTGCAATTCGGTGGACAGGTCGACGGTGCGCACCGTGACGTGATCCGGGACATCGAGATGGACCGGTGCGAAGTTGAGGATCGCGGTCACCCCTGCATCGACGACGGCGTCGACCGCCTGCTGGGCGTGGGCTGACGGCGTGGCGATCACGGCGAACGTAACGTGCTCACGCGAGACGATCTCGGGGATCGCTTCCGGGTCGGCGACGACGTGCGCTCCGACACGCGTACCCACCTTGTGAGGATCGGCGTCGATGAGCGCCGCGACATCGAAGCCGCGCCGGTCGAACCCGTCGTAGCTCGCCAGGGCCGCCCCGAGGTTGCCGACACCGACGATGATGACCCGACGGGCGTCGGTCAGGCCGAGCACCTGGGAGATTTCTGTCGTCAACTCCGCGACGTTGTAGCCGACGCCACGTGTGCCGTACGTCCCGAGGAACGACAGGTCCTTGCGGACCTTCGCCGAATTGAGTCCGGCTGAGCGCGCAAGCTCGTCGCTTGACATCGTCGTCGTGCCGACCTCGGCGGCCTCGACGAGCACCTGCAGATAGAGCGGCAGTCGCGCGACGGTCGCTTCGGGAATGCGTCGGTCCACAGATCCTCTGGTGTTCATCGCTGGTCAGGCTAGGCGGTGCGTCGCGAGTGTCCCAATGCACGACGCCGGCGCGAGCGACGCACGGCCCGGCGCACGACCCCGTGGCCGAGCTCCGTCGCAGCGATCTCGGTGCCGTCGACCGTGACAACCGGGACGCGTACGGCGTACCGGGCCTGCAAGCCGGGGTCGTCGTCGACATCGACGATGCGGACGTCCGCCCGGCGTGCCTCGGTGGCGACGAGCGCCTCGGCGCGAGTGCACAACCCGCACCCCTGACGGGTGTAGACGACGACGTCGGGCCGGCGGCCGCTCACGGGTCGACCGGCCGTGTGGTGCGAACGAAGCCCGCATACATCACCGAAACACCGATCGTGAACGCGATCGCATGTCCGACGGTGTCCCCGAGGAACGACAGCACCCCGCCGGCCGCGGCGATGGCCACACCCAGACCGACGAGCAGGTTGCCACGCACGAGGTGCGCCAGGCCTTCGCCGGCACCGGTCCGTCCACGGAACAGCCATCGCGCGATCGCGTGGGCGTATCCGCCGACACGAGCGTCAGCGACGAGTTGCCGGTCGGCGTCGCGAGCCGGTCGGCGCCACACCAGCACCGCACTGCTGACCAGCGCGCTGACGACCACCGTGACCGCTCCCACCGAGTTCCCCGCGACCGCGAAGCCGCGCACGATGGGCGCGAACACCTCTGCGCCCTCGGGCACGCCGGAGGTCGGCAACGGCTCGACGTAATCGGCGGCGAGCACGATCGCCGCGGCGAGGGCGCTGAACACGATCAGCACCAGTGCAGCCGCACCGACGACCACGCGTTGCCGGCCGACGAGAAGGGCGGCGGCCCATCCGAGCGCGAGCGCGGCCGACGGCCACCACAATGCCGCCAGTTCGGCGGCCAGCGCCTGCCGTGCGACCAGCACGGCGACCGCGAGCAGGACCACACCGGTCCACCGTGACACCGACGCCCGCGACGCGTTGACGGCGATCGAGCCGAGCGCGAGCCACGGGACGTTGAGAACCGCGCCGAAGACGTAGAAGAGTCGGAACTCAGCCGACGTCCATCCGTTGAGCGGTCCGACGAGCAATGCGGTCGACGCCGTGCAGAACATGACGAGCGCCACGCCCCAGATGAGCAACGCCCGATTCGTGCGTCCGCGCGCCCACCAGCGGCGCAGAAGTGTCAAAGCGAACAGGGCGCTGACGGAAACGGCGACGGCTGCCGTGACGACGGCCACGTCGACTCCTTGGGTCCCGGACGCCAGCTGCGGTGGCGATAGCCTGCCACACCGTCACCGACCCGAGGTCACGCGGACCTTTGCGATCCTGGACCGCATTTGCGCTCGTCGCACTACTCGGCCTGCTTGTGGCCGCGACCGCGGCCCAACTGCTGATCGCCCGCGGCTAGAAGCTGCCCTCATCGCCGACGGCATCAGGCCGCACGGTCGACGGGTCGACGATCTGCGCGGCCAGGTAGGTATCGAGGTCGCTCGCGCGCACGCGATAGTTGCGGCCGACGCGCACAGCGGGAAGCTCGCCCCGGCGGATGAGCCGGTAGATCGTCATCGTCGACACACGGAGTTGGTCGGCGACTTCGTCCGCCGTCAGCAACTGGGTGCTCATCGCCCGTTCCGTTTCCGCACTACACCACACGAGTGCACTGCAACCACGGTACGCGGCACGGCCGTCGGCGTCCAGCGGTCAGCAACCGTGCAGCGGGAACACGCGGGCGCGAATCTCGTCGACCGCACGACGAGCGACCGCCCCGACATGGTCGTGCAGCGCGTCGGCCACGGTCACCGGATCATCGGTGAACGATGCCGGGGGGACCTCCCCGGTCCGAGCCCGCGCCCGTTCACGCCACTCCATTGGGATCTCGACCGCGAGTCGCTGCTGGGACATTTCGGCGAATGCCGCCGTCCACACCCGGGGGACGACGTCGACCAGCCGATAGCCGCCGCCACCGCATGCGACCCACCGGCCATCTGCCACCTCGTGCGCGAGCTCATGCAGGCGTGCAACAATCACGCCATAGTCGTCAACCGTCAGTTGCAGGTGCGCGAGCGGGTCCCGAACGTGCGCGTCGCAGCCGAGCTGGGTGACGAGCACATCCGGCGCGAACGCCGTGACGAGTGGCGCGACCACCGCCTCGAACGTCTCGAGCCATACGTCGCCCGGTGTGCCCGGGGCGAAGGGGACGTTGACCGCACTGCCGAGCGCGTCTGGCCCTCCGATGTCCGCTGCCGCACCAGTGCCGGGGAACAGATGCTCACCGGATTCGTGCAACGAGATCGTCATCACCCGGCGGTCGTCCCAGAAGATCCGTTCGACACCGTCTCCGTGATGCACGTCGATATCGACGTAGCAGACGCGCTCGGCGCCACCGTCCAGCAGCGCATCGATCGCAACGGCGACGTCGTTGTAGACGCAGAACCCGGAAGCCCGGTCGGGCATGGCGTGGTGAAGCCCGCCGGACGGATTGAACGCGTGCACGAGGTCGCCTCGCAGTACGGCTCCGGCAGCCTCCAGGGAGGACGCGCAGATCCACCGCGCGGCCTCGTGGACGCCGGCGAACGCCGGCGTGTCGCCCGGGCCGAGTCCCGATCCGGGCGCGACATCGGCCGGATCACGCGACGCGGCGCGCACCGCGGCGACGTAGGACGCGTCGTGGACTCGCCGCAGCGGGCCGTCGTCGATTTCGGGGGGAGCAAGGCGCATCGCATGAGTTCCGAGTAGTCCGCATGCCTCGATCAAGGCTTCGGCGAGTTCCACACGAACCGGAGCGAGCGGGTGACCGGGCCCGAAGTCGTAGGCGAGACAGCGCGCACCGGCCAGCAGGCCGACCGGGTGCGCCTGCGGAACCACGTCAGGCGCCGAGTTCCCGTGACCGCCGTCGTGCCGCAGCGATCGCGTCGGCGACGATCGCGTCGAATCCCTGCGCATCAAAGGCGTCGAGCGCCGCCGCGGTCGTTCCTCCCGGCGACGTCACCTGAGCCGCGAGAGCGGCCGGTTCTCCGTACACGTCCAGCATGGTTGCGGCACCGACGAGTGTCTGCGTCACCAGCGCCCGCGCCGTGGCCTCGTCGAGCCCCTCTGCGACCGCCCCGGCCAGCATCGCCGCCGCTAGACGGAAGACGTAGGCGGGTCCCGAACCGGAGACCGCGGTCACCGCATCCATTGCCGACTCGTCCACAGTCACGGTGCGGCCGGCCGCGGAGAACAGCGCCGCGGCAGCGGCAACATCGTCGGCACTTGCTCGCGACCCGGCGGCGAGCGCCGTCATCCCGGTGCCGACCAGCAGCGGGGTGTTGGGCATGGCGCGGACCACGGCCGCCGAGGCGACGCGCGACTCGATCGCGTCGGTGCCGATTCCCGCCGCGACTGAGACGACGAGCGGTGCGGTGATGGCCCCTCCGAGCTCATCGAGCACATCGAGCAGGATCTGCGGCTTGAGGGCGAGCACGACGATTGAAACGTCCGCGACCGCGGCACGGTTGTCGGTCGTCGTGGCGACGCCGTACGTGGACGCGAGTTCGTCGGCATGTTCGGCACGCCGCGTCGTGCAGACGATCGCCTCCGGCGACCACGAGCCGCTTTCGAGCAGCGCGCGCAGGATCGCCTCGCCGAGACGGCCGGTACCGATGATCGCCAGATCTGGGGTGCTCACGGTGCCCTCGTTGCCGACGGTCGTGGGCTGCCGATCGGGTTGGGTGGCAGCCCGGCCTTCGCCCGCCAGCGCTGTTCCGTCTCGAGGTAGGACGCGAACCCAGTGCGCAGGACGGCGTCGAACGCATCGTCGGCGAGCACGAGCACCCTACCCAGCACCTCGTCGAGCACGTCGTCATCAAGCGCCTCGCGTGGCACTTGGCCGACGAGCACGACATCGCCGTCGTCATCAAGCGCGAAGTGCACCGGGCCGGCGCGCTGATTGCGTGCCAGCAGTTGGGCGTACACGCCCGCGTGTCCCTCATCGAGCGCGCCCGCGACGAAGGCCGTGACGTGCAGGTTGCGCTCGCGCAATTCGAGATAGACGGGCAACGTCCGCTTGTGTTCACCTTCGAGCACCGTGAGCCATGCGGCGTCACCGACACGCTGCACATCGAGACCGAGTCCGTCGAGGGCCGTCTCGATCCACTCGGCTCCCACGTCGGGCGTCATCCGGCGAGCTCGCGCACGGCGTCGCCGTCGCGATCGACATCGGCGACAACGTCGGCGTAGGCCTCGAGCAGACGCTCGACGGTGACGTCCCAGGTCGCTGCGCGGGCACGCTGCAACGCGGACCGACGAGCCGACGCGTGACGTTCGGGGTCGTTCAGCAGCTCCAGCACCGCCGCCGCATGATCGGCGGGTTCGTGCCCGTCGACGAGGGCGCCACCGGCGACGACGGATTCGAGTCCTGCCACCCGTGCGGCGACGACCGGCACGCCGCTCGCCTGGGCCTCGAGCGCGACGAGCCCGAACGTCTCGCTTCGCGACGGTACGAGGACCACGTCGGCGTCGCGGTAGCGGACGGCAAGCGCATCCTGGGGCAGCGCAGGGTGGATGGTCGTGGCGTCGGCGACACCGAGTTCGGCGGCGAGCGCACGCAGATCGTCGTGCGCAATCCCCAGTGTGCCGTCACCAGAGGCGCCACCGATAATTTCGAGGTGCGCATCGCCGCGGACCTTGCGGACCTCCGCAAGCGTGCGGATCGCGACGTCCGGCCCCTTGAGTGCCTGGAGTCTGCCGACGAAGAGCAGCTTTGCCCCAACCGTGCGTGGCGGACCTGGCGCGAACCGTGCCAGGTCGACGCCCGGCGGTACGACCGTGAGGTTCTCGCCCGAGATGCCGTAGGTGCGGTGGAGCAGCCGCGCCTCCCCACACGTGAGCACCAGCAGTCGCGACGCGTCCTCGGCGATCCGCCGCTCGGCGATCAGGCGCAGCGCGGGTTCGGGAAGGTCGCCGGGAGCCAGCGTGGCGTTCTTGAGTACACCGAGCGTGTGAAAGGTGTGGACGAACGGCACGTGCCACCGCTTCGCCAGCCGGCGGGCGACCCAGCCGGACAGCCAGTAGTGGGAGTGCACGACGTCGTGGCTTCCGGCCGTCGGGTGGCGCTCGACGCCGAGCACGAAGGCGCACAACGCGCTGCTCAGCGCGTTCTTGGCGATCGGCCCGGCAGGGCCGGCGTCGATGTAGTGCACGTCTACACCGTCGACCATGCGGACCGTCGCCGGGTGGCTTGCATCCGGTCGCCGAGTGAACACGTCGACGTGGATCCCGCGACGAGCGAGCCGGCAGGCGACCTCCCGCACGTAGACGTTGAGCCCTCCGCCGTCTCCGGTGCCCGGCTGGTCGAGCGGAGAGGTATGCACGCTGAGCAGCGCGACGCGACGTACTTCGGCCATGTCAGCGCCGTCCGATCACGAGCCGCTCGAGCGGCCGATCCACCGCGCCGAAGCGGTACTTGTACGGCTCGTCGCCGCGGAGCAGATCGAATGTCGCCAGGCCTTCGCGGCAGGCCTCTTCGATGAGTAGCCAGATGATGACCATGCCGGGCGCGAGGGAACCGAGCGAGGTGTCGAACGCCGAGTTGTACAGCCCCCATTCGCCGCGCCCGACGATCGACACGGTCGTGGCCGCCGGTAACCCTCCGACATCGAGGCGGTGCACACGGACGGTGCGGTCGGCGGCGAACGTCGTGCCGAGCGCACGGAACCATGCGTGGATGTCGTCACGACCGAAGAACGACGACTTCTCGGGGAAACTCGTCGCCGCCTGATCGAGGAAGGCGTCCATCTCCTCGACAACGGAAGCGGGGTCGACCTCGACGAGCTGCAGCTCGCCGGCGTCTCGCGCCAGCTTGCGGGTCTTGCGGGTCAGCTCCTGGCGGAGCCGGCCGGGAAGTCGCCCGAGGTAGGCGTCGTGCCCGCCGGTGAGGTCGATGCGCGGGCAGACGTCTTCGATCTCTTCGTGCAGGATGTCGAGTCCGTGGGCGTTCACGGCACGACGGAGCGCATCACCCCAACCGGCGTCCGCGGCGAGCCCGCCGGCGATGAACTCGTCCCAGTCGACGTCAGCGGCCAGGTTCGCGACGTAGGCGTCAGCGACGTCGTGGCGATCCTCGGGTCGGCTCACGGGGCCGAGATAGTCGGTGACTTCGGTGCCGCCGAGGAAGCGGCGGTGTTCGACCGGACCGGTGGGACCGCCCGAACGGTCGTTCTCATCGGCGATGACCCCGATGAGCCGGCCGTCGGCGTGCACCGTGTGAACCCGGATGGCGTATCGCTGGCCGAGTGTTTCGTACCAGGTACGCAGGTATCGCGGGCCATGAAACACGGTCGCGTGCGGATCCTCGTCGAGCAACAGTTCCCACTCGGCGCTCGCGGCGTCGGTGGGAATCTGCGGGTGCGTTCGAAACTCGATCACGGTGCCTCTCGGGCGATGACGGCCACAGCGTCGGGACGTGACCGAGGGTACTGGGGTTGCTCGAGGCTCCCCCCGGGGGAGCCATCCGCGGAAGCGCTAGTCGTCGAGCAGATCACTTGCGCGAGCGCGGCCATCGCGGTAACGCGCGGCTAGCTCGGCCTGCAGCGCGTCGATCTGTCTGAACAACGCACGACGGCGACGAGACATTTCCTCTTCGGCGGCGAGCAGCTGCTGGGCGCGTTCACGCAGCCACGACTCGGTCGCCTCTGCCAGGCGCGTCGTGGGAGGGAGCAACGCGTCGATCTGCCGCTCGAGGTCCTCGGCGCGCTCAGGATGGCGCAGACGCAAGGCACGCAGCGCGGTGACAGCACGGGGCGGAGACGGACGATCCGCGAGCACGCCCGCCAGCCGGTCGACGAGCGGGTCGTCGTCGCTGACCGACTGGCGCTGTGCCAGTTCCGCGGTCACCAGATCGATGCGGCCGTGGAGCAGTCGTCGCGCGTACGACACCGCCTCTTCGTCAACCTGCAGTGCTCGTCGACGCTCGCGCAGTTCACCCGTCTCCCAGGTCGACACGTCGCCGATTTCGACGTCGCCGTCATGCATGGCAGCTCTCCGCACCGGCATCGGGTGCACCGTAGTGCGCGCGTCCGGTCATGTCGGAAACGGCCCTGGCCGTTCGCCGGGCCGCGGCGCACGTGCCCGCGCTTCGGCGACGGTCGCAAACGCATCGCGGCGTGACCGCCATCCGTCGACCACGACCCGCTTCTGCTCCAGGTCCCTGTAGATCGAGAAGAAGTGGCCGATCTCGTCGCGAAGATGTCCTGGCACATCTTCGATGTCGTGGAGTCCCTGCCACCGGGGATCGTGGTCGGCGACGGTGAGGATCTTCTCGTCCGGTCCCTTCTCGTCACGCATCACGAGCATGCCGAGAACCCGTGCCCTCACGAGACAGCCCGGAAACGTCGGTCGCACAGAATCACGAGCGCGTCGAGATGGTCGCCGTCGAGAGCCAGCGTGTCGGAGACGAAGCCGTAGTCGCCGGGAGAGCGCACCGCCGTGAACAGCATGCGGTCGAGGACGAACACGCCGCGCGCGAAGTCCCACTCGTACTTGTTGCGCGCGCCCATCGGGACTTCGACGAAGACGTCGATCAGTGACTCGTCTTGGTGGCGTGTCATACGGCTTCCCTCTCGCGACGAACACCTCGGTGATACCAGACCCTAGGCTTGCCGGATCAACGTCAGGAGTGCCCATGCTCGAGGTCGGTTCCACGGCACCCGACTTCACGCTGCCCGACCAGGACGGCACCGAGGTCACCCTGTCCGCGCTGCGCGGCCAGCCCGTCGTCGTGTACTTCTATCCCAAGTCCGACACGCCCGGGTGTACGACACAGGCGTGCGACATTCGCGATCATTGGCAGCAGTTCACCGCCGCCGGTGCGGCCGTGCTCGGGATCTCTCCTGACCCCGTCACCGCCCAGGCCAAGTTCGCCGCCAAGTACGACCTGCCCCACCGGATCCTCGCCGACCCCGAGCGCAACGTCATCGAGGCCTACGGCGCATGGGGCGAACGGACGGTGTTCGGAACGACCAAGATGGGCGTGATCCGATCCACCGTGCTCGTCGACGCCGCGGGACACATCGCCGGCGTGTGGCCGAAGGTCAGCCCGAAGACCCACGCCGACAAGGTGCTCGCGGCGATCAGCGGCTTGTCGTGACCGGACGGTCGCGGCGACGGGTGACCGATGGCTCGTGGCCGGGTGGAGCGTCGACACCGACGAGGGCATCGACGTCGAGCGTGATCTCGCTGCGGGTGATGCTCGTGCCAGCGGTCGCGTCTGCGGGAACGAATGCCAACGCACGCTGCCCGTCGGCATGCACGGTCGTCACCGTCACCGCATCACGTCCCTCGCCCAACTCCTGTCCGGGATGCAAGGCGGCGGCACGCGCGGTGATCCGGGCAAGTCGCCGTCGGGGACGGCCGAGCATCCACATGCGCGCCACGGCCTCCTGTCCCGGATAGCAGCCCTTGGCAAGATGGACGTGGGTGGGCAGCACGCCGGCCTCCTCCGGCAGGTGCGGTGCAACGACCTCGCGGCCCCATGCGGGAATCCCCTGCACAACCCGCCAGTCGTCGATCCCGGCGCTCGGCGTCGGCTCGACACCAGCGGCCACGAGTGCGTTGCGGATCTCCCCGGCGTCGGCGTCCCGAGCGACGACATCGACACCGTCCGCGCGGGGGATGAGGAGCACACCGTCGGCGAGTCGCGCCCGTCCCGGCACGACACCGAGCCCGACGTCGGCGAGCACCCGGTCGCTGTTCGTGCCGCGCACCGCGATCGTCCGTGAGGCAACGCGCGCGAAGGCGGCGTCGCGAAGGAACGTTCGCCCACCGAGTGTGTCGACGATCCACGCCGCCTGCTCGTCGTCGGCGGCGAGGAGCGCGAATCGGTCGCCGAGGACGACGACGTCGAACATGGCCTGCGGCAACCCGTGCGGGTCGAGCACGAGCGCCCCGCGAACATCGCCGACGCCCGCGTCGCCGTAATGTTGCGTGGTGACGTCCTCGAGAAATGCCGCCCGGTCGGCGCCGGTCACGTCGATGCGCTGCACGGGCTGATCGATCAGTCGCACCTGATCAACCACTTTCACGCTCCTCGGTCGCGGTCACGCCGCGGCGTCGAGGACCTCCGCGAGCGCTTCGACCCGCGGGACGCCGCTGGAACGTCCCACGATACGGCCATCTCGGGTGACCACAAGCACGGTCGGTACCCGCAGGATCCGCAGGCTGCCGGTCAGCTCGGGATGGTCGGCGGCATCGGCGTAGACCCAGGCGAAATCACCCCGCGTTCGCGCGAGACCGCCGAGCACATCCTTGACCTGATCGCACGGTGCACATGTGCGGGCACCCACGAGCACGGCGCCGGTGCGTGCCTGACCCAGATCGAGGCCGACTGCGGCGAGGTCACGAGCCGTCAACCGCCCGGAGGTGTCACGCCGTACCTGGGTGGACCACGCGTGCCACCACCGGCCCACGAGCACCGCGATGCCGACGATCGCGGCGACCGCGACGAGACGAATGATCACTGCTTCCATATCACCGATCCCCCAGCCAGCGCTGCCCGATCACGTACAGCTCGCAACCGATGCAGATACCCGTTGAGGCGAGCAGCACCGACAGGGCAAGCACGATGCCGACGGCGACCCATCCGAGCGTCGTCGCGCCGACGGCGAATGCCACGAGCGCAATCGTGGTCACGGCGAAACCACACAACTGCGCGAATCGCGGCGGCCCCTCCGGTTCGGTCGCCGGTGGCGGGCCGAGATCGAAGCGCCGCTTCGCCCACCGGAACACGTTGCCGTAGATCGAGTACCGCAGGCCCGCGAAGGTGGCGACCGCGAAGACGAACCACTGCCAAGCGACAAGCGCGATTCCGGCGGTGCCTTGGAGCACGATGGCCGTGGCGAGCACCACGCTCGTGAGCGTTGCCCCGAATCGTGGACCTCGAACGTCGATGCGGCGCGGCGAGTCGACCTCGGCGGGAGTGGAGGATGACATGGTGGACTCCTGCAGGGAACGGGTCATCGGCCGGTGGCCTTGCGCAACAGCACCCGCACGGCGGGCTTTCCCTTGTGATCGCGAACACGTGCGACGTCGACGACTTCGTGGCCGGCGCGGTCGGCCCACCGCGCGTACGCAGCGGGCGCCCCGGGCGCATCGGTCAGCACGTCGAGGTGGTCGCCGGGCCGCAGCGGGACGATCGCACGCATTGCTGCGGCGAGCCCGCGTTGATAGTCGCGGCCTCGTGCGTCGATGGTGTCGGCCGGTGTCGGCTGGGAACCGAGTCCGGCCTCGTCGAGCTCGGCGGTGACGACCCCGCCGGCCGCTACGACACGGGCCGGAGCGCCCGCCGCGGCCAGCGCCCCTCGCAGAAAACCGGTTGCGAGCGCGTCGCCGACCGCGCCGTCGACCTCACCGATGAGTCGCAGTCCGACGTCGAGCCCCTCGACCACCACGCGGTCGTCGTCGGTGGTCCCCAGCCGCACCTCGGGGAACGCGGCTCGGAGGGCTTCGACGGCGATCACGGCCGCGGCGGCGAAGTCGCGCGTGTCGGCACGGCCCGCCGATGCCGACACGAGCTTTCGGCCCTGCTCCTCGGCGAGCAATGCGAGCTTGTCGGTGTGTTCGGTCAACCCGGCGATCAACTGCACGATCGTGTGCACGGCGAGCTGGCTGCCGGGCGGCACCTGGGTGTCGGGTCCCGGACCGACCTGTTCACGTGCGACGTAGACCTTCGCCGGGCGTCCTCCCCCGGGGTGCTTGCGCGTCCCGGTGACGACGAGTCCGACGTCGGAAAGGTGATCGAGGTGGCCGCGCGCCACATTGGGGTGCAGACCGAACATTTCGGCGACATCACGGGCGGTGACCGGCTCACGGTGCGTGCGCATCCGCCGATAGATGCCCGCGCGCGTCGGCACCGCCAACGCCCGCTCCACCGAACTGGGTGGTGACGGGGTCAGCCGCGTCAGCGTCGACGATGCGGTCACGTTCACGCCCTCACTGTCACGCACGCTCGTGTCGCAACGGCCGCAATGATCCCGGGTGCGTGGCGCTAAGCGTGCACTGAGTAGGGAATATAGTGCAAACCTGATGTGGGCGTTCCGGCAGGACTTCTGGCATGATCGTCGGCGAAGGCCGGTCTGACCGGTCCGCGACGACAGTGAGGGCGACGTGCACCTGCTGGTGCTCACCGACCGCGCCGGGGGCGGCAAGTCGCTGCTGCCCGCACTCGAGTATCTCGACCACTCCCTGCAGGATGCGCCGCTCGACACGTCGTCAATGCCCGGCCTGTCGAGCTGCGACATCGTTCTCGTCGATGCGACTGTCGACTTGCGCGATGCCGCCGCCGCGGCCCGTGCAGCATCGCTTCACGAGCTCGCCCGCCCGGTCGTCGTCGTCATGCCAGAGGGCGGCCTCGCGGCGCTGAAGGCCAGCTGGGGCTTCGATGACTGGCTGCTCCCCCATGCCTCGCCGGCCGAGCTCGAGACCCGGTTGCGGTTGGCCGCCGAGCGGTCGGCGACGTCGCGACACGAACGCGCCGCCAACGTCGGCGACCTCATCGTTGACGAGGACAGCTATCAGGTCCGCCTTCGCGGACAGCCGCTCGACCTCACCTACAAGGAGTTCGAGTTGCTCAAGGCGCTCGCGAACGCTCCCAATCGGGTGTTCACCCGCGACCTGCTCCTGCAAGAGGTGTGGGGCTACGACTACTTCGGCGGCTCGCGCACCGTCGACGTCCACGTGCGGCGGCTCCGTGCCAAGCTCGGCCCGGAATACGAACAGATGATCGTGACCGTGCGGGGTGTGGGCTACAAGCTCGTGCCGCCGGGACAGCGGTCGTCACGCGGACCCGAGGACGCCTGACACGGGAGCGAAGCAGGCGTCCTGCCAGTAGACCGTGAAGCCCGCAGCCTCGTACAGCTGTGCGGCACGCGGATTCGCGCGATCGACCCACAAGATGACCGTGGCCAGCCCAGCGTCGCGCAGGTGGCGCAGACCGGCGTTCAACAGTGCCCCGCCGACCCCTCGGCCATGCGCGTCCGGATGGACGGCGAGGTTGTACACCTCACCGACACGTGCGTCCCGGCGCTTGAGCCAGTGCACGCCCACGAGCGCATCGGAATCGTCGACGGCCACGAGCACATCGTCAACGCGGAACCATCCCGCGACCGCCCGCGCGTCGAACCGTGCGCGATCCCACGGTCCGTCGGCGGTGCCGCGATACGCAGCGTCGAGCACCGCGACGATCGCCGCACGGTCGGCCGGCAGCGACGCCGGCCGGATCGTTGCCCGCCGCGGTACGCGTTCGGACACCGACGCATCGAGCGCCCGTCCAAGCACCGCCAACTCGCGGTTGGCGACGAGCCCTGCGGCATCCAGACGCGCCCGGCTGCCGGCGTCCACGTTGCGGATCCACAATTCGACCGAACGACCCGCGCCACCCACCACGCGGTGGACACGATCGAACAACGGGTCCCATGCCGGACCATCGGCGGCAGCGACCAGCTCCGCGACGGCGGACACGCGCGAGCGCGCCACCGACGCATAGCCGACGACCTGCTCGGGCACCGCGGTGTCCGGCGATCCGACGATCGCGCACCACGCCCGCCAGCCGGCCGACGCCGGGCCACCGGCGGCGAGTGCGGCGAGCCGTTCGGCATCGGACTCGTCGACGAGGGGAACTCGGACACCGTGCACGCGTGCAGTGACGACATGATCCGGCGCCTCGAGCATCCGGCTGACCAGGCCCGCGACGCGCGGGTTGTCGATCGGCACGACGTGGACCACAGCGGCTCCTCGCTGGGTGGGAAGCGACGACAACACGGTAGGCTCCAGCAGGCCGGTTGGCGGCGCCCGAAAGGGTCGGTTACTCTTCGCCCGCGCTACTCGCGTGGGTGTCCGCCAGGTCTGGGCCGCTAGCTCAACTGGCAGAGCATCGGACTTTTAATCCGCTGGTTGCAG